>PYJE01000213.1:35360-46208 GCA_003635305.1 Candidatus Poribacteria bacterium | reverse complement strand
GATGTAACAAAAACTCTTTCATCTTGAAAATCAGCGACTCAGACAAATGAAGAACAAAATCGTCTAAAACACAAAAAACTTGACTTCAAACCCACCGTGTGGTATCCTCAATTTACACCTATTAGATAGGAGAAAGTCAGATGTCAGAATTAAAAGAACTTCGCGTCTCAAACGACGCGATGAATGACCCGGGCGAACTCCGTCTCCGCATCGCCGAGGAAGGATACCTCTTCTTCAAGAGATTGCAAGACCCGGGCAAACTCCGGGCACTCCGCAAGGAGATGCTCACAACTATCCAAGCCGGCGGGTGGCTCGTTGCAGGCACCGACCCGAGGGACGGCATCGCCGATATCTCCACCCAATGCACCGAAGGCGACTCGGAATACACCGACGTATACCATGAGGTGTATAAACTAGAGGCGTTTCACCGCTCAGGGCACTGGCCCGAGGTCGTCGGGATGGTAGAGAAGATTCTCGGCAAACCTGTGCTGCCGCATCCACAGAAGATTGCGCGCCTCTGGTTTCCGAAGTATACAGCGCATACCACCCCCATCCATCAGGACTTCGTCCACTTCCAAGGAAATTTCGAGACGTATACCTGCTGGGCACCGGTGGGAGATTGTCCAATTGAGTTAGGCGGCTTGGCGGTATTGCCCGGTTCGCACAAAGCCAACAAGGTGCTGGAACACCACTTTTCCCTCGGTGCCGGCGGCCTCTGTGTGAATACGGAAGACCTGGGTGGCGAATGGCACTCCACGAACTACGAAATCGGGGATACGCTCATCTTCCCCGCGCTGACTATCCACAAGGCACTGCCGAATTTAACGGAAGACCGGCTTCGCGTTTCGCTGGACAACCGTTATCAGGCAGTCGACGCGCCCATCGCCGAGCACATGCTTGAGCCGCACCTGAACATCTTCAACGCGCTCCAGTGGGAAGATGTCTACCGCAACTGGCACTCCGACGAACTGAAGTATTATTGGAAGGCTCACGAACTCACAGTTATTCCGAGAGACTTCAGTTACGGCAACAGAGGCTTCGAGGAAGCGTTGGACTTAGCTAGGGGTGGCGATGCCCGCGCCGTGTTGCACTTAAACCGCATAATCAAGCGCGACGCGTCCTCCGAACCGGCAATGCGCGCTGCCGCTGTCTTGCGGGAAGCGGACGAGGCTGCTGCCGGTTAATTGAGAACCTGCAGCTTTTCAGCGTAGGTAGGGTTCGCCCGAACCCTACCTTTTAACGGACATTTACAAATTCCAAATCTGGGAAACTCAGTGTCTCCGATTATTTTTGCAAAATCCGTTTGACATTTTCTGTGAAACAGAGTATCCTTTTAAAAAGGAGCGCGTATGAACACCCCAGGCCAAACCGATTCCCTCAACGGGGAACACACCGTTGAGGGAATCCTTCGACACATTGAGGCAAAATCGCGCGAGGACGATTACCTTTTCCGCGGTGAACCGGCGCATTATCAGGAACTGCCTTATCGCGGGAAAGTCTCCTCGAACCTCTACCGTGTTTTCCTTGAACGTGAAGGTTTTGACGTTGTGCAGGAGCAATTTGATATAGCGGAAGTTCAAACAGAAATGTTGGACACGGTAAAAGAGTTTTCCCGTAAACCGGTGGAGGAACTTGAACGCCTATCCGAAATCCAACACTACGGTGGGAAAACCAACCTCATCGATTTCACGGAGGACTACCTCATCGCGCTCTTCTTCGCCTGTGACGGTTCGCCTCGCGAAAACGGTAGACTTATTTTGCAGGAAAAGGCACTGTTAAAAGCCTACATCGCAGAACCTTATGAACCGATAAATCGCGTTATCGCACAGAAAAGCGTATTTATCGAACATCCGGACGGTTTTATTGAACCGAACGGGAACGACGTTATCAATATCCCCGCGTTCCTCAAAAAGCCGTTGCGGGAACACCTTGATAGGTATCACGGTATCACACCGGCGACTATCTATAACGACATCCACGGATTCATTGGCCATCAACGCCGCAACCTAGAACTCTACACGGAGATTTATCTGGGCCTAGCCCATAAACGGAAAGGAGACTCAGAACATGGCAACCCAAACGCAACTTGAACACTACAAACAATCTGTCAAGCATTTTACCAACGCGATTGAGATGAGCTCCACCTTTGTCGTGCCCTACATCCACCGCGGCGATGTCTACCTCAGCATGGGGGAGTTCGATCTGGCGATTGCGGACTTTACCTACGCGGTAAGACGAACCCGGCGGCGTGCTCGCGTCTATTACAGTCGCGGCCTCGCCTACAATGGAAAAGGTGAAGTTGACTTAGCAATTCAGGACTTCACCGCCGCAATCCGAACCGATTCGGACTATGCCGAAGCATACGCCCACCGAGGGGCCGCCTATGCTCGCAAAGGCAAGTTCGGCCTCGCCATCAAGGACTGCGCTCAAGCGATACGCCTCAACCCCGAGAACGCCGAGTTCTATTACTGCCGCGGTTGCGTTTACTGCCTCGCGGAGAAGTTTGACAGAGCCATTATGGACTTTACCACGGCGGTAGAACTTAACCCCAAATACACCGCTGCCTACGTTAATCGCGGCGACATTTACAATATCAGGGGCGCAGTTGATTTAGCGATTGAAGACTACACGCAAGCAATAGAACTTAATCCCACGGATGCTAGGACTTATCTCAATCTCGGCGTTGCTTTCATCAAAAAAGGCGAGATAGATCTGGCTATTGCAAACTATGACGCGGCAATAGAACTAGAGCCCGATGAATCCCAGGCCTACTTCATTCGTGGCAACGCTTACTTTAGCAAATGCAAAATTAAACGCGCCATTGCTGACTACACGCAAGCGATAAAATTGAAACCTGATGGGCAAGCCTATTACGCCCGTGCCCTAGCGTGGGCACACCTGCGCGAATGGGAAAAATCCGAAGCAGATCTGGCTGCTGCCCGTGAACGAGGCGTTGAATGGCCGGAAGATATTGCTGCAATGCTGACAAGGCAGCGAGAAGAGGAAAGCCTTACACAACCCGCGGAGGAAACCCTGATTCTGCACGGAAAATTTACCAGAGAAATTCGCCAACTATCAATGGACTCGCTCCAGAACCAGAGTAGAACCAATCTCCAGCAATTCGCAGCCTAACCGATGGCACAATGCCATCACGAAAACCTAAACCCAGGGCGGATATCAACATCCGCCCGCACACAAAGGAAAATGAAAAACGATGAAACAGATTTTGATAGGCTGCATCTGCGTCTTGATTGCCGTCGGCATTGCATCAGCGCAGAAAGAGTGGATGCCCGACCCGAACTTGCGACAGGCCGTGCGCGACGAACTCGCGCTGCCGAACGAGATACCGTTACAGCCAGCCGAGATGCTACGGTTAACTAGACTGGAGGCCTCCAGTCGTCAGATAACAGACCTGACCGGGTTAGAGCACGCAATACATTTAACCTACCTTGGAATCGCACGAAACGCTATTCAAGCCCTTACGCCCTTAAGCGGATTAATTCGCTTAGAAAGTATCGTGGGCTTTGATAATGAAATTTCAGATCTCACGCCATTATCAAATCTCACGAACTTGAAATGGCTGGACCTGGGAGGATGTCAAATTTCAGATCTCACCCCAATTCAAGACTTAACACAATTAGAAGGCCTTCGCGTTCATTGGAATTTAATCGAAGATATAACACCCTTAGCACGTCTGACACGACTGGAAGATTTGTGGTTGGCTGACAATCATATTGTTGATGTGACACCGCTTGCAAACTTAACGAAACTGAAGTCACTCCGTCTGGAGGGAAACCCTATTCAAGATTATGAGCCGCTTCGCGCACTGCCATTGTTGGAGGTTGAATACGATATGAGTTGCGAACTGCCGAGAATACCGATTGCCGCCCGGCTCATGGAACGAAACTTTCCTTCCATTTTCGCCGCTTGGCATAACATCATCAATCTGCCTACCTTGTCATGGGACGAGCGATTGGCGTATCATGCCCTGTATTTTTGTTGCCCCTTGTTCGGACTGTATTGGCAATCTACTGCCCAAGGGGCTCAACTTATGGGTGATTTGGCGGCGGCTCAGGAACAACGCGATGCATTTCTTGCTCAAAATCCAAACATGCTGTTCCTTGTCGCAGTTGAGTTTAATTTGGCGGGGCCCAAGGAGTATCCAGAGGACTGGCCGCACTGGGTCAGAGATGAAGTTGGCAACCGTGTCAGGGATGTAGGATGGAGTGGCTTCCTCATCGACTTCACGCATCCGGCCGTGCAAGAGGGAATCGTTCAAAAGGCAATAGCCGTGGCAAGATGCGGACTCTACGACGGCATCTTCTTTGATTGGTGGAGTGAGGAGTGGAGCGCGCTACAGGACCATCGCGCCCTCGCCACGGAGGTGGAGGCGATGGTAAGCATCCTGCAGCGAATTCGCGCCGAGGTTGGCGATGATTTTCTCATTATGGTGAACACCAATCGCAGTAAGATTCCGCGTTCCGCTCCTTACGTCAACGGGACTTTCATGGAAACAGGCCGGGACCACGGCGAGGGTTACACCCATGACGGACTTAATCAACTTGAAAGCACGCTTCTCTGGGCCGAAGAAAATTTACGAGCCCCTCAAATAAACGGCTTGGAAGGGTGGGGAATCGAGACTGAACCGCTTGATACCCCGAAGAATCAGCAGTGGATGCGGGTTATCACGACACTCAGTCTCACGCATTCTGATGGATATGTCGTCTATGTCACCGGAATCGGTTCGCAAGAGCATGAACATCACTACGATATTTGGGCCGGGCATGCAACTGAACACGCGAGTGGAAAACCTCACGACCATCAGCACCAGCACTACTGGTATGATTTTTGGGATGCAAATCTCGGACAACCCATCGCCCCCAAAGCGCAACTTTATGAAAACCGCCCCGGGCTCTTCATCCGCGAATTCACCAACGGATGGGCCGTTTACAACCGCAGCCGTGCGCAGCAAACCATCCATCTACCTGAGCAAGCGACAGGCGTTGAGAGCGGCTTGCGAAACACACGCCACACCCTCCCCGATTTAGATGGCGAAATCTATCTGAAACAGACAACGGACAAAAACGATGTCAACGGCGATGGCGTTATCAACATTCTTGACCTCGTTCAAGTGGCGAATGGCTTCGGCAAAGCCACCCCAGATGTCAACGGCGATGGCGTTGTGAATGTGCTAGATCTGGTGCAAGTCGCCAATCAGTTCAGGTAACTATGTTTATAGAGGAAACCTTAACATGCCCCCAAACCTTCTCATCATCATGTCCGACGAACACGCACCCATGTTCAGCAGCCCATACGGACACCCACTCGTTCAGACTCCAAACCTAGACAGACTCGCCGAAGACGGCATCACGTTCACCAACGCCTATTGCAACTCGCCGCTTTGCATGCCATCGCGGATGTCTTTCATGACAGGCAAATATATCCACCACATCGCCGCGTGGGATAACGCAACGCCGCTAGCATCGGATGAAATCACATGGGCGCATCTGCTGCGTGCAGCGGGGTACGATGTCGTCCTCGCCGGGAAACAGCACTTCGGCGGGCCAGACCAGCTCCACGGATTCCGCACGCAACTCGCCCGCGATTTGCACGCAGAACGACAACACGCGCTCACGGATTGGGAAAACGGCACGCCACCGGCAAAGCGTCCATGGCAAGGACTCGCACAAGCAGGCCCCGGCACAACAGAAGAAATTGAGGTGGATGACTTAGCAGAGACAGCGGCGTTGGAATATCTCCGCGAGGCAGCGCGAAAGCAGCAACCTTGGGGCCTCAACGTCTCCTTTATCGCACCGCACTTTCCGCTTGTCGTACCGCAGCGATTTTGGAATCTCTATCCACTTGACGAAATTGATATGCCCACTATGCCAGAAGGACACCTCGAAAACCAGCATCCTGTCTATCAACGGATGCGGCGCATGTTCGGATGTGTCGATTTCCCCGAAGAACTGGTGCGCAGAGGGAGAGCCGGCTATTACGGTTTGATTACTTACCTTGACGAGAAAATCGGCAGGTTGCTCACGGCTCTTGAGGAAACCGGACAGGCGGAGAATACCGTCGTTATCTACACCAGCGACCACGGTGAAATGAACGGCGAGCACGGGATGTGGAGAAAGTCTAATTTCTACGAAGCATCGGCGCGCGTCCCACTGCAAATTAGGTTGCCGGGACATCTGCAGGCAGGAAAACGGATAGACAGCGTCGTCTCGCTTGTCGACGTGACAGCGACGCTGGTAGATCTGGCAAACGCGCCGCTTCTCGGACAACTGGATGGCGATAGTCTGACACCGTTGATACAAGGCACCGCGCCTGATTGGAAAAACTTCGCTTTCTCCGAATACCTCGCGCACGGTGTCGCGCGGCCGATGGCGATGCTGCGGCACGGCCGATACAAATTCAACTACAGTCTCGGCGACGCGCCGGAACTTTATGACATCGTCGAAGACCCGGGGGAATTTCATAACCTCGCCGATGAGCCCGCGTATCAAGCCATTCGCGAGGAACTTGAGGCACAACTCCTGAAAGATTGGGATCCTGTTGAGATTGAGAGGCAGGTGCGCGAGAGCCAAAAGGCGCGCATTCTGATTGAGAAAGTAACCGCGGGGCAGTGGAGAAAGCCAATAGGCGCGGTTGCAAACCGCGCCTACGGAAACGGACTCACTCAGACGCAGTAAGCGCGCTTTGAAAGCGAGTCTACGGAAACGGACTTGATGCCTACTTCACAATGACCAGATTCCGAGTCGCCGTGAATTCTGGCGTGATGAGTTGATAGAAATAGACACCGGAAGCCATCGGTTCGCCCAGTTCATTTCTGCCATCCCAATACGCGGCGCGTGATTTGTCAACGTAATAGCCAGCACTCTGGAATCCGAGCTCCAGCCTGCGGACAAGTTGCCCGTTCGCGGCGTAGATGTGAATGATGACATCAGCGTCATTTGCCAACTGATACGGCATCCACGTTTCCGGATTAAACGGATTCGGATAGTTGGCAAACAGGCCAGTCTGCGTCGGTTTCAGAGTTGCCGGTGTGAGGCGTAGTTCTGTGAACGCGCGTCGGATGTCCATGGCGGTAACCCGATGTTGCAGCGTGCGAATTACGTCACCGCTTGCGTCGCGCACCTCAATCGTCAGCGTATCACCGGCAGAAACAACCGCTTGCCGGTTCATGTCGGCCCAAACCGCGTGACTTCCATCAACGATTTCGGAAACCACTTTGCCGTGGCTGTCATAGACAGTCAACGTCACACCAGTGATGCCTTCAAGTTGCGCGTGCAGAATAAATGCCCACGCCGAGGAATCGCGCCCTGAGGTGATTCGGGAACGGGAGAACCCGCTGACAGCATTCGGCGCGGCGGGCGCATTTTCCCATCCACTCCCGCTGAAACTGACGATTTTCGCTTCGGTGACGTTGACAATGTAGCCTTTCCCGCCTTCAATGGCAAATCCATCGCCAGCAGAATTCGCGGTGAACCCGACAAACTTGCCAACTGCCGTATCATACGCAATGACAGCCGTCGCGCCGAATTTCTCCAGGAAGGAACGCGCGGTATAGGCATCGGCGGGCATCAGCGGCAAACCCACCATATTCAATCCCGCGCTGAGCTCAACGTCAAAGGCACTCGGTGTCGGTGCTAACCCACTCAAACTATCCGCACGGAAGGCGAGATTCTGAATGCGTTCATCGCTTTCGGGGCCGACATCGGCAACGGCGAACGGCGTTTCAGAGAAATTCGCGGCGAGATACTCCGCCAGCGCATCCTGCTCCGTCCCCGGTCCGGCAAAAGTCGCCTTTCCACCGGAAAACTCCTCCGTTAACAGCGTCGGAAGTTCCACCCGGGCGGTATTTTGGAAATTCGGATAAGGATAGCCATCGCCACCATCGGCAAGAAAATTGAGCGTGACGATGCGGAAGGTGCGATTCGCACTGCCGATAATTTGCCCTTCCTGCGCAACGACATCGGTGGGGTTGCCATCGGCATCCGTAATCACGAGCGACTGAACGCGGGAACCTATGGGCTGCCCGACATCAAAACTGAAAGCGAACCCTGCAACCTGCGTAAACTGTCCAGGGGTTGCCGCCGGTTCTGAGGCAGCGACAGCGTGCTCTACAACTTCAAGCAGCTGCGACGCTGTCAATGTGAGCAACGACAAATCGTCGTTGAAGCGCAGCACGTTTTCGATGTCCACCTGCGAGATTTGTCCTGCAGCTTTATCAACTAACGGATTCGCGGGCGGCGGCAGCGTCTCGCCGGAGACAGTTACGCCGATAGAACCGCGAATACCACCGCCATTTTTGAGACAGGCTACCACACCCGGTTCGCCGAGTCGCGCCGCCGCTAGATCTGCAGAAGCTGTCAAGGCCCCCATGTTCGTCTCCTCCGTCCGAATAGAACGCCGACTGCCATTCAGGTAGACGCTGGTTTGCCCAAAAACATTGCCATCTTTCGCTACAATGACGTTCCGAATCGCTTCGGTAATTTCAACGACGCGCTGTGCAGGTTCCGCGTTGCCGGTATCTACAACGCCTTGTGCGTCCGTAGCGAATACACCGCTCACCGCAGCATCAATGGAGGCAGGCATTAAAATTCCAGATTCGTCAAACTCGGCGACGAGCCGGCCGACATATCGGTAAGTGCCATCGGTGCCGACAATCGCAATCGGTTCATTCGTCGCGGAATGTGTCAGGATAGGATAGGTTCTGTCGGCAGCGTCACCTTCAAGCAACCGGTCTGTCGCATCGGCCAGGAGTGTATTTGAACCCCCAGAAATGATAATGTCCACATCGCGTAGCATGGGGGCCATCGCTTCGTCAAGGCCAATCTGTTGAAGATGCCCTGTCAGGATAATCTTATTAACGCCCGCTGCTGTCAACGCGTCAACGACTTCTTGGACGATGGCCGCGAGTGCCGCGATATCCCCCGGGTCTGCAGGCGCGATCCCCACATCCCCCAGCGAAGAAAGAGTGCCAATCCGGGGTGTGGTGATACCCACAACCCCCACCTTTTCGCCGGGAGTTGTCGTAATCACGACGCTTTTAGTGATGCTGTTCGGAACGGTGCTAGCCTCCTGCCCAGCATCAACAACGAGCCCGGCGAGGTTGCTATCGGTGCTAAAATCTAAGTTCGCGCTGAGAAACGGGAACGCCGTGCCGATGTAGCCGCGTCCATCGTCCCGAATCAAGTCGGCGAGGCCACCGGTGCCTGCGTCAAATTCATGATTACCGAGCGCGGATGCCATAAACCCCATCGCGTTGAGCATCAGGATATCGGCGCGTCCAGAACCTTCACGGCCTAAAACGGCGCGGAGACTCGGGTCATTGCCGGCGATGAAAAACGGGCCAGGCAAGTAACTGTCGCCAGCACCGATAATCACAGTATCGGCAACTTCTGCCTTGAGCGCGTTTAGCACGGACGAGAAGCGCGGGGCGTTTTCCAGTGCCTCCACACCACCCTCCATGTCCGCCGCATGGAGAAGCTGGAGAGTGAAACTCATGTCTGCCTCTTCCCCATCCTGAGAAAAAGCCGGGGTAAGCAAAACGAACATGAGGCTAAACATAGCGAGAATAACCAGAGTTGAATGGTTATGCATGAAAAAGACTCCTTACGTAACGAGCGGATATGGAACCCGCCCTTGCAAAGTTGATTAGGAACATTATATAGAATTTACGCAAATCCTGATAGTTTTCAGATTAAGGCTACACCAAAAACGTTACAGAAAACTTGCAAGGTTTTGACTTTTGTGTGCTAAAATGGCACTAGATTTTCAGATTTTTCTGGATTACGAGGAACCAACATGTCAAACCTACAAACCCAACCGAACCTCGTTTATGTCTTCGCCGATCAGCTCCGGTATCAATCGTGCGGCTATGCCGGCGATGCAAAGGCACGCACGCCGAATATCGATAGACTCGCCGCAGAGAGCGCGAATTTCTGCAACGCTGTCTCCGGAAGCCCGATGTGTGCACCGTATCGCGCCTCACTCTTCACCGGAAAATACGCCAGCAGCACCGGCATGGCGATTAACGAACTCCGGATGAACCCAAACCACGACTGCCTCGCTCATGTCTTGCATCGCAACGGATACCAGACGAACTATATCGGCAAATGGCACCTGTGGGCGAATCAACTCGGAAATCACGATAACCCGAGGAATTCCTACATCCCGCCAGGCCCGCACCGACTCGGTTTTGATGGAGACTGGGCGGCTTACAATTTCCATCACCGCTATTTTGACGCTTACTATCACCGAAATTCGCCAGAGAAGATTCTGCTTCCCGGGTATGAACCGGAAGGGCAAACCGATATGGCAATCGCAGCATTGCGAACGGCATCGCGTGAGAAGCCGCTCGCGCTCTTCCTCTCCATCGGCACACCGCATGATCCTTGGACACCCGACAACGTCCCTGCCGCCGATTATGAATTGTTCCGAGATGTCAACTTCCCGCTGCCGCCCAACTACCGCCCCGAAAATGACCGCCTCGGTGACACGTGGGCGCAGATGTCACCAACGGAACGTCGCAAATTACCCGAATGGATGCGCGTCTATTACGCCATGAACGCGAATCTTGATAGGCAGCTCGGCAGGTTGCTGCGCGCAATCGATGAACTCGGACTGCGCGATAACACCATTTTTGTTTTCACATCCGACCACGGTGAGATGTTCGGCGCGCAAGGCCGCCGCGCAAAGAACATTTTTTATGAAGAAGCAGTGCGCATCCCATTCCTCATCCGATGGCCAGGGCATATCCCAGCAGGACATGTCTCCGATGCCTGCCTGAATACACCCGACATCATGCCGACACTCCTCTCACTCATGCATCTCCCGATT
>PYJE01000213.1:35146-35340 GCA_003635305.1 Candidatus Poribacteria bacterium | reverse complement strand
ATTTATGCAAGGTATGGGCTGCACGGCGAAGTGGGAGGACGGATACGAGTGGCGCGCACTGCGGACGAAACGGCATACCTACGCCGTCCACCGCGCCGACGGCAGCGAAAAACTCTTTGATAACGTGGCAGACCCGCTCCAAACGCGCAACCTGATTGACGAACCCAGACCGGCGGAAACCCTCCAAGACTACT
>PYJE01000213.1:30097-35126 GCA_003635305.1 Candidatus Poribacteria bacterium | reverse complement strand
GCAGCGCAAGGAAACATTGCCCAAACCGATGAACCGGAGGCAGCATTTATGCAAGGTATGGGCTGCACGGCGAAGTGGGAGGACGGGTACGAGTGGCGCGCACTGCGGACGAAACGGCATACCTACGCTGTCCACCGCGCCGATGGCAGCGAAAAACTCTTTGATAACGTGGCAGACCCGCTCCAAACGCGCAACCTGATTGACGAACCCGAACCGGCGGAAACCCTCCAAGACCACTTCCGCGAGATGTTGAAAGCACGCATGGCGGCACTCAACGATACGTTCGAGGCATGCACATGGTATCGCGATAATTGGACAGAAAATCGGATTATCTTGCGGACAGCAACCTTAAGTTGAGCCCTTCTTCTGCACATCGGGAAACCAGCGAATAGGCCTTAGGAACGGCACTAACGCCTGCGAAAAACCGGAAATTCATAAAAAATGCTCTTTTCGCAATTCATCGCGACCGAATTTGCGTTTAAAACGTCTTATACAATGAAAAAACGAACTCGCGGGCGACCGTTTTGCTATTTTAAACGTCTTAAATATCCCACGGCCGCGCGTCATGTCTGTTCCACCACAACGACAACCGGCAACACCAACAGCAATACCGTCAGCAACAACGGCGGCACCGTTAGCAACGGCCGCAATAGCGGCGACAGCAGCAACCGCGTCCGATGCGCCAACGCTCATGTTGGTGCCGGACGCAGATCTCAGAGGGAATGTGACAAAGGGGATACGCCTCTAGCAGGTATGCACACCGGACAACTTGCTGGCGAGGACATACGTACTGGAGCTGCGATGCGACAGCAAGGCGGTATCACACCTCGTCACCCTCACATAGGCGGTAGACCCGCTGAACCGCGCGCGTCCTGCACGCGCATAACTGAAACCCCGCGGTGGTTCCTCCAACCGCGGGGTCTCCCCATCTCATTACCATGAACCGCTTCTTAATCTCCTTCCTCATCGGCGCAATCCTCGCCGTAATCATCGCCGGTATTTTTCTCCCCCAAAAGGATGACGGAAAAACCATCATCGCCGAATGGGAGAAGCTCGCCCGCGATTACCAAGAAGGCAAAATCACCCTGGCGGAATATCGCCGCGGCGCGGAAAAACTCATCGAACGCAGCAAGAACATCCCCCGCAAGCCCTGTAACCGAAAATGGCATACAAAACCCTGCGGGTCCAAATAACTCATTGAACGCAGCCTGCAGTTATACCGCAAACGAAAGGCGGCCTCTCCCAACTCCTCTCCGAGCCCTCTCCCAAAACCTCACGAAAAACTTCTTGACATTTTTTGCATATTTTGATATAATAAGAATCATAATGAGAATGTCATCCAAACCGTAGGGCGAGGGCCTGTCCCTTGCCAAAGTTGATTTCTTAACCCAAATCAACTCTGCCCAAATTTGCGAAACGCACGAGAACCCCTGTGACACACCGCCGCAAGCGCAGTCACAAAACCGTCCGAAAAATCGCAAAAAATTTTTAGTAAACTCGCACTTTTGCGAGAACCCAAGCGTCACAGGGCTCCGTCAGCACCCTCAAGAGTTGACTATGAACCGCAAAAAAGTTTTTGAAAGCACGAAAAGGAGGCTACCTTGCGCACCCCCAACATCCTATTCATCATGTCCGATGACCACGCCGCTCATGCGATGAGTTGCTACGGAAGTCGCATCAACCAAACCCCGCAGCTGGATCGCATCGCCGATAAC
Organism: Candidatus Poribacteria bacterium; assembly: GCA_003635305.1. Classification (GTDB taxonomy): domain Bacteria; phylum Poribacteria; class WGA-4E; order WGA-4E; family WGA-3G; genus AGPOR5. The sequence goes on along the minus strand of PYJE01000213.1, from coordinate 33,411 downwards.
GGCATGCTCCTCCGTAACTGCTTCTGTGTCAACTCCATCTGCACACCCAGCCGCGCAAACATCTTAACCGGGCAGCATAGCCACCTCAACGGAGTCAAAACGCTGTCAGACAAACTTGACGGCAGAAAACCGAACGTCGCGAAGATGTTACAAGGAGCCGGCTATCAAACAGCGATGATAGGCAAATGGCACCTTGGACACGGCGGTAACGCAGACCCGAGCGGGTTCAACTATTGGAACGTTTTGCCCGGACAGGGACTCTATCATAATCCGGTGATGCTGGAGCCGGACGGTGAGAAGACGCATAAAGGCTACGCCACCGACATCATCACCGATTTCTCGTTGGAATGGCTGCAGAATCGGGATAGGGAGAGCCCTTTTTTCCTAATGTGTCACCACAAGGCACCACACCGTCCGTGGGATTCAGACGAGAAGCACGCGCACCTGTTTGAAGACGAGGACGTGCCGCTTCCTGACACCTTCTTTGACGATTATGCGAACCGCTCCAACGCCGCGAAAGAGGCGAAGATGCGGGTGGCACGCGATATGAACGCCCGCGATCTGAAGTTTGACACCCTCGGGCCGCCCCCAGATGGGTTATCCGAGGAAGAACTAGCGAAGTGGCAATATCAACGTTATATGAAGGAATATCTCCGCTGCGTCGCCTCAATTGATGACAACGTCGGCAGGATGCTTGACTATCTTGATGCCGACGGTGTCGCCGAAGACACGATAGTTATCTACACGTCCGACCAGGGCTTCTTTCTGGGAGACCACGGTTGGTATGACAAGCGGTTCATGTATGAAGAATCGCTGCGGATGCCCTTCATCGTCCGCTACCCGCGCGAAATTGAGCCGGGGAGTTTTTGCGACGCAATGGCGTTGAACATTGACTTCGCCGAGACCTGGCTCGATTACGCAGGGCTCCCCATTCCAGACGATATGCAAGGACGCAGCCTTCGTCCGTTACTTAACGGCGAGCCCCCGGACGACTGGCGAACCTCAATGTATTACCGCTACTGGATGCACCTCTCGCACCACTACGTCGGCGCGCACTACGGCATCCGCACGCCTCGGTATAAACTCATCTATTACTACGGCGAAGCACTCGGCACGACAGGCTCCGTTGACGAATCGAAACCACCGGAGTGGGAACTCTTCGATTTGGAGAAGGATCCGCACGAAATGTGCAACGTTTACGATGACCCGGGGTATGCCGACATCGTCACCGAACTCACGGCTGAACTGTATCGGCTGAAGGCAGAAGCAAAAGACGAGGAGTAAGTTCCTGTTCCTGTAGGGCGAGGGCCTGTCCCTCGCTAAGCCGATACCTGTAGGGCGAGGGCCTGTCCCTCGCTAATCCCAGGATGACAAACCACCGCTCCCGGAGGATAACGCAAAATGGCCACACAAAATCCCTTACAAAACATTGAACCCGGCATCAAAGTCACGGCGCAGATGTCGCCGGAGCCAACCCCAGAAGACTTGCAATTTGTTAAACAGATGGGTGTTGACTACGTGGTGCTGTGGACGAACGGCGCGAATGCAAATTACGACTATTTCATGAGTCGCCGCGAGATTTTCGAGAACGCAGGGCTGAAGATTTACGGGTTCGGCAACAGCGATGTCCACAATCAGGACAGCATCGTGCTGAACCTTGAGCATCGCGATGCCAAGCTTGAGCAGTATAAGCGGTATCTTCGCGACTTAGGCAGAGCCGGCATTCCCTACACGACGTATGCGCACATGGGCAACGGTATTTGGAGCACTGAGCGCGAGACGACGCGTGGCGGTGCAAGCGCGCGGGCGTTCAATCTGGAAGCCGCGCAAGAAGGACACTGGGGCGGTAATAGTTACCCCATGCCGCTTTCGCACGGACGCGAATTCAGCGAGGAGGAGTTATGGGATAACTTCGCGCACTTCATCAAGGAAGCCGCGCCCGTCGCCGAAGAGGCAGGCGTGATGATAGGCATCCATCCCGATGATCCGCCCGCAGTGCATCTCGCCGGCATTCCGCGATGCATCTTCAGCAGTTTCGAGGGCTACAAACGCGCGCTTGAGATTGCGGATAGCCCGAACGTCGGGATGTGCTTCTGCGTCGGCTGCTGGCTCGAAGGCGGCGAATTGATGGGCAAAGATGTCATTGAGTCCATCCGCTACTTCGGCGAGCGTGGCAAGATTTTCAAAGTGCATTTCCGCAACGTAGATCAGCCGCTTCCTCACTTCGTTGAGACATTCGTGGACAACGGCTATCAAGATATGTATCAGGTAGCGAAGGTGCTTCGCGAGGTGAACTTCAACGGCGTGATGATTCCAGACCACATTCCAAGTATGGCGGGCAATCATCGCGTCGGCACTGCGTATACCATAGCCTACATGAACGCCCTGGTGAAGCGCGCAAATGAGGAGGTGCAGTAAACACTTGGATTCGGCGGAATTTCCGTAGGGCGAGGGCCCTCGCATGCCACACGCGCATGCGAGCGGGTTCCCCTCGCCATCCCAGAAAGTAGACATCGACAACGTCGATGTCGGGTTACGTCTAGACTCAACGTATTCACCAACCAACCTATCCGAACGCTTTGCGCCAGGACAAAAAACGTGAAAATCGCTTGACACAAGATTGCAATTTGTGTTAAACTAATCGCGTCAATGACATCCATGTCGGTTCGCTTTATCCGTTGATGAGTAGGAGCAATTCTCATGAACGTCATCAAAGCTGAATATAAGATAGATATTGAACACAAAATCATCAATCTGAAAGGGCGCGTGCCTGGCACGGATGCCATTGAGTTCCTATGGGTGGAAGAACCTTATTTGAACGGCCGTCGGTTCGGCCCCTTCGTGCGGGTGCGTTACGCGCTCAACGGCGTAGAACACCCGGAAGGCTTCCCGATAGACGTGGACAAGGGTATCTTCCTTCTGATTTACGACGATGAATTGGAGAAAGAACTCCAACCCATCGCCCCGAAGATTGTCGATATCCTTCGCGAGGAAGCGGCACTCGAACAGGCAGAACGCCTCAGCACAAGGATTGAACCGTCTGAGTTTCCAAGGGCTGCGCCTACCGAATGAGCCGAGCCCACTTTTGTGACGCACACGCGCGGTTGCAACACCGCGCCTCACGAGGTTTTTCACATTTCCACTACTAGTAGCAAACTTAGCACCAGGAAACGTCATGCAACAATAGACGTATCCGAACACATTGCGAAAGACAAAAAAATGGATTTACAACAGATTAACATCAAGGTTTTCACAACCGAAGACAGCCGTATCAACTACACCAACTTCATCAAGGTTTTCAACCGTTGGATGGA
>PYJE01000213.1:30004-30077 GCA_003635305.1 Candidatus Poribacteria bacterium | reverse complement strand
TGGCGGGCAATCATCGCGTCGGCACTGCCTATACTATCGCCTACATGAACGCCCTGGTGAAGCGCGCAAATGA
>PYJE01000213.1:4508-29984 GCA_003635305.1 Candidatus Poribacteria bacterium | reverse complement strand
GCCCTGGTGAAGCGCGCAAATGAGGAGGTGCAGTAAACAATTGGATTCGGCGGAATTTCCGTAGGGCGAGGGCTCTCGCATGCCACGCGGGTTTCCCTCGCCATCCCAGAAAGTAGACATCGACAACGTCGATGTCGGGTTACGTCTAGACTCAACGTATTCACCAACCAACCTATCCGAACGCTTTGCGCCAGGACAAAAAACGTGAAAAATCGCTTGACACAAGATTGCAATTTGTGTTAAACTAATCGTGTCTGAGTTTCCAAGGGCTGCGCCTACCGAATGAGCCGAGCCCACTTTTGTGACGCACACGCGCGGTTGCCAAATCACGATTAACGAGGTTTTTCATCCTTCCACTACTAGTAGCAAACTTAGCACCAGGAAACGTCATGCAACAATAGACGTATCCGAACACATTGCGAAAGACAAAAAAATGGATTTACAACAGATTAACATCAAGGTTTTCACAACCGAAGACAGTCGTATCAACTACACCAACTTCATCAAGGTTTTCAACCGTTGGATGGACGAAGGTGAACAAGATGACTATCTCAACTACGCCGACTATTCGCATGTCGACGCGGGACCGGGCGTGCTGCTGATTTCCAAGCGCGCTAACTATAGCATTGACAACGCGTGGCATCAGCCGGGCTTCCTCTATAACCGGAAGCACGCTGTTGAAGGCGACAACGCCGAGAAGATTCGCCAGGCACTTGCAACGGCCCTGTCTAAATGCGAACAGTTGGAAGCGTCCGCCGAACTGGAAAACGCCGTGCATTTCAACGGCGCAGATATCCTGTTTATGGTGAACAACCGTAACATCGCACCGAATACCGCGGCGACAGCAGAGGCCGTCCAGGCTGCTCTCACTCCCGTGCTGCAGCAGATGTATGGCGGCGACGCTTTCACCGTGGAACGGACTTCGGATGACGCGCGCGAACGGTTCGCTCTTCGGATTTCCGCGAATGCCGATAAACCGATCTCAGAGCTCCGCTCCAATTTAACCGTTTAACTGGTAGGCGCGCTTTGCAAGCGCGCACGCCCTTTTCAACGGAAGGATGCGGTTGAGAGGCTCACGAATGCAAGCCTTGACAACGTCAAGACGGCCTGATAAGTTCATCGCCATCAAGCACACAGCCAAACAACCGCTAGGAACAACAAATGTTTAACTTCAGCAACGAACAGATCGAGCGGTATAGCCGGCACATCATTCTCAAAGAGGTAGGCGGGATAGGGCAGACTCGCCTGCTTGAATCGAAAGTGCTCCTCATCGGCGCAGGCGGACTCGGTTCACCGGTAGGCGTGTATCTCGCCGCGGCAGGTGTCGGCACGCTGGGCATCATTGATGACGATGTGGTAGATATGAGCAATTTGCAACGCCAGATTCTGCACGGCACTAGCGATATCGGCATCCCGAAAACGGAGTCTGCCAAAGCCACTATCACCGAGATGAACCCCGATGTCAAGGTGATTCCGCATAACGAACGCATCACCTCCGAAAACGCCTTCAGCATTTTGGAGGAATATGACTTGATTGTGGACGGCTGCGATAACTTGCCGACGCGCTATCTGCTCAACGATGCCTCCGTGATGTTAGGCAAACCCATCGTGCATGGGAGCATCTTTCAATTCGAGGGACAGGTGACTGTCTTTTATCCGGGCAAAGGGCCGTGCTATCGGTGCCTTTATCCGGAACCGCCGCCGCCGGGGATGGTGCCGAGCTGCCAAGAGGCGGGGGTTTTCGGCGTGCTACCCGGCATCATCGGCACGATTCAAGCCGTTGAAGCGATTAAAATTCTGCTGGACATCGGTGAACCGCTCATCGGAAGTCTGCTTCTTTTCAACGCGCTGACGATGGATTTCAAGCGATTGAAACTCCGTCACGACGAGAAGTGCCCGATGTGCGGCGAACATTCGACGATTGACAAACTTATCGATTATGAAGAGTTTTGTCAGGTGAGGTGGTAGCACCTCACAACGCCAAATCGAAAACGAGAGGACCGAACATGACGACTCAATTGATACAATCCAACCCCTCAATCATGATGGGGAAGCCGGTTATCGCTGGTACGCGCATTACGGTTGAATTAATTTTGGAGAAGTTATCAGCCGGCGAAACGTTCGAGCAGCTGCTTGAGGCGCATCCGCGCTTGACTGAGGAAGGTATTCGGGCCGCCCTCAATTTCGCAGCCCAGCGAAAGGAGACAAATTGCAATGGTTGAAGTCTTTCTCATCGCCAGCATCATCCAGATTATTGTCGTTATCCTCATCGTCAGCAGTCTCTATGGGATGCGGGTGCATCTGAAGAGTATCGCGGAAGATCTCCGGAAAATCGCGCAAAATCTGGACAAACTTCAGCAGCACCTGAGCCACAAAAAGGATGCTGAAGAAAGTAGGGATGCTATCGCAGGAGAAGCGACAGATTCTACTGTCCAAAGAGAGGAGATGTCTCGCGAAGGATATGGGGTTCTGCTAGAAAGTTGTGGCAAGGCCCATCAAAAGGCGGACGTGATTGTCGTCGTTAGTGACATTACCGGATTATCCCTGAAGGAAGCGAAGGAAAAGGTTGAATCTGCCCCAGTCATTATCCAAGAGAGAATCAGTCGCGAAGCCGCTGAGGAAATAAAGGAACGCTTGGAAGTTCTCGGAGTTGTTGTCAAGATTCTCTAGCCTCCAATCCGCGGATCCTTGAAAGCCTCACTGAGTCCGGTAGGCGCGCTTGCAAAGCTCGCCTATCGGGAACTAAAGTCTATCGCCGCTTTCATCACCAGAAAGTGAAATCCAACGCGCACTTCGCAAAAAACGCGATTTTGAGCAAGACCCGGGCACTCATACACAGGAGAGCACCAATGAGTGAACAAAACAGAATTACATCTGGGGTTGCGTCCACGTTTCAGTTTCACTCAGGGCGACACCCCAAAATAGAAGCGATGCTTAGTGAAGGGGTTAAATTAAAGGTTGCCGAACATATCTACAATTTACGCACCTCCACTGGGCTGACGCAATCGGAATTTGCCCAACTCATTGGAGTTGAACCCGCCATCATCGATGAACTTGAGGAGTGGGACTATGAAGGTGACACGCTAGCAATGCTTGCGCACATTGAAAAATCCTTCCGCAGACATGTCGAAGCGCACATTGTTCCCGCACATCGCCTTTACCCAGATGTGCTACTCGCGGCTACTATCACCGGGCTCAAATTGACACTTTTCCGGCACCATCCGGGCCGTAAGGGAATTGAGAGGACTAACGGAAATCTCAACATCCCAATTAAAACGCGCGATGACATCCTGCATCTCCGCAACGAACTAGAGCCTTGGCAACACGCACTTCACCGTAACCGCCAGGAACTTCAGATTTTCGCGCTTGCAGGGATGACAGAATGGTGCCACCTTGACGATGACGTGCGCGCCAACTTCACAGGAAATCCTTCGGAGTTCATGAAAGCCGCAGAGACGCACAACCACCTTATTGCGGCTTGCATGCACTACATTGAAACCGGTGGTGAATGCACGGCTATCAAGCAGTGGAGACAAGAGATGGACGTGCCGGAAGAGGCACGCTACCTCGCGGAACTTGAATTCGCGCTACAGCACAAGACATTTGAGGAATTCCCGGATACAGAATGGCTGGTGCAGACGCTCATTGGATTTGTCAAATCGGACTAGGTTCTCCGAAGCATCAATAGGCGCGCTTGCAAAGCGCGCCTACCGAGAACTAAAGTCTATCGCCGCTTTCATCAGTTTCAATGCCGTGTGAAGCTGCGGGAGCTCCTCGAACCCATAAGAGATGCGGAGCTGCCGCTTGCCAACCTCCACCATCTCGCCTTCGGGATGGACGCAGTGCTCACCCGGAATGTAAATCACCTTTGGCTGCGGTGCACTTGCCGTGCCATCTATCTCGGCGCGCCCAGTTGTCCGCGTCAAAAACTTGAAAAAGTCACTCCCCACACCTGTCTCAACATGCGACAGCGTCAGATAGAAATAGAACCCCGCACTCCCACCGCGGCACGCCGCGATGTCTTCGCCGAGCAGTGCCGCTATCCACGCTTTCACCTGTGTCGCCTTCTGCCGATACGCTCTGTTCACCTTTGCAATTTGCGCTTCAATCCCGTTGTCAAGCAGGTAACTGGCGATTTCTTGGTTGATGAGCGGCGCGCTGAACCCAATATCCGTAGTCCGCTGCACCATGCCGTTGAGAAAGTCACCCCTCGGCCCGATAAGATAGCCAATACGCAAACCCGGTGCGAGAATCTTGGACAACGTGCCGATTTCATAGACGATGCCCAGTGTATCAGCAAGCATCGGAGAGGCTATCGGCTCCACAGATGAATCATGCACTAAGTCGCGATACGCATTATCAAAAAAGAGCGGGATTTTCCTGCCGACTTCGTGAGACAACCGCGTGACAATCTCCACCAATTCCCGCATGCGGCGATTGGACATGATGGTGCTAGTCGGGTTGTTCACCGTCACGACATAGACAAAACGAATCGCCTCTTTCTCGCGTCCCAACTGCTTTAACTTCGCCTTCAACACTGCTGTCTGAAGTCCTTCGTCATCTTCAGGGATAGCGATGACGCGGAAACCCTTTCTACCCAGGTCATTGCAGTAGATATAATACATCGGTTCGGCCATGAGGACAATGCCTGCTGGCAGCAGTTGTGTGATGCCTTCCAACAGGCTCGTCGCGCCGTTCGCGCCGATGAGAATCTCTCGCGAGCGGAAGGTTCGCGCTGTCATGCCGCCGATGCGGTTCTCAACGTGAAACCTTTGGAGGGACGCAATCAGGTTCGGCGAACCTTGCGCGCCGCCGTAATTAAGCGCGGCGCGATACTTTTCGGGGTGCGCGAGCACTTCTCCACACGCGTGCAGAATCTGTTCGCGCGGAATGGTGTTCTCGTTGACATAGCCCGCGCCGAGGTTGATGTCCCATCCGTCCCGAAAGTCAACAGCGAAATCTGTCATCAACCGATTTATCGGGGAGGGCGTGCTTGAAGCTTTACCGTATTCAGAAAGTAACATCTCGCGAAGGACTCTCATTCCAAACATGCCCTCAGTGCCGACTCTAGCGTCCGATGCTGAAATGTATAGCCGCTCCCTTCTGTCTTTTCCGGCAGAATTTTTTGGCTCAGCACGACAAAATCCGCGAATTCGCCCATCATTAACTTCAAACCGAATTTCGGAACGGGGAATAGCGTCGGCCGGCCTAACACAGCACCGAGCGTCTTCGTAAATTCTATGTTTCTCACCGGTGCAGGTGCCGTCGCGTTGAGCGCGCCGCTTACCGATGCGGTGTCCATCGCGTGTAGCAGAATGCCGACGACATCGTCAACGTGAATCCACGACATCCACTGATTTCCGCTGCCGAGTTTGCCGCCGACTCCCATTTTGAACGGTGGAAGCACCTGCGCCAACAGCCCACCGCCGTTGCCAAGCACGAGTCCGATACGCACTGTGACGACGCGGATGCCGAGTTCCCTGGCTTTGAGTGCCTCCCCCTCCCACTCTTGGCAGACTTCGGCGAGGAAATCGGTGCCGGCAGGGGAGGTTTCTGTGAACTGGGCATCGCCGCTATCGCCATAGTAACCGATGGCCGAGGCGCAGACCAGGGCAGAAGGCTTCGTTTCCGCAGCGGTGAGCAAAGCGACAAGCTGCTGTGTGGAGGTAACGCGGCTCTCTCGAATCCGCCGTTTTTTCTCGGCGTTCCACCGGCCCGCGATAGTTTCCCCCGCGAGATGAATTATTGCATCCACGCCTGAGAGAACTTCTGCCCCGGTGTCCCAGCCGTGGACACCTTTTGCCGTGCTGAACTTCTCTCTCGCGCGTGTCGGATTTCGGGAGAGGACTCCAAATGCATCGCCTCTCTCAACGAGCGCGTCACAGACGCGACTGCCGATAAAGCCGGTAGCTCCTGTAATCAAGACGGTGGTTTCCATGATGTGTCCTCCTTCTGCGTGCCCACGTGTGGTTAGTTCCGTGTTACCTCGCTTATGTGAAAAGTCTCTCAACAACTTCTTCCAATTCGCGATAATCGTCAACGACTGCATCGCTGAGCGAGTCGTTTCGTTCACTGCGGTTGAATCCACAGAAACGAATCGCCTTCATACCGGCATTCTTCGCGCCGACGATATCCGTGCGGAAAATGTCGCCGATATGCACCGCTTCCACCGGTTCCGCACCGAGCTGCGCTAAAGTGGCATGGAACTGCGCGACTTCCGGTTTGGTGTGCGCCGTTTCATCGGAAAACGTGAACGCTTGAAAGCAGGGCAAAATCCCATCGCGTTCCATGAGTTTGCGGACGAACGTGCCCGGTGTCAACGCGGAATCGGAGACAATCCCCAACGGGTACTTCGCGCTGAGCCGTTCTAGCACCGGCTTGACATGCGGTATCTGGCGCGGCGGTGACGCTAAAAAGGACGCGCCCATCACCGAAACGAGTGCCGCAATTTCTTCGGCATCCAGCGTGAAATCAAGTGCAGATGCCAACTCCTTCATCCCCACTTCCACAGGCACACCTATATGCCGATGCCACCGAACGTGTGTCAACTCATAAGCGGCGGACAGGGCCCGCTGAATGTCTGGCACCTCACACGCATACCCGCGGCCGCGGAGGTAAGCGTGGCATTTCTCTACCCGCACCGCCTGCCGCCTCATCCAATTTTCACGCGAATCCGCATAAAGCGTCTGCCAAAAATCAAACGTAATTGCTTTGAGCATTGAATTTTTTCCTATTTCTCTCCCAGAAACAAGGTTACCTTCGTATTTAGTTTACCACACCGCCGCCAGAAAATCAAGTGATAATGAACAATTTTGTGAAATTTGGAAAATAAACTTGAAAAATTGTTTAAAATAGGGTATAATATTAATGTATCAAGAGATTTGTCTAAAAATGTCTATTCAGCCCAAAACCTAGTCATCGACAACGTCGAACGGAAACCGGCAGCAAGTGCCATTCCGCTTGGCAGGTTACGCAGACAGACATGATTGCACCAAAAACGCTAATCTACCGCCTCGCGAACAACAAAAACTATCCGACCGGGCGGTTAATGCTCACTTACTTTGTCGTCGGATTAGGCACACTGATTTTCGCGTTCGCGTATTATACGCGGCAAATCTCGCAATTAGATGCCGATATTGACAAGCAGGTGGACATTTTCGCGAATCTCGCCGCGCTGTTGCCGAGCGTCAAAGATAGAACGCTACAGAAACAACTCATTGAGATTCTTCGGGAGGAATCGCTCGCTGAAGACCGGTCGAAGCCGTTTTCATTCATTATCATGGATACCGATGGGAAACCGCTGATTGCACGAGGCGTTAACCCAGAATTTGACACGAAGGTCAACCAAACAGAAGGAGTTTCGTTAACAGAGAAGGAACAAGCACTGCTCGCTTCCACGTTGGAACGGATGAAGAAAAAGCATCCGCCGCGTCCGATACCACACTTCTTGGAAGATAGGAAGGTTTACGGTTACATCTACTACGGTGATGTCTCCCCGAGCGCGGTAGCACAACTGCCGTTCGTGCTGACAGATACCACCCGCGCACCGCAGAAATGGCAGATATGGGGTGATGTCATCACGGCAGAGACGGCTACACCGGAGGAGCGGCGGCGCGCCGAACTTTTCATTCAAAATTCACCCGCGTCCGCTGTGCTACAGACAACGCCAACGCAGTATCAAGGCTACCTCTATTATGAGACGAAACCGTATTACGCGTTGAAATGGACGCTGCCTATCGTGCTAGGCATTGTGCTACCGGTGTTTGGCATCGTCTGTTTTCTCATCTATCGGCGGATAAAGTCTTATGAATACGCCGCAGTTTGGGGTGGCCTGGCGAAAGAGACGGCACATCAACTCGGCACCCCGGTCTCCTCGCTGTTAGCATGGGCGGAACTGCTGCAGGAACGAAGCCGAGAAACGAACGATGCAGCTCTCGCAGAACTCGCCACAACGATGCAGGGCGATCTGGAGCGATTGCAGAAGACTACCGCACGCTTCGGAATGATTGGCACGCAACCGCCTCGAACCGCGGTGCAACTGGAAGCAGTGTTCGCCGAAGTGCTTGCATATTTTGAGAAGCGGCTCCCGCACGTCGGGCAGCACCGCGTTGAAATTCACGTGTTACCGGGCGAAACGCCGCCCATTTTCGCCAACGTGCATCTGTTGCAGTGGGTGTTTGAGAACCTCATCCGCAACTCGTTGGATGCAATGGATAAACCGGCCGGGCGCATTGAGATGCGGCACCACTACGACAAGCGGCGCGCAGAAGTTGTCGTCCGATACGCCGATAACGGCAGAGGCATCCCGCGCCAAAACCGGCGCAAGGTTTTTGAACCCGGAATGAGCACGAAAGCACACGGATGGGGACTCGGATTGACTGTCGTGCGGCGTATCATTCATGAATACCATCAAGGAAGCATTCGCCTACTTGAAACGAGCCCGGCGGGGACAACGTTTGAAATCCGCCTGCCAGTCGCACACGGCTTAGGGAGCCCAGACCGGGTTCTATAACGCCTTGTTATCCAAAACGTAGGCATTGACAACGTCAATGAACGTCAATGGCGGGTTACGTAGAGAAATGTCATTGCACGAAGCCACTTTATCAAAAGCATTGCGACATACAAAAAAATCACACCAGCTCCTATGGATAGATGACGAGATAGAAGCACTGCGGCCGCACATCCTCTTTTTACAAGAACGAGGATACGACGTAACGCCTGCCACGAACGGCGAAGACGGCATCGCGCTCCTCAAGCGCGGTGATAAGCAGTATAGTGCTATTCTCCTCGACCAGGTGATGCCCGGCAAGGACGGCATCGAGACGTTAGCGGGACTCCGCGCCATTCATCCACAGGTACCGGTGATTTTCGTCACGCAATCTAGTGATGACAAATTCGTTAATAACGCCCTGGGGAAACAGGTAACCGATTTCCTCGTCAAACCTATCGGGGTTGCCCAAATCGCGACAACCCTGAAACGGGTGCTTGAGCAGCAGCAGATTATTGACGATAGCATCCCGGGCCGCTACACGGCAGACTTTAATGCCATCCGCGCCCTCAAAGAGGCAAATCCCAACTGGCACGACTGGGTGGACATCTACGTCAAACTCTTAGAATGGGAACTCGTCTCCGACCGGCTGGCGGAGGGCGGCTTAGAGGAAACGCATCTGGCACAAAAGAAAGAGTGCAACACGGAGTTCTCCGATTTTGTGGAAGCACACTACCCGGCATGGGTGGCGGGGAGCTCGGACGCACCACCGCTGTCTGTCAACGTGTTGGATGAACACGTCGTCCCGTTGCTGCAAGCGGGAAAATCAGTATACTTTATCGTAGTCGATTCGTTCCGGTTGGACCACTGGATGGCCATTGAATCGCAGCTGTATCCGTATTTCTCAATCGACAGACATTACAGTTTCTCGATTTTACCGAGTGCCACAGTCTATTCACGGAACGCCCTCTTTAGCGGGTTATACCCCGAAGAATTGGCATCGCGCTACCCGCAATACTGGCAGGAAGACTCTGACGGGAGCACCAGTATGAATCGGTATGAACGGGAGCTGCTCGATGCACACGTGAAAAGCCGGGGTATCACGCTGAAGCCGGGGCTCCAGTATTTCAAAATTTTCGATGTCCGAGGCGGACAGGCCTACAAAAAGCGCGCCGCCGCTTCCGCGCGCGTCAGCCTCTCTGCCCTCGTCGTTAACTTCGTTGATATCTTGACACACCAACGCTCACAGTCGGATGTCCTACAGCAACTTGCACCGGATGAAGCCGCGTTCCGCGATGTGACGCGCTCCTGGTTCGAGCATTCCGTGCTTTTTGATATTTTGCGCATCGTTGCAGCGCAAAATGCCACCGTCGTTCTGACGAGCGACCACGGCTCCGTCTTTTGTAACCGAGCCACACGCGCATTTGGCAACCGTGAGACAACGACAAGCCTCCGGTTTAAAATCGGTTCCAACCTCGGATGCGAAGCGAACCAAGCCGTGCATCTCCGCAACCCGCAAGTCTACCGGCTTCCGGCAGAAACGGCGAGTAAGAACTACATTCTCGCCAAAGACGACTACTATTTCGTCTACCCGAACGATTTTTACAAGTATAAACGGCAGTTCCAAGGAGGATTTCAACACGGCGGCATTTCCATGGGCGAACTGATAACCCCCGTTGTCACGCTGACACCCCGTTAAGCCTAAACGAAAGCAGGCAGAAACAAAATGAGCACCAAGAACGCAGCCTGCAACCAGAAGGTAGCATGCTTTTGCGAGGCAACGCACGCAGTTGTTTATATAGGCGCGCTGTTGCTGATACAGGACAACGCAGGCAGTTGGCAATGCGGGGCTACGTAAAAAGACGTGATTGCACGGAAGAAGTGTTCAAACGGTTATGTCAACAGAAAAGCAGTTCTGCATTGCTCGCATAAGCAGACTTCCCTGCTGCGCCACTATGAAACAACCGCCACAGAACCCTCCATCGAGCCGGAGCATCTTCTAGCCGCCAAGGCACTAGAGCATGTCTCATTAGATTGACAGAAGAATCTGTCAAAACGCAAAGAAAGGAGAGTTGGAAAAACCCTCAAAGTTTGGCACTTGTTGCCGAACGTCAAACAGACTTGGCAAAGAGCGTAGAACGCAATAGGACTTCGCTTGCATCGCTCTCGTGGAAACCCGAAGGACTATGGGGAAACGATAGGGTTTTTCTAACAAGTCATAAATGGAAAAGGAGATACTTATTTCTGATGACGAGTATGAAACACGCTGTGCTGTGCGTGAACACGGCGTGTTGACCGAAATTTACATCGAACGGAAAGCCGATACCCAGACGCTCGGAAACCTTTACAAAGGCCGTGTTGAGAACGTCTTACCGGGGATGCAAGTCGCTTTTGTCGACATCGGCTTGGATCGGCACGCCTTCCTTCACATCTCCGATCTGAAGTATGAAAGCGTGAACGAAACTTTGAACGGCAGCGGCAACAGCAACGGCAAGCCTGCCAAGAATTCCACTCTCGATTTGAAAGCGAAGCGGCCCAAGTCGTCGCGCGGCGGACGCGGATTCCCTTTTTTAATCAGCGATCTCATCTCAAAAAAGCAGGAAATCCTCGTCCAAGTCGGCAAGGAGCCCATGGGTAACAAAGGTGCACGCGTCACGAGCAACATTACCTTGCCCGGACGTTACGTCGTCTACATGCCCAATTCTTCTAATATCGGGGTGTCACGCCGCATCGAATCCGCGAGTGAGCGGGATAGACTCCGCAACATGGCGCAGACGGTTAAAGCCGATGTGGAAGGCGGGTTTATCATCCGCACCGCCGCCGAAGGACTCAACGAATCCGAATTCGCCGCCGAAATCCGATACTTGATTAACCAGTGGAAGCAGACGCGGGCGCGCGCAAACCGGAAATCCGCACCGAGCCTCGTGAGCAAAGACCTTAGCTTCACGAACCGCATCGTCCGAGACATGTTCACGAAAGATGTCAAGCAGCTCCTTATCGACTCGGAAGCGGGGTATCAAGAGACGATGGATTACGTCTCGTCCGTGATGCCCGACTTGCAGAAGCGAGTGGCACTGTATCAAGAGAATACCGCGCTTTTTAACGCATTCGGCGTGGAGCGCGAACTCAAGAATGCACTCAGCGAGAAAATCTGGCTCAAGTGTGGTGGACACATTATCATCCAGCAGACCGAGGCGATGGTATCCATTGATGTCAACACCGGCAGGTTCGTTGGAAAATCCGATCCGGACAACACGATTCTGAGTGCCAACATGGAGGCAGTCGAGGAGGTCGTGCGTCAACTGCAGCTGCGCGATTTGGGTGGCATCATCGTTGTCGATTTCATCGATATGGAAGAGGCTTCACACCGGAAGCGTGTCTTCAAAATGTTGCAAGACGCGCTGCGGAAAGACCGGGCGCGCACCAACATCCTCCACTTTTCGGATTTGGGGCTCGTGGAGATGACGCGCCAGCGCACGCGGCCCAGCCTCTCCACCTTGCTGATGGAGCCGTGTCCTTATTGCGATGGGCATGGCACCGTGCTGTCCATTGAAACCGTCGGGATTCAGTTGTTCCGGGCGATAAAAGCGGCGCATCGGCAAACACAGAAGTTGGAATTGCGCGTTATCGCCAATGACGCGGTAATCTCGCACCTGAAGTCGGCAATGTCCGATAAATTGCGCGACTTGAGGCGTTCGCTGAAGTTGAGCCTCGTCCTTGAGCCCGATGTCAACTTGCACCTCGAAGATTACCGCATCTTTGCAGGGAGCGGCGAAGAGGTATTTCTTGACTAATCGCCATGCCGCCGCAGTGCGGCGAGGGAAACCGTTACGGTTACGCCTTTGGAAAACGTGCGTGCGTGGCCCTGCCAAAGCACGCCACCTTTAACAACTGCCTGCGTCGCATCGCGTAAGCAGGGCACCGCAGTCCCTCGCCGCACCGCGCGCCTTAGTCCGTAGGGCGAGGGCCCTCGCATGCCACACGCGCATGCGAGCGGGTTCCCCTCGCCATGCCTTTCATACCAAATACCCTTGCATCCGAAGGATTTAGGTTAATTCGATTTTCCGCGGAAATGCAAAATTCAGTTGACATCGGCGCGTTTTTAAGGTATAATAAATGTAGAGAAAGGAGTGATATTGAAAAATGTATGCAGTATTTGCAAGCGGAGGGAAACAACATCGCGCGGAGGTAGGCAATCTCATCGATGTTGAGAAACTGGATGCCGCCGTAGGCGACACCGTCACGTTTCCATCCGTTTTAGCGATTGTTAATGAAGAGGGCCAGTTGCAAGCCGGCACCCCTTATCTGGCGGATACCGCCGTTACGGGTGAGGTGATTCAACAGGCACGCGCGAAAAAGACGATTGTGTTCAAGTCCAAACGGCGCAAAGGCTACAAGCGCAAACTCGGACACCGGCAATCGTTTACTCGTGTGAGAATTACCGCCATCGGCGCGGAAAACGGAACCCATTCTGCTGAGGAGGAAGAATCCCATGGCACATAAAAAAGGCGGCGGGAGCACCCGAAACGGACGCGATAGCATCGGCAAACGGCTCGGTGTGAAACGCTTCGCTGGCAACTATGTCACCGCCGGTAGCATTCTCGTCCGACAGCGCGGCACGCATCTGCACGCCGGCAACAACGTCGGCGTGGGAAGAGACTACACGCTCTTCTCGAAGATTAACGGCTACGTCGCGTTTGAGAGAAAAGACAAATATCGCCGGAAGGTGAGTGTCTATACAGAACGTCCTGAATATTAAGGACAATCCTGATGGAGCCTCGCCGTGGGCGGGGCTCTTTCTATTTTCATGGTAGCATGTGAGGGGTTAGGCTTGTGAAACGGATAATCGGTATCGTCCTTTTCGTGGGACTACTTGGATGCGGGGGGCAGCTGCAGCACCTCGCCGTGGAGACATTGGAAAACGCACAGGTAACTTTAGCAGCGGCGGAAGCATCCGGCGCGCCCGAGACGCACACCGCGCAAGAACTCCTGACTGGGGCTACAGCGGCGATGGAAGCAGGGGATACGGAGCGTGCCTATCGCTTGGCATTGCGCGCCTATCTCCACGCGCGCATCGCAACCGAGACAGCACACTCCCTCCAACTAGAAGTCGCCCTTCAGGAAGCGGAGGCGCAACTCGCCGTGAATCAACAGCGGGCCGCCGAAACACGCCAAGCACTCACTGAACTCCAGAAAGGATTAAGTCTGCTCAAAAAACCGAGACATCGCCAACGGCGATGACGGCTTTACGAGGAGATACGTCCTCGCACCAAACAACCTACGCCGAACGCCTTGCGAACAACAAAAAGACTGTGACACGTGTCACAACAGAAACCAAACCTGCAACAACGATACAAGGTTTGGCACAAGTGCCAGCCGTTGCGGAACGATGCAGAGAGATGTTCATGCACAGAAGATGTTATCAAATGCATTGCGAAATCCGAAAAATATGCGTGCTTGTCCTGCTCACCCTGTTCGGATGCGCGGGCCCGAAAATAGACAGCGTGCTGCTGGATACATCGCTCCAAGGCGCGCAACAGGCGATTGAGAGTGCGTCTGCACTTGAGGCAGAACGGTTACCGATAGAGGAGTTCGGGCGCGCTGTCAAACTGCTTGCGCTCGCTCAAAAGGCGCAGGAGAACGGTGACATCGCACAGAGCGCGGAGTTCGCCTATCAGGCGGAGTTAGTGGCGCGGATTGCGCACGCAAAGGCGCGGCAGCACAAGGCACGCGAACAGCGGGTGCTTGTGCGCGAACAAGCCGCGCAGGCACGCATCGCGGCGTTAGCTGATGAACTCGCCATCGCACGTATCCAGCATGAACTCACGAAGGAATCGCTAGCAGAAGTAGAGGCGGCGAATCAACAAGGCAAAAAACGTGAAGGCATCTTGACAACGGATATGGCAGAATTAACTGCATCGCTGCAACGGACAGAACTGCAGGTGACGTTGTCAAGCGCAGCCTTACTCGTAAACATCGCCAAGGAACTCTATCCTGCAATTGAAACTACCGCGGACTATGAACGCGCGCAGGCGACGTTGGCTCTTGCAGGGAGCCTCCTCGCTCGCGAGGACGATTTTACAGCGGCGGACAAGACGACAGGGGAAGCACAGCAGCAGGCGAACGCGCTCTACGAAACCGCTGTGCAAAATCAGAACAAGGAGCATGCCGAAGAAACGGAAGCGCGCGTGGCGATAGCAAAGGCAGAACTGATTATTGAGCGCGCGCAGTACCTGAGTGCGAGTCAGCACGCGCAGCAGCCCTTTGAAGAAGCGACAGCACACCTGAAGACAGCGCAGCAGCACTTCAAGGCACGTCAGTATGCACAGGCACGGCACTCGGCAGAAGCATCTCAACAACGCGCTGATAATGCGGTGGGGATTGCGGAAGTTGTGGAATACCGGCAGCGCGCACAGAAGGAACTAGCTGCCCTCACGACGGAAGCACAGCGTGCCGTGGAAACTGCTGAAAAGGAGATAGCGGCGCAGGCGAACACCGATGTGCCGAGGCTGGAATCGCGGCTCTATCAACTCGCGAAGGATGCACTCGCCGCGGCGAAAACGGCGTTAGCCGAGAAGGACTATCCCGCCGCCATACAGGCAGCCGCGGATAGCAGCGAGACATTGCAGCGCGCCATTACCAACACGCAGCAGCTCACCTCAGCGAAAACGAACCTGATGCAAGCATTACGAAAACTCCCCAAGGTGACAGAGGTAGTGGAGGTGAACGAAGGCGTGCGGCTTCGTATCAGCGGCAACCTGTTTGCAATCGGCAGCACGGCATTGAAACCGGCATTTTTCCCGACGTTCGCGCAAATCGCGAAGGTGCTACGCCGGGCGGCGTTTGCCGAGTATCCGCTCCGGATTGAAGCACATACCGCGACAAGCGGCGCAGGCGGAGTGAACATGCACATCAGCGGGGAACGCGCAAAGGCGGTGCAGACGTTTCTCATTGAAGAAGGCGGACTGGAGAAGAAACGGCTAACAGCGGTGGGCTTAGGCGAAACGGAACCCCTCGGAACTGCGGAGGAATTGAACCGCCGCATCGACATCACCATACGAACAACCCCATGAGCACCCCCTATCTTGTCCACCAAATCGCGCTGAACCTATTTGGCGAACGGTATATCGTCGTCAACGGCAACACTGTCCAATTCCATAACCACTGTTATTATGTCCGGTGCATTGACACCCCGGGGCACCCGCATCGCGGCGACTGGTATCTCGAAGACGCAAACACCGGGCTGGCGATGCTGAGCGATGAGACATTCGCGCCGCCGGGACACTACGGCACAATCTTCGCCCGGCAGACAGGCGACATCGTCGCACAAGATAGCAAAAGAGCCATTCCTTTAAAACCCCGTGCGGGAGTATGTCAATGAGGACAACATGGTTACGCCTATAGAAACTGCGGGCATTGCATCGCAAAAACCCACTACCTTTGTCGCTAAAAAACACGATACTATCCTCATTTTGGACTTCGGTTCGCAATATACGCAATTGATTGCGCGGCGCATCCGCGAGCAACACGTTTACTGCGACATCCACCCCTATACGCTTCCCCTCTCACGCATCAAGGACATCGCACCCAAAGGCGTAATTTTGAGCGGCGGGCCGGCGAGTGTTTATGCGCCCGATGCACCGAAAGCTGACCCGGGCCTCTTCACCCTCGGTACCCCTGTGCTCGGCATCTGCTACGGCATGCAACTCATGGCGCGCTTACTGGAAGGCGGAAGAGTGCATCCGGCAACGGAACGCGAATATGGGCACGCACAACTCTTCCTCGGAGACAGAGATACGGCGGGGGACAGGCCCTCGCCCTACGAGAACGCGGCAGAGCCTTTATTTGCGGGGGTGCCATCGACGTTTGCCGCATGGATGAGCCACGGTGATAGAATTGACGCGTTGCCGGTAGGATTCAAAACCATCGCGCATACCTCGAATTCACCGATTGCGGCGATGGTGCACTCAGAAAAGGCGTTTTACGGACTTCAGTTTCACCCCGAAGTCGAACATACACAGGATGCCGACAAGATATTGCGCAACTTCGTGCGCGATATCTGTGGCTGTCAAGCAACATGGACGATGCAAGCGTTTATCGCCAGGGTGACAGCAGCACTGCGGGAGAAAGTCCAGGGAGAGCACGTGCTGTGCGCGGTGAGCGGCGGTGTCGATTCAATGGTGCTAGCGACGCTGTTGCATCAAGCCATCGGCGACGCGCTCCTACCCGTGTTTGTGGACACCGGGCTGCTGCGCCAAAACGAAGCAAAAGAGGTGCTCGCCACCTGCAAAGAACTCGGTATTCCGATTCACTTTGAGGATGCGACAGAAGCCTTTTTAGGCGCACTGGCAGGTGTCGTGCATCCCGAAGAAAAGCGGAAAATCATCGGTGCGCAGTTTATTGAGACGTTTCGCCACACCGTCACCAGATTACAAGCAATCAACAACGTTGATTGCGGGACTACGGCGAGAGCTGTTCGTGCACCAACCCACGTTATCGAACGCTTTGCGCCAGTACGAAAGATCAACTTCCTCGCGCAAGGGACGCTCTATCCCGATGTTATTGAGAGCGTCGCCGTCAAGGGCCCCTCGGCCACCATTAAGACGCACCACAACGTCGGCGGGTTGCCCGACGATATGCCGTTTGAATTAGTAGAGCCCTTTCGGGAACTCTTTAAAGATGAGGTGCGCGCTGTCGGTGCAGCACTGAACATCCCGCCGCACGTGCTTGGCAGACATCCGTTCCCCGGTCCCGGGCTCGCCGTCCGCATTCTCGGCGAAGTTACCCCTGCGCGCCTATCCATCCTCCGCGCCGCCGATGCCCTTTTCATCCAAGAACTCCGAACCGCCGGCCTCTACGATGCCATCTGGCAGGCCTTGGCCGTGCTACTCCCCATCAAAAGCGTCGGCGTGATGGGTGACGAACGGACGTATGAGAACGTCGTAGCACTGCGTGCTGTCACGAGTAGCGATGCCATGACAGCGGATTGGGCGCGCATCCCTGATGACGTGCTCGCGCGGATTTCAACCCGGATTATCAACGAAGTGCCCGGTATCAACCGCGTCGTTTACGATATTAGCTCCAAACCCCCCAGCACCATTGAGTGGGAGTAATCTTTTTGTTGTTCGCGTGGCGTTCGGATAGGGTGGTTGGTGGTTGAACGTTCTTCATCCGAAATCGACGTTGTCGATTTCTACTTTCTCGATAATTCGAGAAACGTAGGTGAACGGAAGACTCTTATCCTCTTCATCTTGCTAATCTTGCTAATCTTGCAAATCCTGCTTCGCCTTGCGAACAACAAAAAGTCGATAATTCGAGCAATGAGCAATCGACAACGTCGATTGCGGGTTACGCAGAGGGCGGTTCATGCACCAACCAACCTATCCGAACGCCTTGCGAACTACAAAAAGTCGTTTTTCCAGCGCGTTCAGCACCAGCCTCACGTTCCGTTCAGTCGCCGATTCGCCCATGAGGCCAATGCGCCACGCCTTCCCGGCAAAACTGCCTAATCCGCCACCAATCTCAATCCCATCCTCTTCCAAGAGCCCTTTCCGAATCGTCACATCGTCAATGCCTTCAGGGATGCGCAGTGTAGTGAGCATCGGGGCGCGATACCCTTCCTCCGCGGCAGGTTCCAGGCCAATCGCCTTCGCACCCGCGAGGAGTGCGCGTGCGTGCAGTTCGTGCCGGCGATAGCGCGCCGCTAATCCCTCTTCCATCACGACGCGGAGTGCCTCTCTCAGCGCATAGATGAGCGACATAGAGACAGTGTGATGATACGCGCGCTGTTGCACATCGGGAGTTCCAAACCAATACTGTTCAAGGAGCGTCACGTCAAGATAGAAACTTTGAATCGGGGTTTTGCGCCGCCGAATGACATCTCCGGCGCGCTCGCTGAAGGTGATAGGCGATAACCCAGGCGGGCCTGCCAAGCATTTCTGGGTGCAGCTATAGGCGATATCGATGCCGCGCGCATCCACATCAACCGGCTGTCCGCCGAGAGAGGTGACGCAGTCTGCAAGGAAGAGCGCGTCGTGTTCATGCGCGATGGCGATAGCTTCGTCTAAAGGTTGGAGAATGCCTGTCGATGTCTCGCCGTGGACGAGCGCGACGAGTTTCGGGCGCGTTCTCGTCACAGCATCGGCGATGCTGTCGGCCGGGATGTGGGTGCCCCATTCCGCTTCGACGGTTGTCACATCACCGCCGCAACGGGCAGCGATATCCGCTATCCGGCCGCCGAAATAGCCGTTGATACCGACGACAACAGCGTCCCCAGGTTCAATCACGTTGACGAGGGCGGCTTCCATGCCAGCGGTGCCGGTGCCAGAAACTGGGAAAGTCAGCCGGTTTTCAGTGCCGAACACCTGACGAAGCAAAGCCACGGTGTCATCCATCACGCGAACAAAGGCGGTATCTAAATACCCCAGCATAGGGGTTGTCATCGCTTTAAGAACGCGCGCGTTCGCCTCGCTGGGCCCGGGGCCGAGGAGGACGCGCGAGGGAATTATCAACTCATCATACACGGGTTTTGGGGGCTCCTCTGTTTTTGAGCAGGATTTACAGGATTTACAAGATTTACAGGATAAAGAGACAAACGTCACTCCCACTGCACAATTTGTGCAGTGAGCCTTTCTTAATCTTGCTAATCTTAAGCAGGATTCTCACGATTAACACGATTTACAGGATAAGAGACAACTGTTGTGGCACGTTAACCTCTTATCCTGTTCATCTTGAAAATCTTGTAAATCCTGCTCCTGCTTCCGACACGGCATCCGTTGCTGTGTCAAAAAGTTGTGGGGCAGCGCGGGCGGATATAAACACATCCGCCCTGACACTGCCCACTGGAAACAAGCGACAGCTTCGAGAAATGAGCATGCAACAACGGCGCATGCGGGTTACGCAGAGGGCAGTTCATGCACCAACCAACCTATCCGAACGCCTTGCGAACTACAAAAAGTTGTTACTCGCCGCCACCGCCGACATCCTGAATCTGGATGTTTTGGCTCTTCATATAGTTTTGAATCTGCTGGATCTGGCTGATGGCGTAGGTGAGTGCCTGGTTCACCTTCGTGTCCACAGGCGGTGTCGTCTCATATTTCGCCCACAGCCGGTTGAAGTAACCCAGCGCGTTATTGTAATAGGCATCGTCCGAATCGGCAAGCACCATGTATGCCTCGCCTATCTGAACAAGAGCCAGATCGGCGTATTTCGTCATCGGATACGCGGCGATAATCTTGTCAAACTCGGCGATAACCGTCTCAATAGCGGATTTCTTGTCTTCCGCGTTTTGCGTTATCTTGGCGGCATCAAGTTGCGCCGTGGCGGTATCATACTCGTAATAGGCGAGCGCGCTAGCAGTATCGGTGAGATAACTCTGCGCGGTGCCTTTCGAGTCGTTACTGATGCCCGGCGTATCAATAGCACGTTGATAATGGTCGATCGCCATCTGATAGAGTTGAATGCGTTCGGTCTGCTCCAAATCCGCCTCAGACCCGGCATTATAGTATTTATTGCCGATATTGATGAGGGCATCGGCGGTATAGACGCTGTTCGGATATTCCGCCGCGAGCGTTTCGTTAGCGGCGAACAGCCTGTCATACCAGCGTTGCTTCGCCTCTTCGTCGCCGGCTTTTTCAGCGGCTTCGGAGAGCAGCTGGCTACACGTCGAGATAGCGTATAACGATTCGGCGGCGGACTTGTGTGTCTTGTTGACACCGCGCACCTTCTCGTATTCCTCGATGGCGCGTTCGTATTGCTGCGAAGCGTAGTAGGACTCGCCGTGCTGATACTGCCAGTAGGCCGCATCGGCCGCATTCGGATAGCGCGCCGCCATGGAGCCGAAGACATCGGCGGCGGCATCGAAGTAACTCACCGCTTTTTCGGACATCTCACCGTCCATCCCTACCTGCATCCGGCCCAGTTCAAAGTTGGCTGAGGCGAGGTAAATCAACGCGGTTTCAGTGTTTTTCCGCAAGTCATCGGATGCCGGAAAGAGTCCCTTATCAACATAATCCACAAACGTAGTGAGCGGCGCGAGGCAGCTCGTCAAGTCTTGCGGCAGTTTGATACCGATACCGACAGAGTAGTAAATCTGCCCGGCTTGGAACAGCGAATTCTGGACGTAAGGAATCACCGTCTGACTTTTGACAGCATCTTTGGCGGCTTCCTCAACAGGCATCGCCAGTGTGTTGACTTCAAAGAAGGCAGCCCCGGCGGTGCGGCTTGCATCGATGTAAGGTTGCAATTGCGTGCCCGCCTCATTAGAGAAGAGGGAGCGCGCTTTATCGGAGTAGAGGAAACCGAGGTTATACTGCGCGGCGCATTTTTCAGACACCGATGCGTTCGGATTCGCTTTCGTCCGGTTGAGTGCTTCCTCCGCCTCGGCAATCGCCTCATCAAGACGGCCAAGTTCAACGTAGAGTGACGAGCGGCGGATGCCGGCATCGGCTACCATGGACGCGACGCTGGTGTCCCCCGAACCGCTATAGTCGCCAATCAGCGTCTGGAACGTCTCCAACGCCTTCTCCGGCTGCTTGAGTTTGTCTTGATAGATAAGCCCCATCCGATAGTAGGCTTGCGCTTGGACTAACTTATCTTCGACGAGCTGAATGGCGTTTTGGTAACTCATCAAGGCTTCGGGGTACGCCTTCAGCTGCTCATCTTGCGCGAACGCCATCGCGAAGTAGGAGCGGCCCTTCAAGTCCGCGTCCTCGGTATTCTCAATGATATATTGATATTCCTGCACCGCGGCGGCGTGGTCCCCGAGGTTCCCGTTGAGTTCAGCGAGTCGGGAATGCGCTTGGAAGATGAGCGTCTTACGATTTTCGTCTTCCGTCTGTCCCTCTAACGCCGTCACCTGTTTGAAGGCGGCGGCTGCGCCTGCTTCGTCTTCTAAGCCGAGTTTCGCCAAGCCTTCGGTGTAACTCGCGCTGATGCGGTTGTCGGCATCATCGGTGAGCGTTGTCACTTTTTGCGCGGCACTGACAGCGTTCTGGAGAGCCAGGTCCTTCGTGCCTTTGTCGCCGGCGGCTTGCGCGATTTGGTAGTGGCACACGGCGGCTTGATACTGCGCGTTGGGCGCGAGCTCGTTGTTCGGGAACATCTCAACGAAGAGGAGATACTCGGCGAGTGCTTCTTCGTAGCGTTTCACGCCGTAGTAGGTGTGCCCGATTTTCAACTGTGAACGGCTGCGTGCATCTTCCGGTGCACCGGTGTTGTTGACAATCCGCTTGAGGGAGGCAACGAGCACATCTACGTCAACGCCGCCTTCTGCATTGGCGCTCGTATTCTCAATCGCGGTGGCTTTAATCAACTCAATATGGCCCAGCGTCCGCAGCACCAGTTCATCCTCGCTGGTAGCATACTTGTTGTTTGCTTCTTCAGCGATTTGCAGGACGAGGGGCCACTTTTCGGTATCGCCGTGCTTTTGGGCGGCATCGCGATAGGCGAGTGCTAAGCCGTAATAGGCCTCTACGGCGTTCGGGCTCTCCGCATAATCGGCGATGACGCGTTGGAACGCGGCTTCCGATTTGGGGATGAGCGTGGCATCATCCGCACTGGCGTGGTAATAGCAGAGCCCGACGAGGTAAAGCGCGTCGTCGGCATATTCACCCGACGGATTGCCATCGACGACGGCCTGATACTGAACGGCGGCTTCGGCGAAGCGTTTCTCTGCACGCAACAAGTCGGCGAGTTTAATCTCTGCCAACGAACGGTTGTCGGCATCCGCCAATTTAACAAGGATACCGTTGTAGTAGTTAATCGCCCCTTCTTTGTCGCCCTGTTTGACATAACTGTTGGCGACGAGGAGGAGCGCGCGTTCGTAATACTCGCTGGTTTCCGGAATCGAGGCGTACCGAACGCGGGCCTGTTCCCAGTCACCGAGCATTTCGTGTGAGAGTGCCTCGTTCATGACACACGCTTCCACCTGCGCAATACGCTCCGAGAAATCGTCGTAACGCTCTTCCGCGACACCGGGGAGGAATGCTTCATCGTTGAACATCGCGACGGCATCTTGATAGGCGGCTACCGATTTTTGCAGATAGTCAGCGTTGAATGTCGCGTCCGTGTCGCCTTCTTGGTAGCCTTCGGGTTTGGCGGCTTCGTAGTAGGAGCGGCCCTCAAAGAATTTGCCCATCAGTTTGACGAGGTGGAACTTTGGTAGCGGCCGGTACTCCCACAACTTGGCGTATTCTTGGGCGGCTTCGACATACTGTTTGAATTCCTGCCGTTTGATGTCAGCAAACCGGAGTTGGACTTCGGCGGCGAGGATATCAAATTCGTTGTCGTTTTTGTTCTTGTCAATAAACTCGCGTGCCACCGTCTCCAACTCTTCCTTACGCCCCAGGTCATTCAGGGCCCAGATGGCACCGTAGAGCGCGTGAGGTGCGACAGCATCCTGCGGGAAGTCGTCAATCGTCTTCTGATACCAGGTCAGCGCGAGTTCAAGCGTCGTCATTGCCTGTTCGGTGCTTTCCTCATCCTGGGCGGACTGCCGTTGGGCGGTGCCGAGTTTGTAGTAAGCCTCGCCAATCTGATAGGAGCAGTAAGGGATAAAGTCGGTTTCCTCTTCGTGCTCGTTGATGACGCGTTCGTAAGCGACGGTTGCCTCGCTCCATCGTTCCAGTCGGAAATGGCTATCGGCGATACCGAGTTTGGCTTCGGCGATGAAATCGCTCTCTGGGTATTCCTCTAACAACGTCGTGTATGAGACGATGGCGTTCTCGTAGTCACCCTGGTCATAGTAGGTGCGCCCGATGGCGGATTGAATCTCCGCTTGGAGCACCCGGTCGGCGGTGTTTTGGAGGGCGAGTTCGTAGTTGACGCGCGCGTTGTCGTAGTCCTTCTGCCGGGCGTAAATGGCACCCTGGTCGAAGTAAGCGGCGGTGACATACTGGCTCTCCGGGAACTGCGTGATGAAGTTGGTATAACGGCTAATGGCCTCATCATCTCGGCCGAGTTGGTTGAGACTGTAAGCTGCCTTATACATCGCTTCCGCCTGCAAGTCCGGGTAGTTTTTGAACTCTTCGGTAGCAATCTTGTCGAATTCCTGATAAGCCTGCTCGTAGTTTGACTCGTTCAGGAAGGATTGCGCGATGAGGTGCTGCGAATCGTCCTTGAAATCGGAGTTTGGGAAGCCGTCCAACACAGCTTTGAAGGCGTTCCGCGAGTCTTCATAGTTTTGCAGCTTGTAGTTGAGCTGCCCGATGGCATACCACGCGTTCTCAACGAACAGGGAGTTCGGGAAGTTCTCAATAAGCTGCATGAACTTGGGTTCGGCGAGCTCGAACTGTTCGGTTCGGTAGAGAATCTGTCCCCACAAGTAGGTTAACCCTTCTTGGTGCTTGGGGATAGTGGCGGTTGGGGCGACTTTCTCAATGTAGGCAATCGCGGTGTCGTAGTGATTGACATCGCCGGATTGTTCGGCGAGTTGCGAGTAGCTGACGGCAATCTTGAAGTTCGCAAGCGTGGGGAAGTCTTTGTCAATGACTTCAGTTTTCACGCCGCGCTTGGTGGATTCTTCAAGTGCTTCGTTGTATTTGGCAATCGCGCCTTCATAGTCCGCTTGGCCATAAAGGTCTTCGGCGGAATTGAAGAGTTGCTCCACTTTTTTGGAGCTGCCCATCATGAAGGGCGATAAGAGGGCGACGAGGAGTGCCAAGCCGCCGATGATGCCCAAAATTCTTGGGTTCATTTAATATTCTCCTTTTCTGTTGTTCGCAAAAGGTGGCCTGCTTACGCGTTGCGACGCAGGCACTTTTCCTATAGGCGAACTGTTCGGACACGTTGGTAAGTCATATCACGTGCCTTGACGTAAAACCGACATCGCCGTTGGCGGTGTCTATGTTTTCGGTACTAATGAACGGTGGCGTTTACAATTTAATTGCATCGTAAACTTCACGAATGGTTCGTGTCTCTAACGGCACGTCGAGCAGTTTTCTTGCGAACCCTGTCGGATTCCCGCGCCGTTTAGGTTGATAAGGTTTCCATCCCTCTTCGGGGGTTCCGAAGATTCCTTGCACCAATAAGAGTCCGTAAGCGGTGTCTGTCAAAAGCATGCCGCGTGCGGGCAGTTTTTGGTATTGGCGCAAAGCGTCCTGCTGCCAGAACGTCTCTCCGCGCAGTTCCGCATGCTGCGTTCTTGTTTTTCTTGTGGAGACTGATGCAGCGGACAACTGCCGATTTCCGAGAGGCTTCGGTGTTACCGAGGGCTCGTTGGGATTTCCGGTAGGTGTATCGCGTGCGGTGTATGTCCCGATAGAGAGTGCGCGCTTTTCGCCAACGGGTAACTGCGGCGGTGCGTCTTTCTCCATTCTAGAATTGCGCCCTGTCTTCTGTTGTTCCAAGCGTGCTACCGGTGCGAGCGGTGCGTCCTCATGAAGGAGGAGTGTCGCAACACCTAACGCCGACATGGCTAGCAACAACACGTAAACCGGCAAAACTCGCGAGGGGATGCCGGGGAAGCCACTCAGGCTTTTAGGACTGGGCAAGCACCCGAGGAAGTATGTCTGCAGCTGCCATCCAAAGCGGGCGACAGCGGCGGATATGCGGTGATGCAAACCGTTCGGTGGTGCCTGCTCAATCTGTTTCTGGAGTCGCGCGGCAAACCGGGCATGATAGGCATCGGATGCCGTGGGCGTAACATAGAAACTCCCGACAAGCGTGCGGGTCTTCTTGAGCGCAGTCACTTCGTTTCGGCAGTGCAGACAGGCGCGGAGATGCGCCGCAACCGCAGTCTTCTGCCGTGCGGAAAGGGTGTCATCAATGTAATCAGATAACTGGTGTTGGACGGTGTAACATTTTGCTATTGACATGTTACGCCTGTTAGTCAAAGTCAAGACATTTTTGGACAAGTCCATCAATATCTCTGATTGACAGGGTTCCTTAGGCCCTTCAATGGCACGCTTCCGTGCCAACCTGTGCGGTGTCGTGGAGAGCGCAGGCACAGTAACCTGCGACACACGCACGGTTTGCATCGACACTAGGTA
>PYJE01000213.1:0-4488 GCA_003635305.1 Candidatus Poribacteria bacterium | reverse complement strand
CGGTAGGTGTATCGCGTGCGGTGTATGTCCCGATAGAGAGTGCGCGCTTTTCGCCAACAGGTAACTGCGGCGGTGCGTCTTTCTCCATTCTGGAATTGCGCCCTGTCTTCTGTTGTTCCAAGCGTGCTACCGGTGCGAGCGGCGCGTCCTCATGAAGGAGGAGTGTCGCAACACCTAACGCCGACATGGCGAGCAACAACACGTAAACCGGCAAAACTCGCGAGGGGATGCCGGGGAAGCCACTCAGGCTTTTAGGACTAGGCAAGCACCCGAGGAGGCATGTCTGCAACTGCCATCCAAAGCGGGCGACAGCGGCGGAGATGCGGTGATGCAAACCGTTAGGTGGTGCCTGCTCAATCTGTTTCTGGAGTCGCGCGGCAAACCGGGCATGATAGGCATCGGATGCCGTGGGCGTAACATAGAAACTCCCGACAAGCGTGCGGGTCTTCTTGAGCGCAGTCACTTCGTTTCGGCAGTGCAAACAGGCGCGGAGATGCTCCGCAACTGCAGTCTTCTGCCGTGCGGAAAGGGTGTCATCAATGTAATCAGATAACTGGTGTTGGACGGTGTAACATTTTGCTATCGACATGTTACGCCTGTTAGTCAAAGTCAAGACATTTTGGACAAGTCCATCAATATCTCTCATTGACAGGGTTCCTTAGGCCCTTTAATGGCACGCTTCCGTGCCAACCTGTGCGGTGTCGTGGAGAGCGCAGGCACAGTAACCTGCGACACACGCACGGTTTGCATCGACACTAGGTAAACCCGCCGATGGGGTAACTCTCAAAGCAATAGTTTCCGAAACTATCGCGCTTTTCTCTACTCTAGTCGAGCGGTATTTCCAGAATTTGCGGTGCTAGGAAGCACATCCTTCTCATTTCAGCGTCCGAAGTCGCGAGGGACAGGCCCCCGCGCTACGGCGAAGCGCAGCCATTTCAGCGTCCGAAGTCGCGAGGGACAGGCCCTCGCGCTACGGGCAAGCGCAGCCATTTTCGTTCACCGTGCTGACGGTTGGCAGCAAGCCCCAGAGTTGGACCGAATGAATTGGTATTACTCGGGTTCTGCGCAGGCATCGACATACGGTTTAAGCAGAGTCCGGAGTTTTTTCCGGGCGTAGTGCAGGCGCGAACGCACGGTTCCTTCGGAGCAGTTGAGGATTGCGGCTATCTCGGCGTGGGTTAACCCTTCAAATTCATGAAGATGCACGACGGTCCGGTGCTTCAGCGAGAGACTGTTGACAGCCTCGGTGACTCGTTGCCGCAGCTCGGCTTTCTCTGCTTGGACGTGCGGGTCTGACGCTTCTTCAGCCCTATGCCGTTCAACGGCATCCATGGCGGTTTCTGCCGAGGCATCAAACGCGTATTCGCGCCGCCGGTCGCGCCGTTTGACGAAGTTGAGTGCTTCGTTGACAGCGATGCGATACAGCCACGTCTCGAAGGCGGCATCCTGCCGAAACGTGTGTATGGAGCGGTACGCCTTGATGAAGGTTTCTTGCATGACATCGTCTGCGTCGGCGTGGTTTTGTGTAATCTGCATGGCGAGGCGATACACGATGTGCTGATACTTTTCCACGAGGACGGCGAGTGCTGTCTCGTCTCCTTCGCGGAGCTCGGCGATGAGCAATGCCTCAGTTCTTTCCATGGAACGATGCTCCTTCGGTAGCTGTGCGGTGCCGCGCGCATCTACCGGTTTCTGATTATTTAGACAACTCTATTTCAAAAACCGTTCAAACTTTTTTTGAAAAAATTATTCAGACGTTACCCAAGGTGAACCCTGTAGCCGCGGTTTGCAAACTGCGCCTATCGGGCGGAACTATGGAATTTGCGTCCGTTTTGATTATTATAGCATAAATGCAAAAAATATGTGGTAAAAAAAATTATAATAGGATAGCCGCAAATGCATTATTCTCCCGGTAGGCGCGGTTTGCAACCGCGCACGGGGAAGAGGGCGCGCTTACAAAGCGCGCCTACGGGATTCGGGCCGCGTCCGTGCAAAAAAGATAAAAAAAGGGCAGCGTATCTAAAGATACGCTGCCCGCGTAAGCGAAATAGCCTCAAACTTACTCTTTACCTTTTGTAACAAAGGTGACGCTCACATCAAGGGAGTTGCCGGCAGCGTCTGAAACTTTACCTGCGATAACGTAGGTAGTCTCGTTGCCGATTTCTTTGCCCTTGACGAGCTCCAAAGTGCCTGTGGTGCCTTCGACTTTGCCAAGCCAGCCGACATCGTCGCCGCCCTCGGTTTGCAGGGCGATGCTTCCGGTGACATCTTCGCTGAAGGTAATCTCAATCTTCGCGTCGGTGTTAATGGCTTCAGGATCGATATCCTTGTCGCCATCGCTAACCGTTCCGCCGGTAACCGTCGGCGCGGTGGTATCCGGTGCCGTGACGGTGTAGTTGAGCGTCTGGCTACCATCAGCCCAGGTAATGGTCAGCGCGAGTGGGCCAGGTGTGAAGGGCCCTGTAATCGTGGCTGTTTTGCCAGCGACGGTAACAGCTCCCGGGCTCACCGTAACATCGGCGGGGGCATTATCAAAGGTAACCGTGATCGTCCCGTTGGCGGCGACTTCGCTACCGGCGGGAGGGTTCGCGCTCTGGAATGCCGCTGGTGCAGCTTCCGTCTCTTCTTCGTCGTCGCCACCACCGCAGCCAATCACATAGACAGCGAGCAGTGCCGCCATCAGTAAAGCCAAGGTTCTAAACATTTTTTTCATTTGAGTTAACTCCTTAAATTTAAGGTTAATCAGAATGCATCTATCCTGAGGGCGCGCTTGTAAGGTGCGCCTAGTGGGTATAGATGCTGCTAGAAAACTTTCGGTGTTGTCCCGCGGGCTTTCGCCTTTGGGAAGAGTTGGTTTCGCTGCCGCTGTTGTTTGCAATGCAACGGCGGCGATAGAAACCAGCCATCATATCCTCATGAAGTCGAGTAACGTTGGGCTATTTCGTTTGTCGTCCACTGCGGTGTGCGAGTGGACAGAACGACACGTTGAGAACAAATCTCGCGAGGGGCGGCTTCTCATTGGGGGTTTCGCCCCGATACCATTGGATTGTCGCGCCTCGCCCGAAAGTGTCTATCCAAAGTTTAGCAAAATTTGCAAACTTTTTCAAGGGAATTTTGCTGAGAGAAATCTGCAAGTTGTGCCTTGATTTGGATGTGATGAAGCAATTCTACAAAAATGTGTTGTTTTTGTCAAGAAAAAACTTCATTTTCCATATTTTGAGGACAACCTGCACTTTTTTCCCAGTATACCACATTCTTAAAACGTTGTGAAATGAAAAAAGGGTACACCGTATTCCCTCATGCCGTTTATAGACATATATAGTATACCACATTTTGAAAAAAAAAGCAATTTTTTTGCGATTTTTTTTGGTAAGGTTTTATGTTACGCCAAAAATCGCTGGCAAATCAGGTTATCCTGCATCAAAAAGTGCCATCTGTTCGCCAGATGCACCGATGGCACTCTGCGCCTCCAAAAGTTCGGGATGCGTTACGCCTTCAACGACTTTGTCAAGTTCGTTGGGCAAAAAAGGGAGGGCACCGGTGTTGATGAGCTCCAGCGTTCCTTCGCTGCGTTCGTTTCGCGTCTTCCATCGGCATGCGAAGACGTGCTTTCCTTGCCGCCGGGCGTAGCGTGCGGTATGCATGGCACCGCCGCTTTTTTGAGACTCAACGACGATTGTCGCGACAGAGAGCCCGCTGATAATCCGATTCCGCAACACGAAGTTCCCGGGGGATGGCGATGTCGGAAACGGATGTTCGGTAAATAGGCATCCTGTCTCGTAGATTTTCGCGGCAAGTTGGCTATTTCGGAACGGATAGACTGCACTAAAATCGGTTGCCAACACGCCAACGGTGCGCCCACCTACGGCTAAGGCACCGTTGTGCGCAGTAGCATCAATGCCGGTGGCGAGTCCACTGACAACGGTAAATCCGGCCTGTGCCAACTTTACGGCGAGTGCTAGTGTCACCTGAATACCCTCAAGACTGGGTTGCTGACTTCCGACAATCGCGACGCATTGTTCGCGGATTTCGGTGACGGTGCCGATTCTGCATAGAATCGGGGGCGCATCGGGCACGGATTTCAGTTGTGCCGGGTAAGCCGCGTCTTCGGGGCAAAGCACCTCTACTTGTTGGCTGTTGAGCGCGTCCAGTCTCTCCCGTAAGACTGGAAAATTCTGTGCCACGGTGAGTATCCGCGATGCCAAGACCGGATTGAAGGAGGGCAGTCGCGCGATTTCGGGGAGTTCCGCGTCAAAAATGTTTGCCACGTCTCCGAACCGCGTGATGAGCCGCTGAATCCGAACGCCGCCGAGTCCTTCTACGGATGCGAGGGCAAACCAGTATTCAAGATAGGTTCGTTTTTTTGGCTGTATCATGAATTTTAGCATTTAATGAGAAATTTTGCAATATTTTTGTTTTCCGCAATGGTTCTATCCGAATCGCGCGGTTCCCCTATTGTTCGCCAGTGAACCGCGTGCCACCCCTGTT
>PYJE01000212.1:4410-7206 GCA_003635305.1 Candidatus Poribacteria bacterium | reverse complement strand
TGAGACTCAACGACGATTGTCGCGACAGAGAGCCCGCTGATAATCCGATTCCGCAACACGAAGTTCCCGGGGGACGGCGATGTCGGAAACGGATGTTCGGTAAATAGGCATCCTGTCTCGTAGATTTTCGCGGCGAGCTGGCTATTTCGGAACGGATAGACAGCACTAAAATCGGTTGCCAACACGCCAACGGTGCGCCCACCTACGGCTAAGGCACCGTTGTGCGCAGTAGCATCAATGCCGGTGGCGAGGCCACTGACAACGGTAAATCCGGCCTGTGCCAACTGGACGGCGAGTGCTAGCGTCACCTGAATGCCCTCAAGACTGGGTTGCTGACTTCCGACAATCGCGACGCATTGTTTGTGGATTTCGGTGACGGTGCCGATTCTGCACAGAATCGGGGGCGCATCGGGCACGGCTTTCAATTGTGCAGGGTAAGCCGCGTCTTCGGGGCAAAGCACCTCTACTTGTTGGCTGTTGAGCGCGGCCAGTCTCTCCCGTAAGACTGGAAAATTTTGCGCCACGGTGAGTATCCGCGATGCCAAGACCGGATTGAAGGAGGGCAGTCGCGCGATTTCGGGGAGTTCCGCGTCAAAAATGTTTGCCACGTCTCCGAACCGCGTGATGAGCCGCTTAATCCGAACGCCGCCGAGTCCTTCTACGGATGCGAGTGCAAACCAGTATTCAAGATAGGTTCGTTTTTTTGGCTGTATCATGAATTTTAGCATTTAATGAGAAATTTTGCAAGATTTTTGTTTTCCGCAATGGTTCTATTTGAATATAGGATACCATAACGCCGAAAGGGTTGTCAACACAAAACTTACCCTAATTGTAAGGGGGATGTCTCTATCCGTCCGCCACTAGGCGCGAACGGACAGATAGAGACATCTGTCCTGACAATGCGCTCGGGGCAAATACTGCGATTTCGCCAGAGCTTAGTCCTGATTCCCCAGTTTTTCCACGAGCAACTCAAGGTTGTCGTGAAAGGCTTGATGCAGTCCCAACACCCGCTCACACATTTCCCCGAGTCGTCCGTATTCCCGGTTCGCGGTATCAACGACGACTTGGAGCGCGGCGTTTTCCCGTTCTTGGTACTGATACCGTTCTTCCCAGTCGGTTCGCGCCTTCTCGAAGTCTTTGCGCAAGGCACCGTATTGCCGTGCCGATGCGGCTTGCGCCGCCGCGAACTTCTCCTCCAGCACGCGGTATTGCTGCGCCGCCGCCCCTTGCGCGTCATGATGCCGACGATCGGCTTTCTCAAGTGCGCTCTTGAGGAATTCAATCTGGCCCCGCGCTGTCAGCAGGTCTGGCACGATTTCATCGTAACGGCGACTCGTCTCCTCGAGCACGGCTTTGACAGCTTGCAGCTCTGCTTGCGTCGCTATCAATTCCTGCTGCAGCAACTCGTATTGTCGCGCCGACTCCACCTGTGCCGCTTGGAGGGACTCTACTTCTGCTTGCGAATCCGCTAATTTCTGCGCCAGCGATGCAACATCACCTCGCGACACCGCCAACTCCTGCTCCAGCGACTCGTATTGCCGCGCCGATTCTGCCTACAGTTCATCGTAACGGCGATTCGCCGCCGCGAGCGCGGCTTCCAAGTTCCGCGCGGCTTCTTGCGCCACCGCGAATTCCTGCTGGAGAGCTTCATAGCGTTGCGTGGCTTCCACTCGCGCTGCCGCGAACCCTTGCCGAAGTTAGTGATTGCGCCGGTCCGCGTTGCTTTGAAAGGCCCGGAATTCCTCTCTGAGCGCATTATGTTCCTCCATGAGGGTTGAAGCCCTACAACGAGTGCGCGTCCGATTCGGCGCAGAGGTGATGCGCTATAACGGCATGAAAAGTTGAAGCCCTACAACGAGTGCGCGTCCGATGCATGGCGGCATATCCTCGACGCGCGTTGCTTGCAGAGGTGCTTGGTATCACCGATGAGGAAACGCATCGTGCGATGCAACGGCTTCGTGAGATGTTGTCGGATGAACCGAGTATCACAGGAACGAAGAATAAGCCGTGTTCCTTTGCGAAAGACAAGAAGGATGCAGCGAAGCGCGGTGTGCCTTACGCCTACGACGATGCGTTGGAGGCAGAGGCATTGAAAACGCAGCAGTTGGGGTTGAAGTCCGCTGAAATCTACTTACCCGAAAATGAATGACCTCTGGAAGAAGCGCGCTTACAAAGCGCGCCTACCCAACAAACACCTCCAACCGCGCCTATCCAACAAACATCGTAGGCGCGGTTTTTAACCGCGCCTCCAAAGAAGCGCGCTTACAACGCGCGCCTACGGCGGCATTTTCCTCACCGTAGGCGCGGTTTCCAACCGCGCCTATCCAAGGAACACCGTCTGTGCGGTTTCCAACCGCGCATCCGAAGAAGCGCGCTTACAAAGCGCGCCTACCGCAGTCGCTGCCGAGCCCTTTCTCACCGGTAGGCGCGGTTTTTAACCGCGCCGACGCGATGGAGGTGTTGGTATTAACGGAGCGAAGGGACCGGGCACGTAGCCAAGCAAGCGTTTTCTGTCACGGCCGAGGGATGTTGGGAGGTAACTTGTCCGGGTCTGTAATCACAATGACCTCTCCACCGGCATCCCTTCGTAACTGTCTGAGTCTTTGAACACCGGCTTCGTTCTGAGGCGAGGGATAAAAGAAGTTTGCAAGTTCGGCAAAGCGGACGTGTTCGTCAAGAGTGACAGGTTTTTTGTCTCGGAACATGCGCTTGTGCAGTTCAATAAACATGTCAACTTCAGGAATATCACCGTGCTGTTCTTTGAGTTGCGCACGGTAACGCTCAGCGGCTGCATCG
>PYJE01000212.1:0-4390 GCA_003635305.1 Candidatus Poribacteria bacterium | reverse complement strand
CTCCATCAGTAATGGGACTCTCCTCGCTTTGCTCGGAGACATCTGGGACATCTGAGGGTATCTCGGTTGTGGCCGGTGCCGGGGGCACTGCAGTGTCAGGCACGTTCTTTTCTTGCGCCGGATAGGTTTGGTGCGACGTTGTTGCGATTTCGCGTTCGACGTATATCCACAGTGCTGCGCAGGCAACGATGAGGAGCAAGAGAAAAACGATAAAGGCTTTCATAAGACGCTCCTTTTGTGAAAGGCATTTGAAGATGAACCTTCCTTTTCTGTAGGCGGGATTTTTCGCTGAGTTGCTTTCTGTGGGGGAACGCGATGTTGATGGGCTTATCTGGAATCGAACCAGAGACCTCGCGCTTATCAGGCGCGCGCTCTAACCGTCTGAGCTATAAGCCCGAAGTAATGTTCTTGAAAGTTAAATAGTTTCAGTGTGCGTGCCCGTTAAGGTTCAGAGCGTGAACAGATGATTTGTGTGAGAAAGCATCTGTTTTATGCTCCTTAGAAAGGAGGTGATCCAGCCGCAGGTTCCCCTACGGCTACCTTGTTACGACTTCGCCCCAGTCATCGGTTTCACTTTCGAGAGCTCCCTCCCCGGAGGGTTGGGTCACCCGCTTCGAATGCTACCAACTTCCATGGCGTGACGGGCGGTGTGTACAAGGGCCGGGAACGTATTCACCGCGACCTGCTGATTCGCGATTACTAGCGATTCCACCTTCATGCAGTCGAGTTGCAGACTGCAATCCGAACTGGGGCCGGCTTTTTGGGATTGGCTCCACCTCGCGGTTTGGCATCCCTCTGTACCGGCCATTGTAGCACGTGTGCAGCCCAGGGCATAAGGGCCATGCGGACTTGACGTCATCCCCACCTTCCTCTGGCTCGTCACCAGCGGTCTCTTTAGAGTCCCCAGCATTACCTGTTGGCAACTAAAGACAGGGGTTGCGCTCGTTGCGGGACTTAACCCAACATCTCACGACACGAGCTGACGACAGCCATGCAGCACCTGTCACTGTGTCCCGAGGGAAAGCCATATTTCTATGGGTGTCACAGGATGTCAAGCCCTGGATAAGGTTCTTCGCGTTGCGTCGAATTAAGCGACATGCTCCACCGCTTGTGCGGCCCCCCGTCAATTACCTTGAGTTTTAACCTTGCGGCCGTACTCCCCAGGCGGGGTACTTAATGCGTTAGCTACAGCACAGAGGGAGTCAACACCCCCTACACTTAGTACCCATCGTTTACAGTAAGGACTAGCGGGGTATCTAATCCCGGTTGCTCCCCAAACTTTCGCGCATGAGCGTCAGTCTTAGACCAGAAAGCCGCCTTCGCCACAGGTGTTCTATACGATATCTAAGCATTCCACCGCTACACCGTACATTCCACTTTCCTCTTCTAGACTCAAGTAAGGCAGTATCAAACGCAATGACTCGGTTGAGCCGAGCCCTTTCACGTCTGACTGACCTTGCCGCCTGCGCGCGCTTTACGCCCAGTGATTCCGGACAACGCTTGCCCCCTACGTATTACCGCAGCTGCTGGCACGTAGTTAGCTGGGGCTTTCTACTACGGTAACGTCAAAACCGTTGTATTATCTTCAACGGCCAATTCATCCCGTAACACAGAGGTTTACGACCCGAGAGCCTTCATCCCCCACGCGGCGTCGCATCGTCAGGGTTTCCCCCATTGCGAAATATTCTCGACTGCAGCCTCCCGTAGGAGTTTGGGCAGTGTCTCAGTCCCAATGTGGCTGACCATCCTCTCAGACCAGCTACCCATCGTCGCCTTGGTGCGCCATTACCACACCAACAAGCTAATAGGACGCGGGCTCATCTCCGAGCGGCAGCCGAAGCCACCTTTCAGTACCGGAACCGAAGTCCCGGCAATCGTATTTGGTATTAGCAACCTTTTCAGGTTGTTATCCCCATCTCAGAGGTAAATTACCCACGCGTTACTCACCCTTTCGCCACTTTCCATCGGGCCGGAGCCCGACTTCTCGTTCGGCTTGCATGCCTCATCCACGCCGCCAGCGTTCGTCCTGAGCCGGTATCATACTCTCCACAAAAGTATCGAAGCACATCTCAAACGTAGATGAACATTCACCCACGCCAAAATTGAGGTGCACTCACAAGCTATAAAATAGGCACGTCACGTTCACTATTTAACTTTCAAAGAACAACTTCACCTTTCCTTGATTGGAAGGTTGCTTTAATTATACCACCAAAAAATGCGTTTGTCAAATTAAAATTGGCAAAAAATGCAGAATTTTGGCAAAAAAGACCTTTTTTTTACAAATTTTTCACTTTTTTTTCAAAAAAAGTCTTTTTTTTCGGATTTTCGCGGTGTGGATGCAAAAAACGCGCGTTTTTCGCGCGTTTTCTGCGCGCGGCGCGCGTTTTTGCCGCCGTGAGAAAAAACGTCTGTCGTTTGCGCGCAGCTGACTACGCGAAAAACACGGCTTGTTACCGTATCGCGGGGGCCTGTCCCCCGCGCGGTTTCAACATCCGCGGCGGCGAGAAATGGGGATGTTCTGAGTTGTCCGGCCTGGCGAGGGACAGGCCCTCGCCCGAACGGGTCAAGAGCAGGTGCTCTTGCCCTACAGGCTATCCGGCCTGGCGAGGGACAGGCCCTCGCCCTACGAAAGTGGGAGGGGTTCCTGTGCCGCCGCTGATGGCTGGGAGGAAATGAATTTCCTCCTTATCTCGGTAGCCCGAGAAATTCATAGGGGTCAATTCCTCCATAGGGAAACTCATAAATGGTTAACGTCGGCGAAAAGATGCCTTTACCAATGTCCGCCTCGTACCTGTCCGCGGTTTCCGGTGCAGACAACTGCCTGGAAACATATCGGTGGACTTGCCCGTTTTCATCCACATACTCGTCCCATTCAATATAAACTACATCGGGGAGAAGAAGATAAATCAGCCCGTAATCGCTCTTAAAGACTGCGCCACCAGTATGAATACCCTGGGTCCACAACTTGATGCGCACTCTTGATAACAACTCATGCTCTGGCTGCATTGAGCGTATCCTAACTTCGTCCCAGACTCCCTGGTCTGGATAGTCGGGAGGTGGTTCTGGAAACGGTCCAAACCCATAGGGTGAGACACCATAAGGTGAGACAGGTGCAGCGTCGGTTTCAGATGTTTCATCTGAAAAGAGCGCGGTGTCCGCGTCCACAACTTCCACGTCCTCTGTCCCGAACGTCTTCGCAGGTTCGGTGTCCATTTGAGCCAAGTCGGTGCCCGGAAAGGGGGCATCCGCTTGTCCTGCCTTTTCGAGCCCTGCTGGCTCAGCGGTCTGTTGCATGCGAACTTCTTCCGTGGGTGTCTCTAGTTGCTGGAGGAACTGCTTGATGCGCGCCTCCTCTTCACGGAGGCCGTGTTCCACATGCCAACTATAGAACAAACTCCCTGCGATACTCAACAGACAGAAAAGGATGCCGACGACGACGAGTCTGTTGCTAATCAAAGTGCGCCACATTGTCAGAATTCCTCTCGGTTGTGATATCCTCGAAGGGACATCAATTTAGATTTACCACCCTGAGAAATAATTACGCCTCTCCTTTATTGAAAGGTTGCTTTAATTATACCATCCAAAAAATGCGTTTGTCAAATTAAGCGGTAAACGGGTCAAGAGCAGGTGCTCTTGCCCTACAGGCTATCCGGCCTGGCGAGGGACAGGCCCTCGCCCTACGGTAAAGTGGGAGGGGTTCCTGTGCCGCCGCTGATGGCCGGGAGAAAATGAATCTCCGCGTTTGCATCGAGACGTTCGCGTAGTCCTTCGCGGGTGGTGAGGGTGCCGTCGATATAGACAGCGATGCCGGATTTGACGCGCCCATGTTCGCATAAGCGCGCTTTCACGCCGGGATAGCGGGTGTCTAAGTTGTCGATGACTTCTCGGACGGTGGTGCCGGGGACGGTGACGTTCTCTTCGCCGGCGGTTAAGTTGCGCATGAGGGAGGGGATGGCTACGTGTGGCATTTTTGTTGTTCCTAGCGGTGGTTCAGTTTCATCTGGGTAGGTAGTTTTGACTTACCTCTCTGGGATGCAAGCATCGCCAAGGGCGGTGTGGGCTGATGCGTCACTCCGGAGAGGCGAGGTTGGTAGGCGCGCTTTGCAAGCGCGCCTACGGTAATTTGGGGTTGCCTGGGCTAGATTTTGCCCATGGCTTTCAGCATCCGATCTGGTGACATGGGGAGTTCTGTCATCCGAATGCCAATTGCATCATAGATGGCATTGGCGATGGCCGCGGGCGGCGGCACAATCGGCACCTCGCCGACGCCGCGCACGCCATAGGGATGCCCCGGATTCGGCACCTCAACGATTACCGTGTCTATCATCGGCAGATCCAAGCATGTCGGCATGCGATAGTCAAGGAAACTCGCGTTCGTCATCGTGCCTTC
>PYJE01000211.1 GCA_003635305.1 Candidatus Poribacteria bacterium | reverse complement strand
ATCCAAAAAATGCGTTTGTCAAATTAAGCGGTAAACGG
The DNA here is from genome assembly GCA_003635305.1 of Candidatus Poribacteria bacterium. Taxonomy (GTDB): domain Bacteria; phylum Poribacteria; class WGA-4E; order WGA-4E; family WGA-3G; genus AGPOR5. Next base: position 4,635 of record PYJE01000211.1, on the reverse strand, counting down.
GTCAAGAGCAGGTGCTCTTGCCCTACAGGTTATCCGGCCTGGCGAGGGACAGGCCCTCGCCCTACGGTAAAGTGGGAGGGGTTCCTGTGCCGCCGCTGATTGCAGGGAGGAAATGAATCTCCGCGTTTGCATCGAGACGTTCGCGTAGTCCTTCGCGGGTGGTGAGGATACCGTCGATATAGACGGCGATGCCGGATTTGACGCGCCCATGTTCGCATAAGCGCGATTTCACGCCGGGATAGCGGGTGTCTAAGTTGTCGATGACTTCTCGGACGGTGGTGCCGGGGACGGTGACGTTTTCTTCGCCGGCGGTTAAGTTGCGCATGAGGGAGGGGATGGCTACATGTGGCATTTTTGTTGTTCCTAGCGGTGGTTCAGTTTCATTTGGGTAGGTAGTTTTGACTTACCTCTCTGGGATGCAAGCATCGCCAAGGGCGGTGTGGGCTGATGCGTCACCCCGGAGAGGCGAGGTTGGTAGGCGCGCTTTCAAAGCGCGCCTACGGGAATTTGGGGGCGCGCTTTCAAAGCGCGCCTACGGGATGAGGCTGCCTGGGCTAGATTTTGCCCATGGCTTTCAGCATCCGGTCTGGTGACATCGGCAGTTCTGTCATCCGAATGCCAATTGCATCATATATGGCATTGGCGATGGCCGCGGGCGGCGGCACAATCGGCACCTCGCCGACACCGCGCACGCCATACGGATGCCCCGGATTCGGCACCTCAACGATTACCGTGTCTATCATCGGCAGATCCAAGCATGTCGGCATGCGATAGTCAAGGAAACTCGCGTTCGTCATCGTGCCTTCGGCATTGTAGATGTATTCCTCGTTCAATGCCCAGCCGATGCCTTGCACAACGCCGCCCTGGATTTGCCCCTCAACGTAACTCGGATGAATGGCTTTTCCGGCATCCTGCGTTGCGGTGTAGCGGAGAATCTCCACCTTGCCAGTCTCCTCGTCTACCTCCAGATCTACGATATGGGTTGCGAACGCGCCGCCGGCACCCGGCGGATTCACTGCCGCTCTTCCAACAACCGGGCCGCCTGTCTCACCAAGTCGCGCGGACAAGTCGCGGAAGCTGATTTGCTCTTCCTTGCCGTTGATGCAGGAGAATTCGCCATCGGCGAATTGCACGTCTTTCTCATCAACTTCCCAGAGTTTCGCTGCGCGGGCAATCATCTGCTGTTTGACATCTTGCGCGGCTTCATAAGCGGCGTAGCCGGTGGCGAACGTCGTGCGGCTGCCGCCTGTCACGGCAGTGTAACCGACGGAATTGGTATCAACGACGCTAGGATTGACAGCTTCTGCGGGGATGCCGAGCACTTCCGCTGCCTGCATGGCGATGGATGCGCGCGTGCCGCCGATGTCGGTTGAACCTTCGACGAGGTTAATCGTGCCATCGGGATTGACGTTGATGGTGACGCTGGATGCCAGGCCGATGTTGAACCAGAAGCCGGATGCAACACCGCGTCCGTGGTGCTTCTTTCCGTTGGGCGAGGTGTAGTGCGGATGCTGTTTCGCCGCCTCAACGCTTTCGATGAAACCGATGCGCGGGAAAACCGGTCCGTCTGCGCGCTTGACACCCTCTTTGGCACCGTTCATGATGCGGAATTCCAGCGCGTCGATGTTCAATTTCTCGGCGAGTTCATCGATGACTGTCTCTGAACCGAATGCGGCGTTAGTTGCGCCGGGTGCGCGGTAAGGCGCGGTTTTCGGTTTATTGACGACGACATCGTATCCGTCAATCAAGACATTCTCAATGTTATAGGGTGCGAAGATACACATGGCTCCTGCGCCGACAGGTGAACCGGGATATGCGCCTGCTTCAAAGTCGAGGCGTGTCTGCGCTGCGGTGAGTTTGCCGTCCTTCGTTGCGCCCATTTTGACGCTGATGAAAGATGCGGGTGTCGGGCCGGTAGCTTCAAACACGTCAGCGCGGTTCATCAACACCTTGACAGGCCTGCCGCTCTTCTTGGCGAGTAGTGCTGCGACTGGTTCTACATAGACGTTGATTTTTCCGCCAAATCCGCCGCCAATCTCCATGGGTACCACCTTAATCTTGGAGATGGGGTATTGGAGGATTTCGGCGAGTTGTTCGCGCACGGTGAACGCGCCTTGCGTGCTGCACCAGACGGTGAGTTGTCCATCAGGGTTATAGAGCGCGGTGGCGTTGTGCGGTTCGATGTAACCTTGGTGGACAGTGCCTGTGACGAATTCGCGTTCGATGATGACATCCGCTTCAGCGAACCCTTTCTCAATATCGCCTTTCTTGTGCTGGAGGTGACTGGCGATGTTGCTGGGTTTGTCAGCGGTTTCACCCATCGAGCCGGTCTTCAGGTTTTCATGGATGAGTGGTGCATCCGGCTTCATTGCTTGACGTACCTCTAAGACAGGCGGCAGCACTTCGTATGCCACGTCGATGAGCGCACACGCTTCTTCAGCGATGTGTGCGTTCGTTGCGGCGACAGCGGCGATGGCGTGTCCCTTGTAAAGTGCCTTGTCGCTAGCGAGGATGTTGTCGCAGAGGTATTTGAGATTGACTGCGCCTTCACCCAGGTCGGCGATTTTGTCTTGCGCTGCCGGCAAGTCTTTGGCGGTGACAACGGCTTTGACACCGGGGTATGCCTCGGCGCGGCTTGTGTCAATGGAGAGGATGCGTGCGTGTGCGTGCGGACTGCGGAGCACGGTGCCGTGCAGGAGTCCAGCGGTATGGAAATCGGCACCATAGAGCGCGCGGCCGGTGACTTTGTCAACACCGTCGTGCCGGATGGGCCGGGTTCCGATGACTTTGTATTCTTTCTTTTCTGGCATTGCGAATGTCCCTCCGATGCGCGCTGAGAGAGCGCGCAGGTTTGCGGTTGAAGCATCGCGGGAGCCAGGCTCCCGCGCTACGCTGATGCCGCGTCAAGCACGGCGCGGACGATTTTATCGTAACCGGTGCAGCGGCAGAGATTGCCGGCTAACCAGTATCGGACTTCGTGCTCCGTCGGGTTTGGGTTGGTATCCAGCAGTGCCTTAGCACTCATGATAAACCCGGGTGTGCAGATACCACACTGGAGCGCGGCGTTTTCGAGGAACGCCTCTTGGATAGGGTGCAGCTTATCGGGGGCTGCGAGTCCTTCCACGGTTTCGACGGTTTTGCCCTCAGTCTCTACGCCGAGGACGAGGCATGAATTGACGAGCCTGCCATCTAAAATGAGACTGCAGGCACCACAATTCCCGTTGTTGCATCCCTCTTTTGCACCGGTGAGATGAAGTTCATCTCGGAGGACTTCCAAGAGGCTCTGCCGGGCTTCGCAGAGGAATTCAACGGGTTCACCATTGAGTTGGGTTTGAACGTGCGTTTTTCTCGCCATGTTGCGGGCTCCTTTTTTTTCGTAGCGGTGCGCGCTCGGAAAGCACGCGTTGGGTTGATTAATCGGTGCGAGGCTAAGCATCCAAGACTCGCTGAATGGCTCCCTTGAGGGCGCGTCGGGTAAGCACACCGACGAGGTGCGTTCTCTGTTCGGCGGTGCCGCGCATGTCGCTGATGGGCCGCGCGATGGCTTGCGCCGCGGCGGCGGCTTCGTTGATGGCTTCTTCGGAAATTTCTCTCCCTGCAAGTAGCGTGCTTGCTTCCTCTGCGAAGAGCGGTGTCGGGGCAACGGCTGCCAACGCGATGCGTGCGGAGACAATCTTCTGCTTCGCCGCGTCAAGCGTCACGGCTGCGCCTGCGCCGACGACAGCGATGTCCATCTCATTGCGCGGAATAAACCGGAGGTAATAGGAACTAGAATTGCTCGGCGGTTGCGGTATCTTGATTTCAACCAGCATCTCGCCTCTCTCCAGTACTGTCTGTCCGGGTGCCGTGCAGAATTCGGCGGCAGGGAGTTCTCTCTCACCGTCGGGGCCTACGATAACACAGGTAGCGTTAAGGACAATGAGCGGCGGGATGCTATCCGCTGCGGGGGAGGCGTTACATAAGTTACCTCCGACGCAAGCGCGCCCCTGAATCGCGGTGCCGCCGATAATTTTGGTTGCGTCGACTAAGCCGGGGAAGTTCTCGCAGATAGATTCCGTGTCGTAAATCTGATAACACGGCACGGCGGCTCCGAGTCTGAGCCCGTTTTGCGAGTCGTGCGTGAGGATGTTCACTTCCGGGATGGCTTTGATGTCCACCATCCAGTCAACGGCAAGTTTTGCCTCTCGGACTTGGACGATGAGGTCTGTGCCGCCGGCGAGGATGCGAGCGTGCTGTCCTTTTTCGTCAAGAACCGCGACGGCTTCAGGCACCGTTTGCGCGGCAACATATTCAAATGCTTGCATAACCGGTTCTCCGTTCTGCTCCGCTGGAGCGGGTTAAAGGGCTAATGAAAAATATTTGCGTCTCTAATCTGATATTATAGACAAGAACGCAAAAATATGCAAGAATTTTTTTAGTGCAGTTAATCCTTTTCGCTGGCCTGTTGTAATGCTTCATCAATAACCGATTTCCCCAAATAGATTCCGTTCATCTGCATCTGGGTTAAAAGCGGTTTGATGAGCTCGATTAACCCGTTTTCCTTTGCCGCCAGCAACACACCGACGGATCCCTTAACTGGGAGTCCGATCTCTTTGGCCTTCTGTCGTGCCTTCCTCTCATCAATAATGACGAGAT
>PYJE01000210.1:35092-45402 GCA_003635305.1 Candidatus Poribacteria bacterium | reverse complement strand
TGAGCATAACGGCAAGCACTACCCGCGCTTGCAATTCTGGCAGATAACGGATGCCTATTTTGACCATGGCACTCTGCCTGTCACTTTGCCGTGGCAAGTCGATGAGCGTCCAAAGGCAGAACGGCATTACGGCGGCGAGCAGACCTCTTTTTGAGCAGGATTTCCAGGATGAGGAGGCGTTCATCCGCTCGGGACGCTTCTTTTTAGGTATGCAGGACTTGAAGAGTCTCCGTTGCTGAACCGTTTGCTAATCCTGAAAATCCTGAAATCCCGAAAATCCTGCTCCAGACAATAGAGACAGCCGCACTGAACTTGAAAATCCTGCTCCAGACAATCAACAAAAAAATTTGCAAAACGCGCAAAAATATGATATAATATATATCTCTTAACAATTTCATCAGCAAACGATTCAGGTACCGATGTCGGGATAACCCCATCGGAGAATAGGGAAGCGCGGTGAAAAGCCGCCACGGCCCCGCCACTGTGAACGACACCTCTCTCAATAGAGAGTTTTCCACTTCAAGAACCACTGTCATGAGATGGGAAGGGGAAGCGGAACAAGTCGGAAGTCAGGAGACCTGCCTGGAGCGTGTTTCACATATCTGCTTTCGCGGGAGAGCAGTGGAACAGCCGCGCGCACGAGAGGGGCTCCGATTTTCGCAACTTTGGAAACCCTACCTTCGCATGAACGCCGCCACGTCCGCTGTTTTCTCACGGAGAGCAAAATAGTTTTTGCCTTACGGAGGTAATTCATGCAATTTCTGAAACGGCGGGACTCTGTGCCCGCCCTAAAGTGGATAGCGCGGGCTATCCTCTCCATCCTTCTCGTGAGTCTAGTGTTCGCGTCTGAACCCGTAGCGCAAGGGCCTGTCCCTCGCCATGCCGATGGGCAAGTAGACGTGCAGCATTTCGCCGTGGTCGTCAATGCACTCACGCGTCCCGCCTCAGGCATTACGACTTCACTTTCCCTCATCAATCTCGCGGAGCCGAACGAGAGGCGCGCCGTTGAGAACGAAGTCATTCCTCTCGGCAATGTGCCGAGCGATATCCTCATTCGCGGGCATCTCGCTTACATTCCCAACGTCTACAGCGATAACATCCTCATTATCAACCTGCAGCGGCGCGCGATTATCGGAGAAATCCCAATCCGCGCCGGCGCGCAACCGCAAAGCCTTGCTGTTGTCAACGAGAACAAGATGTATGTCACCTGCGACGCGGCACACGAAGTCCATGTCGTTGACATCCCAAATCGCAATGTGACGAAGGTTATCACAGGTTCCTTCAACAAACCCACCGGTATCACGCTGCTGAACGGCAAGGCGTATGTGACGAACCCGGCGTGGGAGTGGGATGCAGAGGCGAGGCAAGTCCTCTATCACGACAGCAGCGTCACGGTGATTGATACCACGACAGACACGGTGCTGAAGTCCATCCCTATGCCGACAAACGCCGGCGGGATTGTCAACAATGGCGAGTCAACGGTGATTGTCAAGACAACGGGAGACTTTCGTCTTATTTCTGGCAACCTCGTGTTTATCGACACGACTACCGATGAAGTGCGCAAAACGGTCAATCTGAAGATGACACCCGGCAGTTTCGCTATCAGTGCGGAAAAGCAGCTGTTCATCCAAGGCGGGGGGCAAACCCCCGGCCTCCTTATCTACGATGTCGTCACAGAAAAATGGATACGAGACAAAGACGACGCGCTCGTTGATTTCGGCGGCGGTTCGGGAATGACGTTCGCGCCGGACGGTAGCCTCTACATCACCTATCCCGACTGGACAGGCGGCGGGCAAGACGAGGTGCGCGTTATGGGCACCGATGAAACGCTCCTTAAAACCTATCGCGTCGGACCCGGGGCGGATAATGTAGCCATTGCACAGATTATCTCCAGACCCGAGGACATCAACGACGATGGATTTGTGAACATCTTCGATTTAACCATCGTCAGCCGCTATTTTGGGGAAACAGGCCCTGACATCCTCGGCGATGTCAACGCCGATGGCGTGGTAAACGTGTTGGACCTGGTGTTAATCGCGAATAGCTTGTAAGGGCGGCCAAGGCTATGAAAAGCCATCTCCGCCACTGAACCGTAGGGCGAGGGCCCGTCCCTCGCCAAACTCTCTGTCGTTGAACCGTAGGGCGAGGGCCCGTCCCTCGCCAAGCTATCTGTCGCTGAACTGTAGGGCGAGGGCCCGTCCCTCGCCAAGCAAACTGTAAGGCCGGATGTCGTTCATATCCACCCGAAAGGTCAAACGCGATGAGAAAATCAATAGCCTGGCTTTTATTTCCGCTGTTGCTTCTCAGTTGCGGAACGCGGGAAACGAAAGATGCTTCGCCAGCGTGGCAAGTCAGATTCTTTTCCCTCGGCGCTAAGCTCGAATTTGAGCAAATAGAACGGCATCGCCTGATTCCGTTACCTTTTCGCCGCGTTTCCGTCTACAACGCGGCAGGGACGTTGGTTGCGCAACTCGATTTTCCCACGTCACCGCGCCCGGTAGAATCGCTCTACTTTGACTGGGAAGCGGGTGAAACCTACCGATTTGAGGTAACCTCGAACGCGGGGGAAGTAGACGTTCAAGAGGCGACTGCCCCGCGTTCTACCGCGCGCGGGAGTTTAGAAATCTCTGTCCCTTACGGCGCGGCAGCGCACGCAAACGCTCCCTCACTCGTGCTCTACAATAGCGAATTAACCGCCACAGTTCTCGTCAGAAATGGGACAACTGCGCCGCGCGCCGATTTTCACCTTACTGTCTGCTTTCCCACTGCACTGACTGTCGTGAAATTGCCAGTGGGTTGGAAAGCCGAAAATGAAGGGAAGGAAACCTGTCTGTCCACCACTGGCACCTTTACCGTCGCCAGCGAAGTCTGGTATAGTGAAGTGGTGCTGAAGATGCCGCGCCACCTTGACACCGGTGCCCTAGTGATTTCAGGCAAAGTTCGCTTTGAAGCACAAGATACGCATTGGGAACACACAACCGAATTGCAGCTGCAGCCGGCACAGGTGGAGGAAATAGCCTCCCGGCTCTCCATTGAAGATATCCGAATGCCAACAGATGAATCAGGTGTCGCCGATTTGAAGCAGCGCGCCGATACCCTCCATCATGCGAGGCCAACTATAGACATTAAGCACCTAAAGGCACTTTCAAAGGTATTCTCCTTTTTTGATAGTTTCGGTCGATGGGGACAGCCACCGATTGATGTTTACACGCCGATAGCACATCAAACGGTGCACCTCCAGAATCACGGCGAGGCGACTCTCCATGTCGTCGTTTCCTCCATTAACCGCGATGCGAAGAGTGGTGAGACGATTCGGTTCCTCGCGCCGCCCGATGCAATCAACGCCGGCACTGACAAGAGCGTCGCTTTCGCGAGTTTGCCGCCGGGGACATTAAGTACTATTCCGCTGCCGATTTACTTCAACCCGCTTTCAGCGAGAGCCGGCGAATACAGACGCGAGATTGAAGTGAAAATCTGGGGCAGTCAAGCCACAGTGCTTCGTGAAGAGCTGCCCCTCCACATTGTCGTGCCGAACCGACAGGCGTTGTTGATTACAGCGTTGGCGGTGCTGGCGAGCAGTATCGGATTAGCGGCGGTGCTTCGGTATCATCGCCGAATCTTCGCGCTGTTCACGACGAAACAACTGATTGTTATCGCGCTGTTCGGCGCGACTGTTTTTGTCTGCGTCATCATTCCTTCAACGCTGTTTTTGAACCTCATCCGGGCTCTCCTCGGGCCCGTTTCGGTGGTGTTGACAGGGTTGATGAATGAGACGCTTTACTACGCGCTGTTGACAGCACTGCTCATTTATATCAACGGCTCGCCAAAAATCGAAAACGTAGTCATCGTCAACGACAATGACGAGTTACGAGGGGAGATGCACCAGCACCAATGCTCCCCATCAAACGCGTTGCGAGAGACGAAAATGGGCGTGATTCTCCTCGCCTCCGCTGTGCGCCTACTGCTTGGTGCAATCACTTTCGGAATGTTTACACCGATGGAAATCGTCTATACTGGCACAAGCGTGCTGTTGCTTGAAACTGGGTATCGGCTCGTGCAACGGCGCAGTTTATTGGCATGGGCAGTGGCATTCGGCATCGGCGATGCACTCGCTGTTTATGTCGATTTTCAACTGTCTATCGTCTTCTATCGGCTCTTCTACGCAGACTGGTATATCGTCCTCCGCATCTTTGTCGAAGGCTTCGCCTATACTTTCATCGGCGTGTTACTTGGCGGCCGATTGGGACGCGGGCTCTGGCGCGTCGCTGACTAATACCAAATTAATCGATTCGTATCGCTTCAGCCGAGCCCGAACAACTCAGGTTAATCACAAAAAAAAGAGGAATTCTCAAGATGAAGAAAAATCAACTTTTGGCACTCCTTTGCCTACTCATCGCCTTCCCTATCCACGCGTTCGCGGCGGAGATGAACGTCGTCTGGACGCGCACGGGAGCCGTGCTTGAAACGACACAGAACGTTAACGGCGCGCTCAAAATCGAAGTGCTATCGGAAACCGCAACACTTCCTGCAACGGTGTCGCAGCTGAACCCGAAACAGATTCTGCTGCAATGCGCATGGACACCGAACCAGAACTATCGCGTGGTGCTCACATCTGACGCAGGCACGCGCGTTGCAGAAACTCGGACACCGCTCAAACCGGTGCTGTATCCCATCCAGACAATTGCGCTGGACAGAATGTTATCGCTCATGGAAAACCTGCGCCGCCCGGCAAAACCGACGACGGTAGCCTTTTCAGCCGATAGAACACATGTCGCTATCGCAACAGATGCGGGACATCTCGCTGTCGTTGCAGCATTGACAGGCGAACTCGCCTGGAAAACCCGCATCTCAGAGGGATATGTCAAACACATCGCTTTCTCTAACGATGGAAACCGACTCTATATCGGCGAACAAGCGGCTGACGGATTTATCTATGCCTACGCCATCAGCGCGAGTCAAGAACAGCCCCATCCAACCGCAGCGCGGGGGCCTGTCCCCCGCAAAGAAAAGCGCGACTATCAACAGTTGTGGAAATATCGCACGGCAGACGATATTGAGACTTCCACACCGCGAGAACCGAACAGTGTTTACGCGTGGGTGCAATACCCGGGCCCGTCTCGCATGCTGACGCTGCCCGATGGAGATGTGCTCGTCGCGAGCGTGCATTCGTGGACAAAGAACGCTGCGCCTGTTAAAAAATCGCAAATCTACCGATTTGCGGGAGAGACAGGCACCGTGCAATGGAAATGGCCCTCCGATGGCGCGTTACCGAAAGTTTTGCGGTGGTTCGATGTCAGTGCCGATGGGAAAACGCTGGCACTCGTGGCAGATACGGGGGGGAAAGGAAAAGGCAGCCTTGTCGTTATTGATGTGGAAACTGGCATGGAACGGTGGCACGCTAACTTTGAACCGCTCAAACCGTATTTTGAGGGAGTCACCTTTTGGCGCGGTGTCAGCATCACCCCCGATGGCAGGTTCATCAACGTCACAACCGACGATGGGCGCGCCTTTATCTTTAGTGCGCTTACCGGAAAACAGAGCCAACAAGAACCGATCTGGCATCAAAACCTAGCAACGCCTCTTGAGGTGAGCGGTGTGCCGATTCTCGCCACTTCCGGCACCATCGGCGCGACAGATGCCGCCGCGCTTTTTGTCACCGGGGATACTTATATCCCGTATCATCTGCAAAAAGGCGCGCAGCGTCCCCCAACAGCGCATCCAAACGGCATGACGCTGTTCGCTTATTCATGGGAAGGTGAAAAAGTGTGGCAGTGGCAACTAGAGAACATGCCGCAAGGGTTACGCATTGACGCGGCCGGCCGCTACGCCGCTCTCGCCGTTTCCAAGCGGAGTCAAAACCCGAATGAGAGTCTACACGGCGTTTCCATCTTCGATCTGGCAGCGAAAGGAAGCGGCTTGACGAAATATCTCTACACCTACCGCACGGAGGGACAATTGCCCTACGATACGCTTGCCATCAGCGCAGATGGCACTTTCATCGCCGTGGTAGAAGTGCCGCTCGTGCTGCCAGATGAAACTGTGCGTGGGAAAAATCGGGTGCATATTCTGTATTAGCAGCAACAAGACCCTTTAGTTTCCAATTTCCGGAGCTCCCAATTGTAAGGGGGGGGATGGCTATATCCGTCCATATACTGGGAAAATTAATCCGCTTCTTTTCTTAATAGGACGAACGCAGAACGAACCCGGCAGGCGCGGTTTGAAACCACGCCTACCGGCGGACAACTAAATGTTTCTGCTACGGTGAAAGGGGAATGCCTATTTCCGCACCAACATTTTCCCTGTCGCCGAGAAATCGCCTGCAGTGAGCGTGTAGAAATAAATCCCACTCGCCACAGGTTCCCCGAGCTCATTGCGGCCGTCCCAGTAGGCTGCACGGCTTTTGCTCTGATACACGCCCGCGGCCCGATGTCCCAACGCCAACGTCCGAACGAGTGTTCCATCCACGGCATAAATGGTGAGCGTGACATCCGCTGCTTTTGCTAGTTGGTATGGCACCCACGTTTCCGGATTGAAAGGATTAGGGTAGTTAGGCAACAGTGCCGTTGCTTTCGGAATCGTTTTTGACAGCGCGGGTGCGAGTGCCGCATCTTCCGCGGAAACATCCAGTCTACCTGTCCAAGCATTGAACTCAAAGACGTAAGCGTGGGCATCCCCGGGAATTATCTTATCCCTATAGTTGAACCCGAAGTAACGAAGGAAGGGAAACAGTGGATCTACGAGAGGCGTGAACTGCCCATCGCCCGGGATGCTATCAAATCGGATTTTAGGGTAACCCCAGGGGACATTTCCACTCCTCCAATGAAAGCGGCGGAGGTTCGATCGAAGAGAATACTGTTGCCAAGCGTCGTTCTCTGACCATTTAATTTGGTAAGGCACAGTGAATCCCGCGTCGTTTTTAATTGCAAACGTATGCCTAGGACGCACAGTATCCAACAAGGCTTTTACGTCTCTTGCGGGAACAGCTCCTGCCAAAGTTTCATCCGTTCCGCTGGAAAGGATTCCGATGAGCAGGCCTTGAGCGTTGAGCACGGGGCCCCCGCTATTGCCTCCCTCCGCATCACCTTCCATTTGCAACCAACTTCCCCGGTCTCTTACGAAACTTCCCTGCGTCCAATTCCACATTCGGTTACCTGGATTCCCCAAAATGTGAACCTTATCGCCTTGCTTCATACTTGCCTCGATCTGTAAGCCGAAGTCGTGTGCAATTTCTCTAGCGGTGGGAGGGAGCCGATCTAATTGTATTATTGCCAGATCGCTTCTAAAATTTTCTGCAATGACACGCCCTTGAGTAGCATAGCCAAGGCTTTCAAGCTCCCACCTATTGTTCAGATAGTATTCCTGATTTTTAATCAGGGTGCCGTTCCAATCTCTCCAGGGAAAAAACACACTCACCCACTCGGCTTGGTCTGTAACATGTGCGTTAGTGACAGCGAGTCGACGTTCTTTGTCAATCAAAACGCCGCTACCCAGTCCGACACCGCCACTTCGCTCGTCAGGAGTTATTATCCACAACACAGAATTAATTGCCTGATTGTAGATTTGCTGCCCCAGAAGTTCTGGAAGGTTTTTACCCGGTTCATCGGTGATGGTGTGCCTGCCACCGTTACGGTATTCATAGAGTGCAGCACGACTTAAATCCTGTTTACGGAAATTTCCTCTCAAGAAATTACCGTGGGGCTTCTCCACAACTGTAAAAGCTTCCGAGGGATGTATCCAGAAAAGAGCAGAACTCCTAGTCCCATGGTCGCGCGGTTTAACTTCTCTACCGGCGGGGCGTTCTACCCGGATGTACACCCACGTATTATGCTCTGGAACCCACAGGTTTCTAAAACCACCGGGCTCAACCCGGTACCAGCCTTGTGTCCTCCAACCTGCCGGCCAACCGCCGCTCGCCTCTCTCCAAGTAGAGTATATTACCCATGCATCCTCTGTCGCGCTCCCGTTGGAGATGAGATAATCTGCTGTTGCCAACTGAGTTGTTAGCATTAGCGTTAGCATTGCAAAAACGAATATGAAAAGAATTGTTTTGCGCATTTTTATCCTTTCGTAGATTCCTGATTTCAACGTGAAATCAGTTATGGTTTGGCATTACGCCTCGTGTGTCCGGTTGCTACGAGTTTTGCGTAGCCGATGACACAGGGTAGTTCCGCGTTCGGTTGCGGCGATTCGGTGCGTGCTTCCAAACCTTGACAAGTTCTCCACAACCTCTAAACCGTGAGTTGTAAGAAAATGGTTAAAAAAGTTTCGTTTTCCATATCGATCTTTAGAGGTGGGTTTCGCGTGTGAATTCTCGCGTTTCCAACCTAGATTATGGTAATGATACCACAAAAACAGGGGATGTCAAATTTTTTGAAAATCCCGCGAAAAATCTGCATCGTTTCCGATTTTATCACTTTTCGAGAATTTTGTCAAGCAAATTCGTCGTTAATAAAAAAAGGCGCAACATAACGATTTAGTTTTCCATTCGGTGCTCGTCCCTATAGTTTCAGGATCACATGAAAATGGAAACGGGCGGATGGGGACATTCGCCCTTACAGTCGAAAAATAAAAATCTTGCAATTTTTTCATAGAAATAGTAAAATATTTTCATAATAAACTCTATAGGAAGGATATTTTACCGATGAAACAAACTTTTTGTCTCATGTTAATGCTACTTCTGGCCATCGGCTGCGTCAATACCCTTTTCGCGCAAACCTTGATGAGCGATGAATTTGATGGCACCGGCCAGACACTCAAATCGTTTTGGCAAGTCAAGGACAGCGAGAAGAGTCCTTGGGAACTGAAAGATGGACTCCTCGTCGCGGAAGCCGGGTTTGACCAGAACCTGTGGGGCGATGATACCACGACGCGCTTCTATCAAATCACCGACCAGGATGAATTTGACATTGAAACGTCGATGGTTGTCGATTACGCCGATGCTTGCACCGTCGCCGGCATCGTCGTCTACTCCGCCACAACGAAGGATTCCCAAGACCGCGATGGCGAATGGGTAACGCTGAAGTTGTGGGGACGCGGCGCAGCACAGAACAACAACGCCGTGCTTCAGTATCAACGCCGTCAAAACGATGCCGCACCTTATGTCGGAACGCAAGCGGATTACAACCCGGAACAGGGTGTTATCCCCATCGAACTCCGCATCAAACGCGAAGGCGATGAATACGAATCCTGGTTCAAGCCGAACGCCGAAGGCGACTGGGTCTCCGTGAGTAAAGTCACCAACGCGCTCCAAGAACCGCTTGAAGTCGGCATCTATGTCGGTATCTGCGAAGGCGAAGGCCCAGGCAGAATGACGGTTACGTTTGACTATTTCCGTGAGGCTTCCAGCCCGGCGACACCTGTTGACCCGCGCGATAGACTCGCTGTCACGTGGGGTGAACTGAAACGCTACTAATTTGTGGCACATCCTCAGGCTGGCGGCTTTTCTGTCGCCAGCCATTTTTCCCGTAGGTTGGCGGCCCCTATGTTGCCAACCATTTTTCCCGTAGGTTGGCGGCCTTTCTGTCGCCAGCCGTTTTCCCGTAGGCGCGCTTTGTAAGCGCGCAAGGAGACAGAACTCATGAAACAAATCGCTATTTTAGTGCTTATCAGCGTTGCGATGCTTTTCGGCACCATCGCCGCCGAAGCCGCCGATTCCCTCGGCGATCCGTTTGATGGCAACGCCTTAAAAAATCCGAATTGGAAATGGAAAACCTCCAGAGAAGAAGGCGTTGAACCGGAAGAATGGGATATCGGCAAAACGAAAGCCGGTTGGCTGCACGTCACCGGCGAACGCAACCGCAACCTTTGGCCCGATGATACCACGAACCGGCTCTATCAGGAACACGAAGGCGATTTTGACATCGAAACGCACCTCTACATGGACTACGAAGATGCCTGTGTAGTAGCAGGTGTCGTCGCTTTTTCGCCTACCACGAAGGACCACCAGGGACGCGAAGGCGAGTGGGTAACCATAAAACTCTGGGGACGCGGGCCTGCAAATGATAACAACGCCGTTATCCAATATCAGAAACGGCAATTTGATGGCGGCGAAGGACTCGTTGGCGTGGTGCCCGGTTTCCAAGACCCGGCCGGCGAAATGGACCTCTACATGCGTCTCCGTCGAGAAGGCGATAACTTCACCGCATGGTGGAAGCGCAAAGCGAACGATAAGTGGACTGACATCGGCGAAACCGAACAAGAATTCGATGAACCGCTCGAAGTCGGCATTTACGTCGGTATCTGTGACAGCAAAGGCACGCAGATCGCCCAGTTCGAGTATTTTGAAGACCTGCTTGTTCCGTTTGATGTCT
>PYJE01000210.1:24773-35072 GCA_003635305.1 Candidatus Poribacteria bacterium | reverse complement strand
TGGGTAACAATCAAACTCTGGGGACGCGGGCCCGCAAATGATAACAACGCTGTCATCCAATATCAGAAGCGGCAATTTGATGGTGGTGAAGGACTTGTCGGCGTAGTCCCCGGTTTCCAAGACCCGGCCGGCGAAATGGACCTTTACATGCGTCTCCGTCGAGAAGGCGATAACTTCACCGCATGGTGGAAACGCAAAGCGAACGATAACTGGACTGACATCGGCGAAACCGAACAAGAATTCGATGAACCGCTCGAAGTCGGCATTTACGTCGGTATCTGTGACAGCAAAGGCACGCAGATCGCCCAGTTCGAGTATTTTGAAGACCTGCTTGTTCCGTTTGATGTCTCACCGCGTGCAAAACTGCCGGTAGCTTGGGGAGACCTGAAACGTCGGCACAGCGCGCCTTGAAACCGTAAAGGCGAGGGAAACCTATCTCTCGCCAGGCCAAGATTTCGTTCCTTCACCGTAGCGCGAGGGCCTGTCCCTCGCCAGGCCGCCGCATAATAAAACTCGTCTATGCAGCAACCAATGTGTCCATTCACATCACAAATTATACACGGCGACTGCCGAGAAAAGTTGCCAGAACTCGAAGATGAATCAATTCATCTTATCGTAACCGATCCCCCCTATTTTCTCGATGGACTTGATGCCGACTGGAAGAAAGGAAAAAAGGGAACCAAACGCGCCACAGGGGTTGTTGGCAGCTTGCCAGTCGGCATGAAATTCGATCCGAAACAAGGAATAGCCTTACAAGCCTTCATGACAGAAGTGAGCGGTTTGATGATAAGAGTGCTGAAGCCGGGCGCGTTCGCTGTCGTGTTCAGTCAGCCGCGGCTAGTGCATCGGATGGCGATAGGACTTGAAGACGCGGGGTTTGAAATCCGGGATCTTTACGCGTGGCACTTCACGCGTCGCGCGCAATTCAAGGCATTCTCCATGGCTCATTTTGTCAATCGGATGGACAAGACTGACGAGGAAAAGGAGGCTTTGAAGACGAAGTTGGGAGGCAGAAAAACGCCGCAGCTGCGTCCGCAATTCGAGGCAATGATTTTAGCACAGAAACCCCGAATCGGCACGTTCGTTGAGAATTGGCGAGTTCATGAAACGGGGTTAATTGACGCGAGTGCCTCTCTGGACGGAGCTGCTCCAAGCACCGTGATGACTGTCGAAAAGCCTAAACGCAGTCATTTTAATGGACATCTGACGGTGAAACCGGTTGCGCTCGTAGAGCACCTCATACGTCTGTTTTCGGTTCCTGGCCAGATTGTGCTCGACCCTTTCCTCGGTAGCGGGACAACGGCAGTCGCTGCGATGCGACAGGGACGTGCCTGCATCGGCATTGAAATTAACGGGGAATCTGTTTGCATTGCAAACCGGCGCGTCGCGATAGATGAGTAATACCAAATGAGTCGGGATACCGATGCGGACAGGCGCGCCTGCAAGGAAATAAGACAGACGCAGAACACTCCCCCGTAGGCGCGGTTTACAACCGCGCCTACCTACGGAGATGTATTTGCGTAAATCTTTAGGAGCCTTAATATGAATAACCTCAACGTTGGAATTGTTGGACTCGGCTGGGTGGCAGGGGCGCACATTGAGGCGTTCAAGGCAGTCAACGGTGCGAACGTCACCGCCATTTGCTCGCGGCGTGAGCACGACGAGAACGAACTCGCCGCGACATACGGCACGCCACTCAAAGCATATACCGACTACGCCGAGATGCTCGCCGATCCGGATGTTCACATTATCGATATTTGCACGCCGCACCCGTTTCATGCAGAGCAAGCCATTGCCGCGGCGGAGGCCGGGAAGCATCTCATCATCGAGAAACCGATTTGTCTCACCTACGACGATGCCAAAGCGATCCGCGATGCGGTGAAAGCGGCGGGATTGCATGTCTGCGTCTGCTTTGAGTGTCGCTACAGCGCGCATTTCACGATGATCCGCTCCGTCATTGATAACGGACTGCTCGGCGAACTCCACTACGCCGAAGTTGACTATTACCACGGCATCGGGCCCTGGTACGGACAATACGAATGGAACATCAAGAAAGATTTCGGCGGCAGCACGCTGCTCACAGCAGGGTGCCACGCGCTCGATGCACTGCTCTTCTTCATGGATGGCAACGTGGAGGAAGTCACGAGTTATCACACCCAGTCCACCGGACGTGATTTCCAACCCTACGAATATAAGACGACTAGCGTCAGCCTGCTTAAGTTTGAAGGCGGCGGGAAAATCGGGAAGGTTACCTCGTGCGTGGACTGCCTGCAGCCCTATTATTTCCATATCCACCTCGTCGGAAGTGAAGGGAGCCTGCTGGACAATCGCATATACTCGGCGAAACTGAAAGGGATGGACAAGAGCCGGTGGAGCACGCTTGAGACTTCGCTAATCGACTCTGGTGACGTGAGCGACCATCCGTATGAACCGCAGTTCCAAGCGTTCATCGATAGTCTCAACCGAGACGAACCGATGCCGCTGACAGATTTTGACACCGCGTTTGAATCGCACCGCGTCGTCTTTGCCGCGGATGCCTCGGCAGAGGCGGGTGGGACATCGGTGAAGTTGTCGGAGTTCGCATAAACATGGATAGGTATAGTATCGGGGACTACCACTTCATCGCTGCCTCGCGATAGAGCTGGATTTGCTCCATATTGCGAGGCACGGCGACATGCACCGATTTGCGTTTCCGATTGACATCCTTCAGCACAATCGGCGCGCGGAGCATGTTCGTCATTGTGACAATGCCGGAGTGATAGAAAACCCACATCCGCTGTTCCGTGTAAGGGTTCAGGACATACTCCGAATTGTGCGCGTCTGAAAAGAGAGCGTATTTCGGATAGGGGAGTTCAACGCTTCTGTCGTGTCCCTGCAAGAAGAGCCTGTCTGGTGGGGGTTTCGGCGAGTAGCCGCTCAGTTTACAGGCGCGCAACCGAATCGGCGCAGCCGATTTGTTCATCAAATGCAACGAAACCACGATAGCGAGCCGGTGCCGCCCTTTATCGCTGTCTTCGCGGTTGATGAACCACGTATCTTCAGCGATAACCGCCACGGTCAGCCCCGGAATCTGCCGTTTTTTGTGGTAGACGACTGCCAACGCAATCAGGCTGATGAACGCAAGAAGTACTGACTGTCCGGTCGGTGTGGATAAGAATTGGAGAAGTTGCTTTAATGCTTGTTGTAGCATTTTTGTATTTCGCAATGCGTTCGATTGGCAGCCCTCGTGCAATGACGCAGACTTACGTAATCTGCTATCAACGTTGGCGATGACTACGCTTCTGGTGAAACCCTTTGAATGTGTTAGCAAGGGTTTCTTCGGAAATCACACCGGGGCGGCGGATTTGCGGCGGTGAGACAGAAATATCGTAGACTGTGGATGGCACGTGCCCCGGGGTTTTGCCGTCATCAACTATGATATCAATCTGCGATATCAGTTCCTCACCGAAATCTTGCACAGAAGTCGCGGGAGGCTCGCCTGAAAGATTTGCGCTCGTTATCGCCATCGGGCCGCCGAACTGCTGGAGGATTTGCAACAGGAGCGGATAGTTCGGGATGCGGAGTCCGACAGTGCTGCCTCCGGCAGTCAGTATCGGCAGCAGGTTTTTCGCCGCCACGACGATAGTCAAGCCGCCGGGCCAAAACTTCTCAGTGAGATGAAAAAAGAACTCCGGTAAGTTTTGTGCGACTTGATGCACATCGTCCACTGTGCCGAGGACGAGCGGAATCGGTTTCCCTGCGGGCCGTCCCTTCAACGTGTAGAGTTTCTGCACGGCATCGGCATTAAATGCATCCGCGCCTAAGCCGTATACGGTATCGGTAGGGACAGCGACAATGCCACCGGCTGCGAGGCAGTTTGCGGCAGCTTGAATGCGTTCATGAGAATCCACAGCGCGTTCCCTCCTTTAAACATCCACAATTGCCCCGTTCGCAGCCGCGTTGAGTGCCAGTCCATCGCGCAGGCCCTGCTGATATTTGACGTAAGCAATGCCCGCAATCATCGCGCCGTTATCGGTGCAGAGGCTAATCGGCGGATAGTAGACATTCGCGCCGAGCTCAGCAGCAGCGGCTTTTAGCGATGCACGCAGTTCGCTGTTTGCCGCGACACCGCCGGTTAAGGTGATTGTTTTCGCGCCTGTCTCTTTCGCCGCGCGGAGGGTTTTGTAGACAAGCACATCTACCACGGCGGCCTGAAAACTGGCGGCGATGTCTTCAAGGCGTATCATATCGGGCTTATAATCCCCAACTATTGGCGGGAGTTGAAGTGTTCCGGCGCGCTGTGCCTTCTCTACGAAATAGCGCACCGAGGTTTTGATACCGCTGAAACTGAACTGATAATCGCCGCTGTTGCGCATCGGCCGAGGGAAGTCTATTGCGGAAGGATTCCCCTTTTGCGCCAGCTCATCAATAATCTTGCCGCCGGGAAAACCGAGTCCCAGGTATTTCGCGACTTTATCGTAGACTTCTCCTGCTGCATCGTCTTGGGTGCTACCCAGAACCTTGTATCTCCACCCTTCGTGCACCTCAACGAGTAGCGTATGTCCGCCTGAAACGGTGAGACAGATATGCGGAAACGTGAGTGCATCGTGCACCATGTAGTTGGCATAAATATGTCCCTCAATGTGATTAATGCCGAGCAGTGGGAGGTTGTGCGCGTAAGCGAGGCTTTTCGCCGCCGCCACGCCGACGAGCAGCGCGCCGATGAGCCCGGGACGATTTGTCACCGCCACTGCAGCCACGTCGCGAAAGGTGACATTCGCTTCCGTGAGTGCTTTATCAACGATGTAGTTAATCGCTTCGATGTGTTTGCGCGATGCGAGTTCGGGGACAACGCCGCCGTATGCCTGATGCGCTTTAATCTGCGAAGCGATTACGTTGGACAGCACATCGCGCCCATCGGAGACAACCGCAACCGCCGTTTCGTCACAGGATGTATCAATACCCAGAATTTTCATATTCACAGCAACCCCTCGAATTCTTCTACCTCAAGTCCGGCCTGCCTGATGATAGAACGCAACGTGCCTTTGGCCAATTCCCTAGTGCTTTGACGCAGTCGCTTCCTGAAAGCCTCGGCAATCTGCTCATACCGTTACCACCTCCACCCCAAAGTGTTCATCTGGAATAGGGAGCCGGTCTTCCTCAAGTGCCTCAATGTATCCCGCAATTGCCTCTCTGATATTGACGAGAGCCTCCTGTTTTGTCTCGCCCTGGGTGACGCAACCGGGCAAACTCGGACATTCAACTACCCAATAGCCGTCCTCACTGGGGTAAATCACAACTTGTCTCATTTTTTGGGTCCTCAGTCAATACGGTTCTGGCACGTGCTCATCCTCGTAGATTTTGATGAATGTGCCAACGAATTCCATCAACGGTGCTAACGGATGACTCCCATCCTCACCGACAATATCGACGAGGGCATCGAGCCGCTCGGCGAGCTGCAGATAGCTGCGTTCTGCCAACGGAACCACGATGCACTCCTCATTTTCCCGAACGCAATCAACAAGATTGCATAAGGCTTCAACAAGCTGTTGCGAGTCACTTTGCGCCGATTGCTGAAACGGAACGCGAGGTTCAATTGGAATCCTATTGAGCACATTTTGTGTCTCAATAGCCATATTTTACCCCTTCCATTTTTCTTTATCGTATTCGGCATGAGTTAGCACATTCAAGGGATAATTTTGTATTTGGATGTCTCTGAGCAAATTCGATAATCCGGTCGCGCCTGATGATGTCCATGGCAACTTCTAAACGCTTTCTATCAAGGGTGGATACAAACGACATCCACCCTTGATAGCATTTACCTTCATCGTTGTTCGCGCCGGAGCGCGGGGAGCGCGGTTAGAAACCGCGCCTACCGGGGAAATTTACCTTCATCGCGGCTCGCGCCGGAGCCCCATCCAGATGCAAACGCACATCCCCAGAAGCACCAAGGCGAAGGGCAACCCTGTCGAGAGTGCCGCCGCTTGCAGCGCAGCCAAACCGCCACCGAGTAGTAGGACAATCGCGACAAGCCCCTCCGCCCAAGCCCAGAACACCCGCTGCGCCACCGGAGCATTGATGTTACCGCCGGAGGCGATAGTGTCAATAATGAGGGATCCGGAATCTGACGAAGTGACAAAAAAGATGATTGTCAGAATCATCCCCGCGCAGGAGAGCAACATCGTCAAAGGCAGCTCGTCAAACATTTTGAACAACACGAGTTCCGGCACATACGCTTCAACAGTCTCGGTTACGCCGGTGTAGCCTTCCGTCAGGAATTGGTGGATAGCGGTGCCACCGAAGACACTAAACCACAGCAAACAGAGTAGCGTTGGGAGAATAAGCACAAAAAACATAAACTCTCGGACAGTGCGCCCCTTTGAAATACGGGCGATGAACGAACCGACGAAGGGGGCCCAGGCAATCCACCATGCCCAATAAAACGTCGTCCATCCGTGCATGAACGCCTTATCCTCGCGGCCGATCCAATTACTGAGGGGCGCGGCCTTCGCGCCATATTCCCAGAGGCCTCCAAGCATACTCTGGAAGATGTAGCGCGTTGGGCCGAGGACGAACACGGCTCCCAGCAACAGAAACGCGAGGACGATGTTGAACTGACTCAGCCGTTTAATCCCCACGTTAATCCCTGACAGCACCGAAATCATCGCTATCGTGGTAATCACGAGAATCAGGCCCACCATCGTCCAGGTACTCTGGGGCACACCAAAGAGATAATTGAGCCCGGATGTCACCTGCTGCGCCCCGAGTCCGAGCGATGTTGCAAGCCCGAAGAGCCCTGCAAAAATTGCAAAGGTATCAATAATGTGTCCCGGCCAGCCCCAAATCCGCTCTCCGAATATCGGATAGAACGCAGATCGGATAGTCAGGGGTAGTCCCTTATTGTAGGCGAAGAATGCAAGGGCGAGGCCGACAACAGCATAGACTGCCCATCCGTGCAGTCCCCAGTGAAAAGCCGTCGTCGCTATCGCAAAGTTTGTCGCTGCCTGGGTGCTAGCGGCATCGATGTCAGGCGTATTCTCCGCGGTATAGACTGTCTCGGTATCATAAACTTTCTCTTTGCCTAGCGGCGGATCTTGGAAATAGGTAACCGGCTCAAGCACCCCAAAAAAGAGGAGCCCAATACCAACGCCCGCTGCAAAGAGCATTGCCAGCCAGGTAAGGTAGGAATATTCAGGCTTCGCGTCTTTCCCACCAAGACGCACCTTGCCGAGTGGTGAAAATCCTACCACCAAACAAAATAGCACGACAAGATTGATGCTGAGCATGAAAAACCAATCAAGGTTCGTCGTAATCCACGAGCGCGTATTCTTAAAGAGCGTCGTGGCCTGTTCCTGAAAGACGAGCGAACCGAGAACAAAAACCACGATGGCGATACTGGAAATCACAAACACCGGTGTCAGCAGAATGTTTAAACCGAAGAGTTTCCGGTACTGCTGTTCCTCCGGTAAGCGCGACTGTGTCCCTTTTTCGTGTATCTGCAAAATGTTCCTCCCGATAGTGAGAAACCTCTTTCAACAGGCCTCACGTAAAAATCTGCATTTTTCGGAAGCGCGGTTGAAAACCACGCCTCCGGAAAATGCACGAGATGCTAGAAATAATATCCGAAGTTCAAATTCACGCGCGTATTCCACGTATCATTTCCATTGGCACCAAAGTCGCCAACGCTGTTGATGTTGCCATAGTCATCGCCATCGTTACCGACAAAAAAGTTGCCGTTGGAAATGCCCACATCGCTGTAAAGGTAGAGATTACCGAACAACGTCCAACTCGCGCCAACAACCAACAGATGGCTAGGATTGTAAGCCGATACCGTTTTCAGCACGGTGCTGAGTTCAACATACGGCGTAACACTGTCTATCCATGAAATACCCGATGTCTCAATCCCACCATAGCGCAGCGAGAGTGCTGGAACGAGCCCTTCGGAGGCTATCGGCCAGGCGAAATCAAAGGCTCCCATCGGAATCAAATCTCCGGTGCCCCACGGCGTTTCATCGGTGATGTTATACGCATAATAGGAGCATTGTGAGAAGAGGGTGAAGTCCGCGGCGGTGTTTTTCATGTGCGCGGAAACGGCGTAGTGGTTCGCGCCATCGTCATCCACGTTCGTCCCCTTCAGCAATCCGTATTGCAGCGACACGCCGATGTCTGCAACATCCGCGACACCATAAATGGCGCGCAGGTTCACCTGATGCTGCTCATCAAACCCGTTTTCACCGGCACCCCACTCCACGGCACCCGCGGCATCCGCGTGCTCTTCCCAGCTGACGATATCGTAACTGTACCGCGAGCTCGCGAGACTATCGCCATCGGTTTGGAATTCGCTTTGAAGGTAGTAAGCAACATCAAGTTGCAACTTATCAAAGGTGCTATTCCATCTCACCCCGAGGTCCATGTCATCGGCGAGCCCGACGTAATAGTGCTGGTCGAAGTACCAACTTGAAGAAACGCCGTAAGCCCCGGGGCCGAAAGGCACGCGGACAATTCCCGCTTTCAGCGTTCCAAAATCGCCGAGGTTATATCCTAACCACGCCGTGTGAATCATGCTGTAGTTGTCATACCACCGGTATTCCAACCGACTGATGATGTTGTGATAGTCCAGATCGGCGTTGAGTCGGAAAACCTCAAGATCTGCATCACCGATGCGTTCTCCGCGGCGATGCGGGTTATCAGCATCGCCATAAGTACCGTAGGCATAGTTAACCCGCATTGCCCCGCCGATTTTCACGGGACTTTTTTTAGACGGCGCGGCTTCTTCCTCTTCCGTGTCTGCCACTGCAAATGAGACGATGAGTAGCAGGCAGGCGAGGACGATTTCGCCGATTGCGATGGCGTGCCGAGCACGTTTGTAATCCTGGTTTGTGAAACTCAAATGTTTTCTCCTTCGCGACCCGAGGTCGCTGATACCACATCAGTATTAGTTACACCAGAATAAACGATGCCTAACGGTTTTCGGTTGCAAGTGTGCCTATCCCTGGTTGCCGCCGGACATCATCGCTATGATTTGGATGAGCTGTCTGAAGTCACCGAGGGTGATGAGTAATTGGGTATCAATGCCATCTTCCCGTGCTTTGGCGGCGAAACCGATGCTGTAATTATCAGGCAGATTCGTCAACATTCCCGAGAACATCTGCAGTGCAGCGGCATTGCCCGGGTCGCTTTGTGCCACGAGCGGCATCAAACTTTTAACCGCTATGATGGGCGAGATTGCAAAGAAGACGTGATTCTCCGTGCCCAACTTTTTCGCCAAGTGTTGATAACTGGGATGGGTTAGCAGTGTGGTGCCGGTGCCTGCCATTCTGTCCAATGCATCTTTCAGGTTTTGCGGGCTTTCGCCGAATGTCCAAAAGAGATGTTCTTCGGTGAAAGCGTAGTAGATGTTCCACGCCGTTGGCATGGGGAGGCTGAGTTCTCCGGGCATCACACTCTTGCCGAAATTGGGAAAGATATAACTTTGAATCTCCGCACCGTTGTGCATCTCAGGGGTTCCACGCTCCGCGCCTTCATACATGCCTAGCACATTGTTGGCGTTTGGCACCTCTGCAAATACGCCTTGCATCATCTGCATGGATGCCTGCATCTGCGCCACTACTTCCTCTGCCATGTATGCTCGTGCAGCCTGTTCATCTTGAACACCATAGATGATAAGGTAGTCCGGCATAAAACTGTCGGCGAAATTGACAGAAACACTCATCTTTCCAGTCAGTGCCTCATAAAACGCGTTCAGCCGTTCAACGAGCGGCTCAAGTATCGCCTGCTGTTCGGGTGTCTCCTGCGGCAAGAATTTGAATCCGAAGGTGTTTAACGCTAGCAGCGTCTTTTTGCTCAGTTGCATCGCGCCGCTGAAAGCGGCATGCTCTGGTAATCCGCTGAGGAGAGACAATTCGCCCGGCATTCCCCCGAGTGCCTTTCGTAACTCGCTGTCAGCCTTGAATGTTAGGGAAGGCGCGATTTGCACATCGGTACCTTCAACCTGTAGCGTCACCCGCAGTGCCTTTAATTGTTCAATCAAAGAGACTGCGCTATCAAATGTTTTCTTCACTATCGGCACCACACCGGCGGATTCGGAGGCACTTTCTAGGCTGTCAACCATCTCGTCGGATTGTTTTTGCAGTGCCATGCCCAGGCGCGGGCCGAAGGCGGCAAAGTCAAGATAAACGGCGAGTTGATTCGTGCCAGCCACTGCATCGGTGAGAAACGCGGCGTAATCGGCGTTCATCGTGACGGCTTGCATTCTTCCTTGATACGCGTCAATAGCGTTTTCACACACTTCCGGATGCTGCGAGAAAACAAGCACATCGT
>PYJE01000210.1:13901-24753 GCA_003635305.1 Candidatus Poribacteria bacterium | reverse complement strand
AAATACGCCTTGCATCAGCTGCATGGATGCCTGCATCTGCGCCACTACTTCCTCGGCCATGTATGCTCGTGCAGCCTGTTCATCTTGAACACCATAGATGATAAGGTAGTCCGGCATGAAACTGTCGGCGAAATTGACAGAAACACTCATCTTTCCAGTCAGTGCCTCATAAAACGCGTTCAGCCGTTCAACGAGCGGCTCAAGTATCGCCTGCTGTTCGGGTGTCTCCTGCGGCAAGAATTTGAATCCAAAGGTGTTTAACGCTAGCAGTGCCTTTTTGCTCAGTTGCATCGCGCCGCTGAAAGCGGCATGCTCAGGTAATCCGCTGAGGAGAGACAATTCGCCCGGCATTCCCACGAGTGCCTTTCGTAACTTGCTGTCAGCCTTGAATGTTAGGGAAGGCGCGATTTGCACATCGGTACCTTCGACCTGTAGCGTCACCCGCAGTGCCTTTAATTGTTGAATCAAAGAGACTGCGCTGTCAAATATTTTCTTCACTATCGGCACCACACCGGCGGATTCGGGGGCACTTTCTAGGCTGTCAACCATCTCGTCGGATTGTTTTTGCAGTGCCATGCCCAGGCGCGGGCCGAAGGAGGCAAAGTCAAGATAAACGGCAAGTTGATTCGTGCCAGCCACTGCATCGGTGAGAAACGCGGCGTAATCGGCGTTCATCGTGACGGCTTGCATTCTTCCTTGATACGCGTCAATAGCGTTTTCACACACTTCCGGATGCTGCGAGAAAACAAGCACATCGTCTAAAATTGCGAAACTTCCGCCGCCGCCCGCGGCGTTCCAATAGGTTATGCCGTTGTATTCAATGGGCGCGGAGCCCTCTGCCTCCATCTCAATTACCTGCATGATGGCTTCAGGTTCAGTCACATGCACGGTTGCGGAGAGGAACATCGGTTCAACACTCGTGAAAAATATGGCAAAATCCTTGTTTAAATCAAGGCCAATCTCCTCCAATTCCTCAAGGCTCTCGAACCCTGCGCCGAATGTATCGGCGAGAATGCTGGCGAGGAGCTCGGGCGCATCCGCCATGGGCATCAGCTCTTGCGCTAGCGCGTTCAGGCGCGCATCCAATTCTGCCAGACTGGGACAGTAAATAAGTCCCAAAGTGTGTTCCGGAATCAGATGTAGCACGCTGCCCTCTGACACTGCAGGGAGAAACATTGCTGCTTCCTCTTCCGGTGCCTCTGGGGTTTCACGTTGCATCTCTGCTTCGGGGGATTCGCGAGTCATTCCTGCTTCCGCTTCTGCGGACTCAGCGGGTGCTTCTACGGAGGCAGGCGGTGGCGTTTCCTTCGCACTGCACCCGAAGAATATCAGCATCGCGATGAGCGCGAACGCAATGAGCGATAAGGGTAAACATCTCCTAGTCATCGATTTCTCCTTAAGTAATGAAGGGTGGACACGGAACATCCACCCTGATGCTGTTTTAGCGTCACGGGACAGACGCAATCACAAGTCCCTATCCGGTAGGCGCGGTTTTCAACCGCGCGCGTGCGATATGTCGCGGTTTTCAACTCCCTGTCCGGTAGGCGCGGTTTTCAACCGCGCGCGTGCGATATGTCGCGGTTTTCAACCGCGCTTACGGGGTTCGTGCTGCGTCCATCCTCGTCATTGATTGTGCGTTGCAGCAATCTTTTCTTCAAAGGCATCAATTTCTGCATTAGAGGCAAGCACGCCGATTTCTACCTCGTAGTGTCGGCGGCCGCCGGGCTCAATGAACTGTAGCGTCCCTGCTTCGCGCGCCGATGCCCTGCCATCGACAAGGCAGTTTGAGGGCTCCAACCCCATCACGTAAGTGCCTTCGCCGCACATTTTCCACTGAACAAAGTTTGGGAACTGCGTCTTGTGGTAACGCACAGAGACACCGATACCTTGCCCATCGTTAAACGCGCGGTTTACCAACGCAACGTGGATGTGGTTATGCACGTCTGCCTCCATGGTGTGATAGTAGACTAACTCTTGGAAATCCACAGTCGGCGGTTCGCCGAGGTTGTAATTGTTTAGGTTCGCGGCGGCTTGTTCGTCGCGCGGGGTTACCTGTGTCGATGGCGCGAGGAACTCGCTCCCGTCAGCGAGAATCGGGAACCCGACATTAATATGGAAGAGGTACATGTGAGGTGAATCCTGATACCCCACGTTTTCGACGATGTCCTCAACGTGCAACGTATGCGAGCCCAACTCGCTCCAAACCCGCCGTGTGCGGGAGAGGTTCTCGCCTAACGCCGCCGTTTCCGTAACCTTTCCCTGTGCCCAGAGCAGATAGCGATGTCCTTCCCAGCGGCTGTCAACCCAGACGTTTTTCGCGGGAATGTGCGAGACGCGCCCGTGCAACCCGAGTTCTTCATCGTCATCATGCGAAGGCACACCGACTTGCCGCATCCCGCAGGTAGTCAACAATCCACCGGAGAAGCTTCGCAACCATCCGAGCCCCTGCGGTTCGTAATACGCAGGATGCACATCACCCGTGCTGGAACGCCAACAGAGCGGGATGCCCTGATACTCGGCGTAAGCGATATCCAAGCCGCGGCTCGGCAGCACGGTGAAACACAAGCCGGAACCAGTGCGGAAATCGATGGCATCCACGCCTTTTTCGGAACCATCTGCCAATTGGCTCACTTTGGCGTGCGCAATCTGTGAGATGTCCCCAACGTAACGCAGCAGTTCTACTCTATCATACGTTGCCCCATATAGGTTGATCAAATTAGCGTTCTCCTTTTCAGAATCATGCATCAAATTTGGCAATTTCTATAAATTATAGCATAAACACAAAGAAAATGCAAGTTTTCTCTCTGTCTGAATCAGAAGAAGCGGCTCCCTAATCCTGTTAATCCTGCTAATCCCATAATCCTGGTTCAGAGAAATAAAAACGAGATGCCGCACATTTTTACTTGATTTTAAACCAATTCGCGTGGTAAACTTAATCATTGAAAACGATTCTCGCATAGAAAGATGGGATTTTCACTATGGATTTACCCAATATCATGCCAGATGCTGTTCACGATTTAGGGGAACTCGGCTGCGGCGACCTGATTATCGCGTTGCTGAAAGCCATGCGTCCTCTTGAAACGGGACAGATAGCCCAAATCCGCGCGATAGACCCGGGCGCGCCCGTCGATATCGCGGCATGGTGCAACATGAAAGGCAACGAACTCCTCGCCGATTGCTGCGGGGAAAACAACGCCTATTTTTATATTAAGAAAGGAGATAATTCCTAATGGCGAAGCTGATGCTCAGCATTACGCACGCGAGGGATAACACCGACAAAGCCACGGTAGGGTTTGTCGTCGCCAACGCCTCTGTCGCCTCCGGCGTGGAGACGGTGGTATTCCTCAGCACGGAAGGCGTGTATCTTTCACAGAACGGTTACGCCGATGACATCCACGAAGACGGCTTCGCGCCGTTGAAACAACTGATGGCGGATTTCGCCGAATTCGGCGGAATAATCTGGGTATGCTCCCCGTGCTTCAAAAAGCGCGATTTAGATGAGGACAACCTCGTCGATGCCGCCACAATCGTTGGCGGCGCGAAAGCCGTTGAGTTCCTCACCACGGGTGGTTCCTGTATCACCTATTGAACACAATTCGGCGCGAGCTGGGCTCGCGACGCGTTGCTGAGACTCTCCCTCCTGTGGTGGAACAGCTTCCCGATTTTAGCGCGGAAACTGCTCATGGGAGGGAGTCTCAATTCTTTGTAAGTGCAATCTCCAGAGCATGATAACAAATTCTCTGTAGAGAAACCAGAGCGTCCGCAACTCTGGCACACGTGCCCAGCGTTCTTGACCTGTTCGGAATCCCGATGTCACTAACATCGGAGGAAGGAAACAAACGAAAAACGATGCGACAAGAAGACTTACAAGCACCCGACACCCTCCGAACCCCACACATCTGCGAAGGCGGCAACCTTGACTGTGGTTCCGGGCTACTCCTTCTCATCCGCAAATCGATGGAAACGGTGCCAGATAGCGAAATCCTAGAGATTCGCAGCACCGAAATCAGCGTCCGGGAAGATTTGCCTGCATGGTGTCGCATGACAAAAAACCCTTATCTGGGGTGGAGACCGGCCACAGAACATAACAAATACTTTGTGCGCCGTGGCGAAGCGGCACAAGATGCCGAACTCGCTTATGAACAGGCGCGCGATTATCGATGGCAGACGCGCATCCACTGGAATGGCGGCATGCAGACGAAAGTCTTCTGTCGAAACCATTCGTGGGCAGTCGGGCAACCTGCCAGTTTCGATGTCCGCGACGATGCACCGAGTGCGGTGGAATATGTCCTCGGCGCGCTCGGTTCTTGCCTTGCGATGGGCTTCCAGATCCGTGCCTCGCAACAACAGATAGAGATCGACGAACTTGAAATCTCGCTCAGCGGCCAGATTGACAATATCTTCGTCTTTTTAGGGACAGAGAGTAGCGGACATAGCGGTTTCAAAGAAATCCGTGGCACCCTCTACGTCTCTTCCGATGCTGATGATGAGGTATTAGAGAGGCTATGGGAAGAAACATTAGCTGCTTCACCGGTGACGAATACGTTGACGCGAGGGGTTGAGGTGAAGGTGGAGTTGCGCGTGATTTAGGGGGAGCGTGAAATAAATTTGACTTTTGCCTAAAAATAGAGTATAATTAACATTAACGATTTGATCGGGTGGTGTGTCGGCGCGATGTTCGGCACATTAACCGTAATCATATTGAAAGAAGGTGAAAATTAGTGAATATTCGACCTGACCATCTTACTCTGGGTAAGTTACTTGAAAATCGTCTGTTTCGGATTCCGCATTACCAACGAGCTTATTCGTGGCAGCGTAAACAACGCGAGGATATGTTTGAGGACATTAGCAAACTTAAGGGCAACTCCCAAAGTTCTCATTTTATGGCGACGGTGGTTGGGCTGCATCGTGATGGTGATACAAAGGAGATCGGCGTTGACCTATTTGATGTTATAGATGTTGTTGATGGACAACAGCGTCTCACCACACTCGTGCTCCTGCTTAAAGCCATTGAGCGAAAATTAAATTGTTCGCCGCCAGACTCTGACGAGAAACAACATGGGAAAGACCTCCAAAATCTGCTCGTCAAAGGGGACGATGTCAGTCTCATTCTACTTCAAACTAATCACGATCAAAGCCGATACTTCACCAACTTCCTCAGGTTTGGGGAGCGTCCTTCGATTAAGGAAGCCCGAGAAGAAGTTCGGACTCTTGCAGATCGTGAGTTGCTAAGTGCAGTCCACGAATGTGAACGTTTCGTTGATAGATGGAACAATACAACTGAATTGTTACGCATCATCAAGAATCAACTAACGTTTATCTTTCATCAGATTGCTGATGAAGCAAGCGTCTATACAGTTTTTGAAGTTCTCAACAACCGCGGGCTGCATGTCTCTTGGTTGGATCGACTCAAAAGTATGCTTATGTCAGTTGCTTTTGAGGATAACCAAGGCAATGCTGACGAACACATAGCTGAACTTCATCGGATTTGGGGAGAGATCTATGGAACAATAGGTTTGCGCCAAGGATTAGACATTGAAGCCTTAAGATTTGGTGCGACACTCAAATCTCCTTCTCAAATCAGCAAACCTTTTAATGAAGAAAGGGCAGTGGAAAGCCTAATTAGGGCAGTCAGCACCAGCACTTTTGAAGCTATTAAGGTTTCAAATTGGCTGTTAGCGGTGATAAACGCGGTTAACCAGGTCCTGGGAGAGATGAGCCATACCCGGGAAACTATGACTAAGATTGCCCATGCCAGGTTGTTAGCAACAGCAATCATCTTACGGAAATTTCCTGCAGACGAAGAAAAGAAACTTCTCCAGCAGTGGGAGAAAACGTCATTCCGTCTATTCGGCCTATGTAGGAAGGATGCACGCACCGGAAGCGGGGATTATGTGAGGTTAGCTTGGAATACCTTAAAAGCCGAACTAGACGCTGATGACATCTCGGAAAGGCTAGAGAGTCTCAGTGAAGGGACAGACCACGATATTGATTCAGCACTTCGGTCGATTGAAAATAGTGACTGCTACTCGGGATGGACAGACCCACTTCGCTATTTGCTCTGTCGCTATGAGGAATACCTTGCGAAAGAGCAAGGCCAGAACTTTAGTAACGAGCAGTGGAACCGTATTTGGGAAGAGTCGGCGGCGCAGTCAATTGAACACATTCTGCCTCAGTCCCGACGATGGCGAGAAGGAATTTTCGTTGACCGGCTTGGAAACTTGTTGCTCTTACCTCCCGGTCTGAATTCACAACTCGGTAATCAGGACCCGGACGAAAAGGCCAATGACTATGTTCAGACAGGACTTTTCTGTGCCGCCGAAGTTGCACAGACAATCCGGGAAGAAGGTTGGGGTGCTCCCCAGATCGAAGAGAGGGAACAGAAACTCCTAACGTGGATTCGGGAGACGTGGGGATAGTCAGCAGGCACTCCACAAATCGTCAGGCCGGATGTCGTTCATATCCGGCCGTTCCCGAAAACTCGTTTCATGCTAGGAAAGTAGATACGATGAAGGAAGACAGGAACCCCATCTCTGGAACAGTTTCGGGAGAACGACACGCGCAAAAAGAGGCACCGCCTATCCCCATCGTGGGAATAGGCGGTTTGCAACGGTTAAAGGACACTGCGTTCGCTGAGAGGGATTTTTGGCGCAATCCCCGCGAAGTAATCCTTAACCTCGTATATCTGCAAGCACGGACACTCAAAGTCCAACGTAGGATGTTTCCATATTCCCGCACGGGATGCCTCCTTTTGCATGTCACGCGTAGGCGGCTTAGCAACTACAAAGATACCCAACTCGGCGTTCGCGTTGCCCATCGCCGTACGGAAGTCACGGACATGTCCAAGCGTATAATTCCCACTCTTGACTTGGGCAACCATCTTCCCGTAGGATTTCCGCCCACCAATCTTACCGAGAGGAAAATTGCGAACCCCATCGATGCCGCCATCACTACCACGTGTCGCATTTGGCTGGAAATTCAGCACGTGAGCCACACACCACTCCTCAAAGCCAAATGCATCCTCAGACGCGAGACGGATTGCGGAAGGAAGGTCTTCGGGTATACCAATAATCCTCACCTCATCACGGATGTGCGGGCAGAACTTCTCCACCTGTAATTTGACAGCACCAATAGCAAGATAGGTGAGGTCAATGCCAATCCATCGACGTCCCAGGTTCTCGGCCGCAATCACAGTGGTGCCACATCCGCAAAACGGATCAAGCACCAAGTCACCCTCGTTACTGGAAGCTCTAAGTATCCGTTCATAGAGTGCAATCGGCTTCTGCGTCGGATATCCCGTGCGTTCGGTTATCAGACGCTGCACGGGAGTGCAGTCAACCCACCAGTTCGGCATAACCTTACCTTTTGCAACCTCTTCTGCTGAATACGCTGTATTTGTTCCCCAGCCCTTGCCATCCAATTTGCTTCCGCGCTTGTATGGAACCCTGACGTTGTCAACATTGAAAGTCCATGTCGAACCTTTCGTATAAAACAGAATGTTGTCGGTTTTTCTTGGAAACCATCGCCGGACATTTGCTGGCGTATCATAGCACCAAACTATCTCATTCCGGAAGTTTTTCACGCCAAAGACTGCATCCATAAGCAGTTTGAGGTAGTGGCCGGCAGAGGCATCGCAGTGCAGGTAGATGCTCCCGGTGGGCTTCAAGACGCGGTGCATTTCCACGAGGCGGATGCCCATCATCACCAAATACGCCATCATCGGAGTTTCTTTGAGGAACGTCCGCATTCCCATGATTGTTTCTCCCACAAGCCCACCGACTTCCGTAATCAATTCATCACAAGCAGTCTCCGCTGCAATGCCCCAACTCCACGTGTCAGAAAACGCTTTCACGAGGGTTTCAGGTTCTTTGCCTTGCTCGTCGCGGAACGGCACAAAGTAATCACGCTTGGAATTAAACGGCGGATCGGTAGCGATGATGTCCACCGACCGGTCGGGTAGCCTCGCCATCCATTCAAGGTTGTCGCCCCTAAACAAGGTGCGGTTGATAGTGCCAGGATCCAGATTGAGATTTAACATGCGTGTCTTCCTATAGATTAATTTCTATTCGACGGTGACTCTATGTCCCCCCTTACCCTATATCATATCATCTATTTGGCAAAAAATCAAGTCTAAAAGCGAGAAAACAATCGCTCCGTGATTTTTATTTGACATGCAGTCGCCTTTTGTGGTAGACTTAAGGGTGTATCCTCGTATTCCCCTCAAAGGAGCAACTATGAAAAAAGAAAACGTTGAGCAACAGGCCCCGGATATGCTGGACGAATACGACTTCAGCAACGGCATCCGCGGCAAATATGCCGACAGATTTGACGATTTTACCATACTCGTTAAACTGGATAACGATGTCGCCAGAATGTTCCCCAATGCCAAAGCGGTGAACGAAGCACTGCGGGCACTCGGGAAAATCATCGCGCAGCATCAGCCGAAAGCGGATTGAGCCGCTAGCGTTAAAGGCAAAGGCTACGAGCTTGAGACGCTTCGGCAACTCTTCTAGCGCCGCCGATACACCAGACATTAGACAGCGCGAAGAGGGAAAACACATGAGATTGAACTTATGAAGGAAAAATCCCAATGAAAACCGAGAAAATCCAAACCGCAACCCCCACGCCAAACGAGGCGCGCATCCGACAACTCAAGCAACTTTTCCCTGAATGTCTCACCGAAGGCAAGGTGGATACGGAGAAATTGCAGGATATACTACACAATTGTGAAGTTAAGGGGGGGGGTAAACGGTAACGATTTGGATAAAGCCCCGGAGCGATACGCCTTCACATGGACTGGAAAGCGCGATGCCATTCGTCTCCTCAATATGCCTACCGATGCGACGCTAAAACCCTGCCGCGCCGAATCCCTACATTTTGACGATTCTCACAACCTCTTCATTGAAGGTGATAACCTGGAGGTGCTGAAACTCCTCTACAAGCCTTACTTCGGGCGTGTCAAGGCTGTCTACATCGATCCGCCTTACAACACCGGCAACGACTTCGTCTATCCTGATAACTACGCGCGTCCCTTGGACACCTATCTCCAATTGTCCGGGCAAACGGATGCGAGAGGCAACTTGCAAACCAGCAATCCGGAGACTAGCGGCCGTTATCACTCGGCGTGGTTGTCGATGATGTATCCGCGCCTGTTCCTCGCACGGCAGTTATTGTCGGATGATGGCCTCATCTTCGTCAGTATCGATGCCCGCGAGGTGCATAACCTCCTCTTCATAATGAACGAGATTTTTGGTGAAGAGAATTTCATGCAACAGCTCGTCTGGCAACGACATGCAGGCGGCCGTAGTGATGTCAAGCATTTTGCGACAGACCACGAGTATATCCTCACCTACGCCAAAAATCTCCACTCCATCGGTAAATTGAGACGACCTTTAACCGAAAAGGAGAAGGCGGACTACACGGAAGAAGACGAGCATTATGCTACTCTCGGTCCCTACAAAACTCGCGGATTTCAAGCGCAGCGTCAACATGGTGGGCATCTCTATGAGATTGAATGTCCCGACGGCTCAATAGTTTCGAGACATTGGCGGTGGCAGCAATCGCGTTTTCTGCAAGCGAAACGGGAAAACAAAATCGCTTTCAAGCAAAACCAGAATGGGACATGGCGCGTTGAATATAAACTCTACCAAAACGAGGCTGCAAGGGTTCTGCGGAGCTTGTTGACAGACGTGGAACGAAACAGCCATGCCCGCGCGCAGCTTCGGCACATTTTCAAAACAGATGATGTTTTTGATTATCCAAAGCCGGTGGGATTAATCAAGCATTTGCTGCAATTCAGTACTGACTCGGATTCCACCGTTTTGGATTTTTTCGCGGGTTCCTGCCCAACAGCACAAGCAGTGCTAAAACTCAATCAGGAAGATGGCGGCAATCGGCAGTTTATTGTTGTGCAACTCCCTGAACCGACACCCGAAAAATCGGCGGCGCGCAAGGCCGGATTTGCGACAGTTGCTGAAATCGGGAAAGAACGGATACGCCGCGTCTGTCAGAACGGAAACGCCGGCTTCCGAGCCTTCAAACTGGCCGAATCTCACTACCACACGGAAACCGAAATCCTCGCCGAGAACCCGCAGGCCTACATCGCCCAATTAGAG
This sequence comes from Candidatus Poribacteria bacterium, assembly GCA_003635305.1. GTDB lineage: Bacteria > Poribacteria > WGA-4E > WGA-4E > WGA-3G > AGPOR5. The sequence goes on along the minus strand of PYJE01000210.1, from coordinate 14,638 downwards.
AATACCATCGATGTGCTTCGGGACGGTTGGCGCGTCGAAGATGTCCTTTATGAAGTCCTTCTCAAGGAAGGCTATCCACTCACTAGTACGATTGAACCCGCAGCGGGACTTTCAACGAACACCGTTTTTCGCATCACCTCGCCAGACAGCGAACAGACGTTTCATGTCTGTTTAGACGCAAAACTCACGGAAGCGGATGTAGAACGTTTGCAGTTATCAAAAGATTCGGTGTTTATCTGCCGCGACATCGCGTTAAACGATACCCTCGCAGCGAATCTCGCCTTGCAATGCCCACTCAAAACGATTTGATAGAGTCAGATATACGCTTTTATCAACAGCACGCCCGATCTGTAAGGGTGGATTTCTATATCCGCCCTTACACTCGCCAAACCAAAAAGCGAAAACTAAATCAGCCTCGTAACCTCATACCAAACTTGCAAAAAAGTGCCCCCTGTGGTATCCTATCTTATCAATAAAGGAGGAGGAACCCCCATGCAAAATCTACTCCCATTCCCCGTCACCGTCGTCGGAAGCTTACCCCGCTCACGGGCGGTTGCAAGGGCATTACGAAACAGACAGAAAGGCCGCATCGCCGAAACCGAATTTAATCGCATCGCAGACGCAGCGGTGCTGGAAAGCCTCAAACTACAAGAGGAAAACGGCGTGGACATCGTCAGTGACGGTGAACAACGCCGAGACAACTTTTACTCTTTCATCACCGACTCCATTCAGGGCAT
>PYJE01000210.1:13491-13881 GCA_003635305.1 Candidatus Poribacteria bacterium | reverse complement strand
GGGCTTGTGGTGCGCAACGAGCCGTTCGCGTTGAACGATTTCCTGTTTCTCACGAAACACACGAAAAAACCGATTAAGGTTACCTTACCCGGTCCCTATCTCCTAACCCGTTCGATGTGGGTAAAGCGGCTCTCCGCTCACATTTATCCCGATAAGGAATCCCTTGGGAGAGATGTCGTCGCAGTTCTCCGCGAAGAGGTGAAGGCATTGCAAGAAGCAGGATGTCAATTCATTCAGTTTGATGAGCCTGTTTTAACGGAGGTTGCGTTCACGGGACCGCATGAGACGCACAGTTTTATGTGCGCCGCGCTTTCGGAGAAAAGCAGTCCGGAAGAGGAACTCGATTTCGCCGTGCATTTAATGAACCGCGTCGTTGACGTATTGAATCAG
>PYJE01000210.1:4240-13471 GCA_003635305.1 Candidatus Poribacteria bacterium | reverse complement strand
CGCCCGATCTGTAAGGGTGGATTTCTATATCCGCCCTTACACTCGCCAAACCAAAAAGCGAAAACTAAATCAGCCTCGTAACCTCATACCAAACTTGCAAAAAAGTGCCCCCTGTGGTATCCTATCTTATCAATAAAGGAGGAGGAACCCCCATGCAAAATCTACCGCCATTCCCCGTAACCGTCGTCGGAAGCTTACCCCGCTCACGGGCGGTTGCAAGGGCATTACGAAACAGACAGAAAGGCCGCATCGCCGAAACCGAATTTAATCGCATCGCAGACGCAGCGGTGCTCGAAAGCCTGAAACTACAAGAGGAAAACGGCGTGGACATCGTCAGTGACGGTGAACAACGCCGAGACAACTTCTATTCTTTCATCACCGACTCCATTGACGGCATCCGGCTGATGACGCTAGCCGAAATGCTCGATTATGTCGAGGATAAAGCCGCCTTTGAACAACTCCTCAACGCACTTGATGTCCCCGCGTTCGCACTGAAGAATCCTGTGGTTGACGGGCTTGTGGTGCGCAACGAGCCGTTCGCCTTGAACGATTTCCTGTTTCTCACGAAACACACGAAAAAACCGATTAAGGTTACCTTACCCGGTCCCTATCTCCTAACCCGTTCGATGTGGGTAAAGCGGCTCTCCGCCCATATTTATCCCGATAAGGAATCGCTAGGGAAAGATGTCGTCGCGGTTCTTCGCGAAGAAGTAAAGGCTCTGCAGAAAGCAGGATGTCAATTCATTCAGTTTGATGAGCCTGTTTTGACAGAGGTTGCGTTCACGGGACCGCATGAGACGCACAGTTTTATGTGCGCCGCGCTTTCGGAGAAGAGCAGTCCGGAAGAGGAACTCGATTTCGCCGTGCATTTAATGAACCGCGTCGTTGACGTATTGAATCAGAATAGGGATAAAAAAGTGAAGACCGCGCTTCACGTCTGCCGCGGCAACTGGAGTCAGGAAGAAGAGGTGCTGCTGCGCGGCTCCTATGATGGACTCATCCCCTATTTTAGCCGCATGAACGTAGATCAGTTCGTGTTGGAATACGCGACAGAACGCGCGGGGAGCATCGATGTTCTCAGCGAATTGCCAGCCGATAAGGAAATCGGACTCGGCGTGGTCGATCCTCGCACAACAGCGGTGGAATCGGTTGACTTTGTGTTAGCCAAGGTCCGCGCGCTGCGCAAGCATCGAAAACCGGAGCAGATTTATCTGAATCCAGATTGCGGCTTCGGCACTTTCGCAGATCGGCCCGTGAACACGACAGAAATCGCCTCGCGGAAACTGCAGGTTATCCGTGAGGCGGCGGAGATACTGCGGGCAGATAGTTGAAAGTAATCAATGTAGTTTGGGCTCGGGCGAGCCCAAACTACGGCGAGATTGGGAGAGCTCGCGTTACAAGTTAATGCGATTCAGCCGCATCCGCTTGTTACCGATTCAACCACCCAGGCAACGGAATCTCATCAGACATTCTCCATGCGGTGAGATAGATTGCCGATGTCCAGCGGACTGCCTCGCGCGCGCGTTCATTCGCAAAATCGACGAGCGCGGGCGTTGGCTCCCGATAATTTTTCAACTCTTCTTCCAAGTCATAGACACTATCCACGAGGCGATGCCCGGCTTCAACCTGCTGAAAAATCGCGGGAAGCAACTCTTCAACCGGCGTAATCTCCTGGTCCTTCGCCAAATCGTCAGCCTTCAGTTCAAGCCGTTCGATCAGCGCGTCAACGTTCTCATGGATGCCCGTGCCGGGGGATGAACCGTCGGATTTAGCGCGCCCGTTGAAATGCACTGTCAGGTGCAGCGGTTGACACATATCCTGCGCGTAGTGGGCAACGAACCCCGCATAAACAAGGCATTTGCTCTGAATTATGGGATTGTCCGGCCATTTTCGATGCTCCGCGAAGGCGATGGCGAGCCGCTCTGTCCACTCCGCCAACGCATACGGCAGCGTTCCCACTTTGTGATACGACGTGCCGAGTTCTGCACACAGTTCAATATGCGCGCGCAGATTCTTGGCGAAAGGTCTGCCTTGTAGCAGCTCCACGTCAATATAGTGTTGGGCGTACTCCGCTTCGCGTGCATTCGGCGCGCCACGGTTCCGAGCGAGGTCCGGGTCATGAGCACCGTGCGCGATGGCATTCTCAGCGAAGACTGCGCGGAAAAATTCGGGCAACTCTTCCGGCAGTGCTTTCACGGATGCCCGCGTGAGCGTCTCGTGCCCACCTCCCCACCATGCCCACGTTGGCGCGGCGAAGATGAATAGAAATAGGCAGAAAATGTTGAGAGTCACGGCATGGCGAGGGCCTGTCCCTCGCCCAACAGTGTGAGGGTGACGAGAGATAGCCTCTCGTCCTGCGGTATGATGGAAATGTCTCATAAGTCTCCTCTGTCTTTATAGGCTAAGATATTCGGCGGAATTCGCTTCCTGCCATTGGAATTGGAGTTCCGTGGTCTCGTGCGGCTTGAACGATTCGGCAACGGTGTCCACAGCGGGCCCGACTATCTCGATTTTGTCCAGATCGGCGATGCCGTAGCCCATCTCGTTGGCGTAGTGAAATAACCCGATTTCCAGCGGCTCAAACCCCATCGCTTTCGCCGTGACAGCGTCCGCCGCGAACACATCGGTACTCGCGACAGCAATACCGAGGGGAACAGAATCAGTGCCGCCGGGGCCATTACCTTGCAACCCAATCGTGCCATCAACAATAGCGATATCCGGCCGCAAGGGACGCGACAACCGAAGCAGATTCATATTGAGCGTCTGCGCCTCGCGCGGCAAAACCCGGTCTGCATGGCTGTGATACCCGTGCATTTTAATCCGGTCTGCCTTGTGCAGCGTGCCCATAATCATGTTTTTCATCGCAAGCGTCACTACGCCAGCATCGTGCGTTTTGGCAATAGCGACAGAGATTGTGCAAGGGCACTCCAACACCAACTTCGGCATTCGGACGGTATCGGTTTCACGGCCCGCAAGCAGCACCTCAGCCTCTTTCCATGCGGTTTCCTGATGCAAATCGACGAGGCGGATGGAAACATCGTATTCTGCCTGCAGTGCCTCGTAGCCGAAGACTTGGAATGCTTCGCCAGAGAACTTCTCATTCGCGCCCTCGGCGATGATAACCTCGGGCGGCGGGTTCGGTGTGCTGAGCAAGAAGTCCAACGCGCCGCGCATCGCATCCACATGCGACGAGGCGAGTTGATTCGTGCTGGAGAGGAAGTTCGGTTTCAACAGCACCTGCTCACGCACTTTCGGCGTGAGTTCCTCTCGGATATTGTCCATCGCTTCAAAAACGTTAGAACGTCGCCTGCCAGTTTTGGCAAGTCCTACTTTCGCGCCCGGGAGGGCGCGCCTACTGGTTTTCATAAGGTTCCTCCTACAAATCTCACCTTTATCGGACAAGAACTCCCGAACTTGTCCTATTTGATATTAAATGAAATCGGGGCATCGCCGAAACCAGCCCATGCCCATAGGGCGAAGGGCATCGCCGAACTGACTACCGCCTTCGCTGTGCCACTACCGCGGGGACAGGCCCCGCGCTACGTTCTAAGGGCGCATCGGCCTGCAAAAATACCCACTCTCAAACTACAACGGTGAATCAGATATGACCGGTCTCAGGAATCCATCATGTTTCTCCAATAACGCAATGGCATCGGTTGCGCTGAGCCCTTTCGCCAACATCACAATTGCCACTTTTGCTTTGCCATCCGCCTGCGCCAATGTTGTCTCGGCGAGAGCGGCGTTAACACCCGTGACATCCCGAACTATGCGGATGCTTCTGTCTATCAACTTGGTGTTAGAGGCATGCACATCTACCATCAGGTTGTCATAGGTTTTGCCGATTTTCACCATTGCAATCGTCGTCAGCATGTTCAAAACAAGTTTTGTGGCGGTGCCAGCCTTTAACCGAGTTGAGCCGGTCAAAATTTCCGGTCCTACTATCGGCGTGATGAAATGATCGACGAACGCCTTCAATTCGTCAGGCGGTGGGACACAGCAGAGGCATATCGTCGTTGCGCCGATGGCGCGTGCTTCCTTTAAAGCACCGATGACATAAGGCGTGCGTCCGCTACTTGCGATACCTATCAACACATCGCGAGGCGTGAGTTGCCGTTCTTGAATGGCAGCTGCGCCGCGTTCCGGTTTATCCTCTTCGCCTTCCACGGCGCGGCGTAAAGCGACATCGCCGCCCGCAATAATACCCTGCACCAACCCCGGGTCTGTGCTGAAAGTCGGCGGGCATTCTGAGGCATCTAGCACGCCGAGTCGTCCGCTCGTTCCTGCACCGATGTAAAAGAGTCGTCCGCCTCGCCGAAAAGCGGCTACGATGATTTCAACAGTTTGCGCAATTGCATCAGCTTCAGCCTCTACTGCGGCAACCGCTTTCCGGTCTTCCTCGTTAAAGAGCCTCACGATTTCGCGCGTCGACTTCAGATCAAGGGCTGTTGAGTTCGGGTTACGCTGTTCTGTGCTCACTTTTTTCGTTTTGGGACTTTTCCCCGGAGGCGCGGTTTGAAACCGCGCCTACCGTCCAAGTTTTTTCGTGCCAATAACACCGCGCCTACTGCAGGTTCATGTTTCGGGAGCATCACGGGTACTGCCAACCGACTGCGGAGTTCTTCAACAAATAGCGGTTGATGCACCAAATTTCCGCCGCTGAGAACGATGTGTGGCGGTTCCGTGAATGCTAATCGCTTCAGCACCACCGATGCGGCGCAGGCGAGTTCATCCGCCGCGGTGGTGACAATCTGTCTCGCGCGCCTGTCGCCTCTCTCCGCTGCACGAAAGACAACTTCGGCGAGTTGCGCGATAACGTCACGGCTCGCCGCGTGTGTCCAACGGATAAGTTCACCCGGTGTATCCAAGCCAAGTTTCTCAAGAACCAGAGATGTCAATGCCGTCGGTTCAGTTCTGCCATCTGCGGCGCGGGCGACGGCTTGGAGTCCTTTCAATGCGATGTCGTAGCCGCTCCCTTCATCGCCGAGGAGGTATCCCCATCCGCCAGCGCGCGCCTCTTCTCCATGTGCGTTGATACCGTAAACGATAGAGCCGGTGCCGGAGATGATAATGACTCCTTCCGGCTTCCCGATGCCGCCGACGAGGGCGATATGTGCATCGTGTGTGAGAATGCGATTTTTGCGGACACCTAACGCATCACAAATTCGCCCGATGACACCCCGGTCTTCGGCGCGCCCTAAACCTGCCATGCCTAAACAAAAGGCAGTATTACTTGGCGGCGGCAACCCAGCCAGCTCAAAGAGGTTCGCTATGACTGTCGCCAAAACCTCTTGCGTTTTTTCTTCGCCGACGACGTGATAGTTTGAAGGCCCTGCTTCCGTGCGGGCGATGCGTTCGCCTGTTGCCACGGTTAGGATGCCGACGGTTTTCGTTCCACCGCCATCGATTCCGATGCTGTGCATAAATCTGTCCACCTACCTATCCTCAAGTCGTCAACGGCTTTCTTCACGCAAGGTGGCGCGGTTGTGAACTGCGCACCCGGTGACTCAGTCGCTGTTCACCCTCAAAACTTTTTGGAAGTTTTCAACGGAATCCATTTGTAGCGCAGCATGAAACAACTGCTTGACAATTTATCGGTTTTCCGTTACCATATAGTTTAGCACAACAGCGGAAATAAATGCAATCCAATTTGTGGAGGCACAGCGAAATGGGGAAATTAAAAACCGGCTTTCAAAGGAAAATCGCACGCAAGAAATTGTTCCAACTCGCACTCATCATCAGCAGCATAGCGTTCCTCGGTTGTTCCGAAGATGCGGTGGAATTTGAGTGGCGACAACTCGCGAGCGGCTCGGAAGCACATCTCTATGGGGTGCATTTCGTTGATGCGAAGCGCGGGTGGGCAGTCGGCACGGATGGCGTTGTCTTGTCTACAGATAACGGCGGGGCAAACTGGGCATCCACCTCCATCGCGAAAAACGCGCTGACGCAGGTGCATTTTACAACGCCGAACAACGGTTGGATTGTCAGCATCGGGACGGTGCTTTATACCGGCAGCGGCGGCATCTCGTGGAAGGCACAGAACGCGAATGTGAAGCAGGGGCTCTTGGACTTGCATTTTGTCAGCACCACAGAGGGATGGGCCGTCGGTGGGAAAGGCACGATTCTCCATACAGAAACCGGCGGACTCCGATGGGAACACCAGCGGAGTCCTTCTGATAAACACCTGTGGGGTGTCCATTTTGTCGATAACCTTCACGGGTGGATTGTCGGCGAAGAGGGAGAGGTGCTTTACACCAAAAACCGCGGCAAGCAGTGGATTCCACAGCAAAGCGGTGTTGAGCAGCCGCTCTTCGCTATCCATTTCGCTACCCTCAAGCACGGATGGATTGTCGGGACGAACGGATTGATTCTCCACACTACCGATAGTGGGCAGACCTGGCATCGGCAGAAAAATCCTCTGAAACAGAACCTGCGCGATGTGGCGTTTCACAATGAGAAAACGGGATGGGCCGTCGGGGAGAAAGGGCTCATTTTACACACCACGGATGGCGGCACGACGTGGAACCGTTATCCTTCGCCAGCGCAATACAATTTACAGGACATCTATCTCCTCAAAAATGCAGGCTGGATTGTCGGTGCAAAGGGGACTATCCTGCGGAGTTATTAAAGTTTTCTGAAGCGACGGATATGAATGCCCTCCTTCCTTGCGCTTAGGGAAACAGAAACTTGAAAACAAAATAGCACGGCTATCTCCGAAAAATTCGCAAACTCAACTGCGCGTAAACACCGGTAGCCGCAGTTTGGCGGCGATGTCAACGCCGTTTCCGAGGACGATGCGGACGTTTGCCTCGCGTTTTTTCGCCATCAGAGCCAGGGCGATGCACAGGCACGCGCTTTTTCACCCCAGCTGAACGAAGTGCCGTTCGCTTATTGCTCTGTGTCACGACACCTTTTATACCGGTATTCATCTCAAGACGACTGACGATACCGTCGGAGGCAACCCACACGCGTGAGGAGTGCTGTTTCTTCTTCCGCTTCGGGACAGATTGCACGACATCAAAGACTCGAAGTGGCCCCCCCTGCGCCAAATCGGCGCGGGTTTCCTCCGCCACAAAGTGTAACTCGGTTCTGATAGCCACCAGCGATTTCACATCAAAGACGTGATAGTTGTGTTTCTCGCCGATATCAAGTGGACGCTGGCTGAGAAGCTCGCTTATCCCCGTCGGCAAGCAGAGCGAAAAAAGGTCTGGCGGCACAGCGACTTCCGTGGCAGTTGTTTCGGCAGAACCGCCCCTCCCACGAGATGCCCGGTCCGATGTAACGCGCTTGGCATGCGCAACACCTCCTATAACATCCACTTCTATCTGCTCAAACTGGTTTTGCCGCGTTTCCGTTTTGACCGAATGGTGCAAGGTTAAATCCAAACCAGTGTACTCAACGTGGGTGACTTCACGGTTCACGCCTGCCGCTCTGAATGTCGCAGGCACTTGAAGGCGGACTACCCACTCGGTTTGGCTCCGAATGGCTGCATCGCCTCGATAATCCACTTGCTCAACGACAGCGTAGATATAACCGGCAGGGATTTCCATTATCGTGAGGGTATACCAATGTTCCTGAGGATAGTGTAGCATCGCTTTTTCCGTAGTCAAGGTTTGATGAAGATGAAGAAAATCAATGCATCCGGGCGGATGTTTTTGGATCCGCCCGGACAGAGAACTATTCAGTACTGCGCGGAAGGGAGACTGAATCTGGGACAACAATTTCCCCCGAAATAATCTGCGCCTTCAACGCTTCAACGGTGGTTAATATCTCGTCAGACAACACGGGTTGGTTGTGTTCATCGACACTATAGTCAACGCCGCCATCGGCGACACCGAGGTATCGCACGCCCATCGTCACATTGCCTTCGGTGGCTTCATGGAGAACCTGAAACACCGAATCGCCAATCTGCTTTACCATGCTCGTCAAGACGAATCCGGGGATGAGATGGTTGCCGTTGGAATCAACCCAAATCACATATTGTTTCTCCTGCTTCGCGGCTTCAATGATACCGAGCCCTGCACCGCCGGCGACAGCGTAAATGACATCAACGCCGTTTGCGTATTGAGTTAACGCTAACTCTTCCGCTTTTTCCGGCTGCCCAAACCCCTCTGCATTCAGGCTGATGTAGTCTATCAACAGTGCGGCTTCGGGACGAATTGCCTGCACCCCGGCGACGTAGCCCGCCTCAAATCCGTGTAATAACGGCACATCCGCGCCGCCGATATAGCCGATTTTCCCGGAATCCGATTTTAACGCCGCGATAGCCCCGACCAGGAAAGAGCCTTCGTTTGCCTTATAGTTGATGGCGGCGACATTGGGCTGCTCTAGCACAACGTCGACAATCGCGAAGTTCACCTCGGGGAATTCTGGTGCCACGCGCGCTAGGGGTTCACCTGTTTGGTAGCCAGCCGTTAACACCATGTCCGAACTTTGTGCGGCTTCACGTAACTGCGCCTCTAACAACGAAACATCGCTGTCCATTCCGAGCACTTCGGTGAGCTGAATGCCGAGTTCCGCCTCGGCGCGCTTGGCACCACTCTGGATGCCATCGCAGTAAGAATCGTCACCGAGGCAATCGCTCGGATAAAGGACAGTCACGCGCAGCGGCGCGCTATCCTCCGCGGTTGGCACATCAGTGAGGATAGTCTTCTGGATAGAGTCGCACCCACAGATGAACAGGAGTGCTAACCCCAAAAAAAGATATGTTTTCAGAGAACAGAAAGTTTTCATATTTTCTCCTTTCGCGACCGGCCGGTCGCGCCTATAATTTTCATATGGCACCCGTCCCTGCCTCAACGTCATTTGGTATCACAAGGCTTTCCATACCTTGTCCAGCCATACGGCGATGGTGATGAGAAGCCCACCGATGAGAACCACATTTCGGATGAGGCGGGAACATTGGTGCCACGTCCGCCTTAACCACGTCGGAAAAAACGCTTGCACGAGTGCGAGGCCGACGAGGAAGAAAGAGAACGGATGATACTGCCATGCATCGGCAAACTCCCCTTGCGTTAGCGATAGGCATGCACGTGTCATGCCACACCCAGGACAAGGAATATCTGTTACCGTGTGAAACAGACAGGGGATAAACGACAACTCTTTCGGCGAAACGCCGCGCAAGGCGACGAAGAGTCCCACCGCGGTTAATCCCAGGAGGAACAAGCGTGCGAAATGGCTGTCGTTCATACGAGTCGGGTGAAGCCGGAACATTACATTCCCTTATAGATTTTG
>PYJE01000210.1:4008-4220 GCA_003635305.1 Candidatus Poribacteria bacterium | reverse complement strand
GCAAAACACAAACAACCGGCAGACTTGACTCTACGTACGTGTCGTTGTTGGCCCGGACTTCGTTGATGCCGGTTGCCATCTTGTATTCGTAGTAGAGAGCGTAAATGCCGCAGGTGAACATCGAAAAGAAGAACCACTTCCAGAAGGAAAACTCGTCTCTTCCCAACCACGCATTGAGCGTCACCATCTGTTTGTACTGCCAATAGAACATA
>PYJE01000210.1:3889-3988 GCA_003635305.1 Candidatus Poribacteria bacterium | reverse complement strand
ATCTCCTTTCATTTCATCACACCCTGAGGGACATTAGTTTTTCCCGGTCGGTGGCTGCCCCCGGCCGCGATGTTCGTGCCACTTGGGACTCCCGATGGG
>PYJE01000210.1:0-3869 GCA_003635305.1 Candidatus Poribacteria bacterium | reverse complement strand
GCACCGCGTCGGACTCTGGATAAGGATAATCCTGCATTACAATCTCCTTTCATTTTATCACCCCCTGAGGGACATTAGTTTTTCCCGTTCGGGGGCTGCCCCTGGCCGCGATGTTCGTGCCGCTTGGGACTCCCGATAGGAAAGCACCTCAGAGAGATTTAGATTAAATATTTCCGTAACCGATGCCACCGCAACTGCCACAGCAATTGCCGCCGCCCGATACGATGGATGGAAAGTCGTTTCCCCTCCATTTTCAGGACCGGAATCAGATGTTTATACTTCGTAAACAACCCAAGATTCCGGGTGATGTCAATCTCTTCCACCTCAAACCTCGGTGCCTTCGCCACGAGACTTTGCAGCACTGATTTTGCTTCATCACACAGCGGGCAATCCGGTTTCGTGTAGAATTGGAGTTGGATTGGTTCTGTCTTCATGCTTTCAGTATCGCTAGGTTTTGATTTGACTTTGCCTTTTATGTTAACATAAATCCACAAATTAAGCAAACTTTTTTAGAGGCGTAATTTTTTTGGAACTTTTTTCGACTTATGGTGTATAATATCTTCGTAAGTTCAATTTCCTTTCTCTATGAGGTTTATGGAGCAATGTTGCAAAAACATCGGCAGTTTCTCATCGTCATCATGGGCATCGTCTATGTCTATACCGTCTGCCCGCTCCTCTGTGCAACTTTAGAACAGAAGTTATGCCACAGCGAGCATGCGGAGACGCAAGCCTCTTGCTGCCAAAAGGCGGAAGCAGCATCGGATACCGAAACGCCACCCGAAAATGGCGAGTTGTGCTGCATCACCGAACTGGCACTGGTTTTTCCAGCGGATGAGACATTCAATCGGCACGAATTGCCTCTCAATCCGATAGGCGTGCTCAGCAAGCGCGATACCGAAATTGCGCCGGTTGTGCAGCAGCTTTCTCGCGCACTCCCATTGCCGCATCATCTCCTCTATCCTGCCCCCCCGAATTACACCTTATCTCGTCGGGGGCCTCCGTCTACCCGTTCTTAAGTCGCGCTTTTTCTGCGCGCGGCCCTTTCGCTTTTAATGCACGGGTTCCTCAGTTTATGGAATCCGAGCACCACTTTTAATGAACAGGACTTACGCATTTTTGTTGTTCGCGAGGCGTTCGGATAGGTTAGTTGGTGGTTGAACGTCTCTCTGCGTAACCCGAAATCGACGTTGTCGATTTCTACATTTTCCCTACGAGTAGGGAGAATGCCTAACGGGGTTTGCGATGCGTAAATCCTCATGAATTACACGGGTTAAACAGACGGAGGAAATAACAATGCAACCCAGAAAAATCAAGCACGCTATCGCCATGTTGGCGATGGTTGCCATCGGTTTCCTAGCCTTTATTGGCGTAGGCATAACCGAAGAACACGCTGGCCACGACGCGCACCGTGCGCATCAGGAGCAAACCGCAGCGGCCATCAATGTCATGCTGCACAGCGAACCGGAAACCGTTCAGGTAGGAATGTCAACGAAACTCACGTTCCACCTCACCGATGCAAACGGCGAACCTGTCACCGACCTGATGGTGCATCACGCGCGGGTGCTCCATGTTCTCATCGTCAGCGAGAATTTAGGCATCATCGGGCACATTCACCCCGAAGATTTTGAAACCCGCGACCTGATGGAGGAATTAGAGGGACGCTATACCGTCTACTTTACGTTCCCTGCCGCCGGCCGCTACATCCTCGCCGTTGACGTAATGACAGCGGATGCCGAGTTCGGAAAATACGTTTACGTTGATGTCACTGGCGAACCGAAAATGGCTGAAATGGTACACGATTTTCGGACAGAAAAGCAGGCCTTCGGCTATGCCGACGAAGGCGGTGACCGGTACACAAAAGCGGTATCGGTAACCGACGGCAATTCCGACGCGGTATATCATGTCAAAATGGAGGCACCAGATCGGATTCAAGCAGGGGAGATGGTTCACATCGCTTATCATTTTTCACGCGATGGGAAACCGCTCACAGACCTCGTGCCGTTTTTGGACGCGCCGATGCACTTCGCAATTGTGAGCCCGCGCTTGGACGGTGTCATCCATACGCACGGCATAGTGCCAGACCCGCACGCGGGCCACAAGATGATGCAGCAGCGCAATGAACATGCAGCACATCAAAAGCCCGCATCCAGCGGCCACGAGCACTACGGGAGCCTGCCCGATACCTTCGGGCCCACCGTGAACCTAATGACGACGTTCCCGCAGTCCGGCATTTATCAAATCTTCGGACAACTCAAACATGAAGACCGGATTATCTGGCTGAGCTTCATGGTTGAAGTGGAATAATTTTTGTCGTTCGCGAGGCATGGGCTGGCATCCCTGTCACTCCAATGCTACGAACAACAAAAGGACAGTGCTAGGTAGGCGCGCTTTAAAAGCGCGCCTACCGGGCGCATCGCGCCGAAGGAGGTTACAGATGTTTTTTCACATTTACCGTGCTGCTTGCACAAGCACGCTTCTCGTGCTGGTGTTCCTCGGCATCGCGTTTTCTGCGAGCGTGCAAGCGCATGAAACAGAATGGCCGGGACAGAAACTCGCATCTATCTTCCCCAAAGCGAAGAAATTCGTTCAACGAAGTGCCGTGCTTACCCCGGCGAAGATGGCCGCCATTGAGAAAGAATTGGGCGCGAAACTTCGAGCCGAAGATCAGAAACCGATTTTCTACATTCCAATAAACGAGAAAAAGAAACCGATGGGATTGGTGCTGTTCGTTGATGCGCAGGGACCGCGAGGCGTTATTGACGGCGCAGTCGGTCTGGATATGAAGGGCAAAGTGGTGAAAGTCGCTGTCTACAACCACAACGAATCAGATGCCATCGCAGCAGACAAGTTCCTGGAACAGTTTATCGGCATGGATATTGATAACACTTTCAATATCGGCGAGGATGTGATGGCTGTTAAAGGACACGAAGCCGCTTCGGAAGCAATCGCCTTGCTCCCGAAAAAGACGCTGGCGATGAGCTACGCCCTCTTCCTCAAACGGAAACCGAAGAAGGAGGCGCAACCCGAAGTAGGAGAAACCTCCGGTTCCGATTCCGAAACCCCGGAAATCAAGGACTTGGGCGAACTCATGATGTTGATGCTGGATGTCTATCTTGAGATTGCCGTCTACTTTGACACCGGCGAAGACAAGGCGAAAGCCGTCGCTGCTGCGAAGCAGCTGGTTACCTACGCGAAGCGTATCGCGGATTTTGAACCGCCAGAGAACGCCGAGCGGACAGAGGAATACGCCACCCTGCAAGGCGAGTTTGTCGAGACGCTCACGCAGTTCGCTGCCTCTCTTGAAAAAGAGGGCATTTCCGATGAAACGCGCGCGCAGTGGGAAACCATTGAGGAACTCGTCAATCAGGCGCACGACAGGTTTAGTGGAAAGTCAATCGAGCTGGAGGCGTATTAAACCTGCTTCGCGTTCCGTAGGGCGAGGAATACCTATCCCTCGCCAGGCACCTACTTTCCGGCCTCTCGTAGGGCGAGGGCCTGTCCCTCGCCAGGCCGGATGCCCTCTTAATCCTGCTAATCTTGGAAATCTTGTAAATCCTGCTTATGGATACCATTATGCACAAAACAGTGTTGATTTTCTTGCTAACTCTCTTCTTCTGCGTCGGCATCGCCGAACATTCAGAAACCTTCGCGTTGCCGGCGTTCTACAAAATGTTCCGCGCCAAATATGGATGGGCAAGTGGGTGTAACGTCTGCCATTCCTCCAAAAAAGGCGGCGATACACCCAACCCCTACGGCAAGGCGTTCCTGCACAACGGCATGAATCTGTCCACCTTCACCCGCATCGAAGAGGAAGACTCCGATAGAGATGGATTCAGCAACATCGCGGAACTTGTCGCTCGTGCCTATCC
>PYJE01000209.1 GCA_003635305.1 Candidatus Poribacteria bacterium | reverse complement strand
GGTTCCGATTCCGAAACCCCGGAAATCAAGGACTTGGGCGAACTCATGATGTTGATGTTGGATGTCTATCTTGAGATTGCCGCCTACTTTGACACCGGCGAAGACAAGGCGAAAGCCGTAGCTGCTGCGAAGCAGTTGGTTACCTACGCGAAGCGTATCGCGGATTTTGAACCGCCAGAGAACGCCGAGCAGACAGAGGCATACGCCACCCTGCAAGGCGATTTTGTCGAGACGCTCACGCAGTTCGCTGCCTCTCTTGAAAAAGAGGGCATTTCCGATGAAACGCGCGCGCAGTGGGAAACTATTGAGGAACTAGTCAATCAGGCGCACGACCGGTTTAGTGGAAAGTCAATCGAGCTGGAGGCGTATTAAACCTGCTTCGCGTTCCGTCGTGCGAGGAATACCTATCCCTCGCCAGGCACCTACTTTCCGGCCTCTCGTAGGGCGAGGGCCCTCGCATGCCACACGCGCATGCGAGCGGGTTCCCCTCGCCAGGCCGGATGCGCTCATAAAAAATATGGATACCATCATGCACAAAACAGTGTTGATTTTCTTGCTAGCTCTCTTCTTCTGCGTCGGCATCGCCGAACATTCAGAAACCTTCGCGTTGCCGGCGTTCTACAAAATGTTCCGCGCCAAATATGGATGGGCAGGTGGGTGTAACGTCTGCCATTCCTCCAAAAAAGGCGGCGACACACCCAACCCCTACGGCAAGGCGTTCCTGCACAACGGCATGAATCTGTCCACCTTCACCCGCATCGAAGAGGAAGACTCCGATAGAGATGGATTCAGCAACATCGCGGAACTTGTCGCTCGTGCCTATCCCGGCGATGCAGCTAGCACCCCCGAAAACGTCGAGCCAGCCACCGCTGATGCAGAAGAAACTGATGATTTGGCTCTTGACGATGAAAATGTCTTTAGTTTTGACGAACCGGACGCGGCAACCGAAGAGACAGGCGGCTTGAATCTCCTCAGCGATGCCTTCGGAAACCTAGTCTTCGGCGGCGCGTTGGATATCCGCCGCATCACGCGTGGACAAGATTTACTGCCAGACTCCGGCAACTGGGACACCGGCACAACGCTCATCCACGTCGCCGAATTCGTCATGACGACGAGTGTCGGCGAGCATATCAGCCTATTAGGTGAACAGTTACTGACGACTTCTCCGCTTGGCACGCAGGTTGCCGATGACCACGGGTTTGTTTACGCGATTCTGACAGGACTGCCGGTTTTACCGAAGGGCGCGGCGCTCAAAATCGGGCGATTTCGGCACACCTTCGGCATTGATACCAAATCGGATGCCGCCGCGAACCCCCTCTATAACCTCGTCCGCAAAAATATCGGTTTTATTTCCGACCGGGGGATGCAACTCAACGGCTATGTCGGCCCCATCGCGTATGTGCTGTCCCTCGCAGACGGCCCCGATTCACTCCGCATCGTGACAGAGGGAACTGTCGCCTCTGGGATACGCATCGGCCCACACGGAAGTGGCGGTGGCGTTGTGAAACCTATCCGCAATAACAGCCCGCCTGTGTTCCTACATCTCAACGGAACCCTGGCACTTTTAGGCAAGCGCATCTGGCTCGGCACCTCCTATTTCGATGGCAACAGTTATCCCTTCAATCCAGTTAACGGCGATGTAAATCCATCAACGCTCGTCTATAAACGCCGTGTCGGCGTGGCGACAAATTTCAAGGTGTGGCGAGTCGACATTGCAGCGGAGTGGACGCGCGGCATCGATACGCAACTTTTAAAATACGCGCCAAATGCAAAAGAAACGGGTGAACGCGAGGCAACAAGCGAGGGTTACTATCTCCACGCCGAAATTCCCTTGACAGAAACCCTAGACATTCGGTTAAAATATGATATATGGAATCCAAACACGGAGAAATATGGCACATTCGTTTTGAACCGAACACCTGAAGATGAGGTGTGGACAACCCTCGGCGGCGCGTTCACGTGGCATTTTACGGAGGGCGCGCTGGCGCGGCTCGTTTACCAAATCAATAACATCGGAAAACCGACGCGCAGCGCGGCAATCATCCCACAACTTTTAGTGGAATTTTAACCATCTTGGAGACTTTATGAAACATTGGATTTTACTGCTCACAGTGAGCCTATTCATCAGCGGGACGCTGGCGGCGATGGCACAGGTGCAGCCACCCCGCCGGCGACATCGCATGTTGGTGAACCCCGATGCGAAACAAGAAAAGACATTCACCGTAGATATCGGCAAAAACCTCAAGGATATTGCCAAGCGTGCGACGCAATACTCCCCAAACCCGAAAGTGGACGTGGTGTTCGTCGTTGATGGCGGCTGGCGCATGAATAGCACTATCGCAGCATTGGAGAAGCATCTCGTGGAGATGCTCGGCGTGATAGAAGCAAAAACGATGGACTACCGCTTCGCCCTCGTCAAGTTTCAAATGGTGCAGGGTGAACCGCAAGTCTCGCTGCATCAATGGCAGTTAGACTACCTCGGCGTTGAGAACGCGCTGCGGCAAATACGCGTCGAATCCGGTAATAACGTTGATGCCGGCTACGGATTAGACGCGCTCATGAAAGGGTTGAACGAATTTGAATTCCGCGAGGATGTCGCCACGCAGTTCATCGTGGTGAGTAATTCACGGATGCGCACATCGTGGCCCGAAGCGAAAGCGAAAAGCAAGGTTGCCAAGCAGCTCATCGCCTTGTGCCAGCAAAACAACGTCCACCTCAACTTCATCGGCATCAGCGAGAAGGTGCAAGCCGAACTCACCGACGAAACAGGCGGTAAGTGGTATCCTGTCAATGCAAATCAGCGGCCGATGACAGGACAACTCATTCGGAGCGGCGACACAATCGCCGACAAGGCACTGCTCCGCGTTGACGGTTTGTTCAAGCGCATCGCCGAACATCTAGTGGAAAGTCGCCCCGATAAAGTCGACGTTGTCTTCGTCTTTGATTACAGCCTCAGCATGGAACGGAAGGTGGACGCAGCGTGCGACGGCGTAGACAGGATGGTATCCGTGTTTAACGCCGCAGGACTTGACTACCGGTTCGGGCTCATCCGATTTTGGGCCGGTATCGGCGGCGGTGAAAGCACCGTTGTTGTCACCAGACCGGCGTTGGAACCAGGGCAGGTAAAATCCCTCTTTCGCCTCCCGAAAACAGGAGATGAACATCTGCTTGATGCTATCATGGAGGGTGTCCCGAAACTCCGCACCCCGGCGGAACGCGAGTTAACCCTGGTTATCGTCACCGATGAGACGACAAGCCAACGGAGAGATAAAGGGTATACCGCAGGAAAAGCGATTGCGGTGTGCCGTGGCGCGCGGGCGCGGGTTTACGTCATCGGCGGCGTTGGCTCCATGTCCAGCAAAACCCTCGGTGACAACTTCCAACGTCAAGTCGCGCAGTTAACCAAAGGCATCCACTACATCATGCCGGGTGCCACTATCGCCGATCCGCGCAGGTAAGAAGTCTCTTAATCCTGTAAATCGAAGCAGGATTCACAGGATTTACACGATGAACAGGAGAAGAGGGTATACTTAACCCTGCAAATCTCCACATCTCTTGGAAATCCTGCTTAATCTTGAAAATCCAAGCAGGATTATAGGATTTCCAAGATTTACAGGATAAGAGGAGGAATCACATGTGAATCCTTTCTTAATCCTGAGAATCTTGCTAATCGTGTAAATCCTGCTTCGCGTGGATGGCGATGAGCACGAAACAGGTAGACTGCAAGTTCACCGTCGGTTCGCTGAGTTCTATCGGCGTATCGCTGACGTAACTGCCGTCTGGTTGCCGCGCCGTTATCAAATAGTTGATGGCGACGCGCCGCGTATTGAGCGGATCCGCCCCCGCGGCGAGTGCCATAATCGCCGCGGCGGTTACCCCCGGGTCGCTCGGCTGTCCCTTGTATCTACCGAAGCCGCCATCTTCGTTCTGCATCCGCTTCAACCATACAATTTGCGCGTCAATGTCGAAAACCGGGGCTAAGCCTTGCAACACCCACGCCGTCACAAAAACGTCTGAACGGGGGCTCGGCCGCATCGCCCAACCGCCATCGATGTTCATCCGTTCGGACAACCAGCGGCAGCCTTTTGAGAGCCACGGGATGTCCTCGTCATTCATATCAAACTCGCGTTCAAATTTGAAATTGAGCCTTTTAAATCCTGCGAGGATAGCGGCGGTATAGATGATGTTACTAGGGGTTCTCTCTTTTTTTCCCCAGCTGCCGACAGGATTTTGCGCCGTTCGCAGCCAGCGGAGTCCTTTGAAGCGTGCATCCGCATCTGTCTCGGCAGCCGCCAAGGCGATAACGGTGAAGATGGTGTGCGCCGTGTTGTCATTCCAACTGCCGTTCTCGTGCTGGGCATGCCGCAGATACGCGACACCCCTGCGGATAACATGTGAGCCGGTGCCCCATCCCGCGTCGATTAATGCCCAGATAGCGAATGCCGTAATTTCCACGTCACTCTCGCCGCCCGGCACAAGTGGCCAACCGCCATCACGGTTTTGGTGCTGGACAATGAACGCCTTCGCGTCGTTGATTGTTTTATAGAGCGGCGGTGCCTCGGCGAAGGCTTGCGTCACAAAGAAGACAACCAACACC
Organism: Candidatus Poribacteria bacterium; assembly: GCA_003635305.1. Taxonomy (GTDB): domain Bacteria; phylum Poribacteria; class WGA-4E; order WGA-4E; family WGA-3G; genus AGPOR5. The sequence goes on along the minus strand of PYJE01000209.1, from coordinate 4,499 downwards.
GCCGTGAGGACGCTTTTGTAATGTTTCATCGCTTCCACCTCCTCATGATTTTCCCCAGAACGCGCCCGGTAGGCGTGGTTTCAAACCGCGCCTACCCGAAAGCCTCTTAATCCTGCTAATCTTGTAAATCTTGTCCATCCTGCTTCGGTTTGATTACGACTTTGTAAACGCCTTCTTGTCCAAGCATGTCGATGCCTGCTTCCAACTGCTGCAGCGGCAGGTGATGCGTGATGAGTTCTCGCAGCGGCGCGCGCGTCCGCTGAAGGAAATCCAACGCTGTTTGGAACTGAATTTGCGGATATGCCCATACGCCGCAGATATCCACGTCTTTGTTGCAAATTTGGTGCGGCCGCACGCGCGTATCGCCGGAATCGGTATAGTGCCCGACTTCCACAACTTTGCCACCGCGCCGGACGACATCAAGTGCCTCCGAGAAAACCGCAGGAATACCCGCACACTCCATCGCAATATCCACACCGACACCGTCTGTGAGTGCCTGAATCTGTTCCACCCGCGCCTCAGGCGTAGTCTCGGCAACGCTGATTGCAACATCGGCACCCATCTGCTTTGCCATCTCCAAGCGGCTATCTACGACATCCGTGGCGATGATAGTGCCCGCGCCGCTATCCCGCAACACTGCGATGACGAGCAATCCGATCGGTCCGCAACCGAGCACCGCGACGCGGCTCCCGATGCCGAACCCATCGCCGATATGCGGGAGCCCCGGCGAAAAGGCGCGTTCAACCGCGCGCGTGGCAACCGCAACCGGCTCTGTCAACACCGAAATCTCCGCGGGGATACCGTCCGGTATTTTGTAGACCCAGGAGTTCCCGTGAATGTAGGTATACTCCGAAAATTCGCCTGTCAGATAGGGCGCGGTTTCGCAGTTGCTAAACCCGTAAATCGTGCGCCCGGTGCAGAGCGTCGGGCGGCCGGGGACGCGGAGGCAATAGTAGCATTTGCCGCAGTTTTTAGAGCCCGGCACCACGGTAACCTTGTCGCCATCTTTGACGGGTCCGCCCATTACGTTCATCGTCTGGTTGGCATGTCGCCCTATCTCCGCCACAGTGCCGACGACTTCGTGCCCCGGCATCACAGGGAATTTCAGTGCAGTGTGGCCAAGATACATGTGCTTATCGCTGCCGCAAATGCCGACGTTATCAACGTGCAGCAGAAAAGCGTCGTCTGTCGGTGTCGGTTTCTCAAATTCGCGGATTTCTATCTGCCCCGGTTGGAGCATCACCGCTGCTTGGATTTGCATAGTTCAGTTCCCTTATTTCTGTCCTGGCGCAAAGCGAACGGATAAATGAGTTGCTCATTTATCATCTATCGGCGTAATCCGAAATCATCGTTGATGATTTCTACTTTCTATCAAAAACGTAGAAATTGACAACGTCAATTTCGGCTTTACGAGGTGAAACGTCATCGCACCAACCACATCCGCCGAACGCCTTGCGAACAACAAAAAATCATTTTGCCCAGATTGGGAGTAGCACTTTCGTCAACTTCGCGAGGCTTTCCAAATTGTGCGCGGGGAGAAAATAATCTACGTAAGGCAACGCCGTCCGAATCCCCCGACAAATCGGCTGATACCCTTCACTGCCGAGCAACGGATTGAGCCATATCAACCGGTAAGCGTGCCGGTGAAGCATCTCCATCGCGCGACGTAGCACCGCCGCATCGCCTCTATCCCAGCCATCGCTAATGAGAATCACGACAGAACGATAAGCAGAGAACGAGGGAGCGAACTGCCGATAAAACGCCAATAGACTTTCGCCTATTTTCGTGCCGCCAGCCCAATCCGGCACGACGTTTGCCACCTCATTCAACCCCGCCGCTAACCCTTTGCGGCGGAGGAGCCCGGTGATGTTCGTCAGGTGCGTGCTAAAGACTGCCACCTCCACCTCTCGCAGTTCCTGTTGCATCCCATAGATAAACTGGATGAGGAACTTGGCGTAGCAGTCCATAGAACCGCTCACGTCACAGAGAAGTAAGATTTTCGTCTTCTTAATCTTCTGCCGTTTCCGAATAAGTTCCAGCGGTTCACCGCCGTGTGCGAGGTTTTTCCGCCAACTTTGTCGAAAATCGATGGTGCGGCCTTTGCCGCCTGTCACCTTTCGGCGGCTCAGTTTTGTAGCGAGGCGTGCCGCCAATTTGGCGACAATCTCCCGCGCAGCCGCCATATCCGCCTCCGTGAACTCGCTGAAATCCTTCCGCGTCAGCACTTCCTCCGCGCTATAGGCGATGGCATCCTCGTCTGTCCCCTCTTCGTCTGAGTCTTCCTTGAAATCCAGCCACTGCTCAACGATATTTTCTTCTTCCGCCTCATCGGCGAGCTCTTGCAGGGATAGCGGTTCAGATTCGCCATCTTCGGTACCAAGGGCTTGGAATTCGGGGCGCGGGTATCGCCAGAACAAGTTGAACGCCGTGTCAAACGTCGCCCGGTCTGCCGCTGTCGCGATGAGGTTCGTGCGCGCCGTGTGATAGAACGCCTCACGCTCGCTGATATCAATCAACGGCACGCTTTTGCACCAGCTGAGTTGATTGGTGGTGCTGACGTTCACACCCATCTGCCGCAGCAAGCGGCAGAAGTCTGTGATTTGCTGGAGGAAGTCCTGCTGTTCCTGGCTTTCTGATAGGAGAAAAAGGTGTTGATTGCTCATCTGCTTTTCTGTCCTGGCGCAAAGCGTTCGGATAGGTTGGTTGGTCGTTGAATGTCTCTCTGCGTAACCCGAAATCGGCGTTGCCGATATCCACTTTTTTGAAGGATTCACATGTAAATCCTCCTGCTTAATCCAGAAAATCCTGCTAATCTTGTAAATCCTGCTTCTGCTTGGGGTTTTCTGTCGATTTTTGCGGAGTTTTCTACCCATAATTTTCTCCTTGATACTCAACTTTTGCAAATCGGATGAGCGTCCGCGTCACCCATTCTGCATCGGGAAAGTGTGCAAACGTTTGGGACTGAAGAGCCGCTTCCAATTGCGCGAGATAGCGCGTTTCCTCGCATGCACCGATATTTTGCCGCCACTGTTTCAACGCAGTCCATTGCCCGGTATGAAGGTAATGGGCTGCGGCATCAATGAGTTGCGCGTGTGTATCTACAGCACGGATAGATGCCTCGGGGTCTCCAGAGAAATTTACCCTCAAGCCGCCGTTGAGATGGCACCACTTGTTCATTCCCGCTAGCGCGAACATTTGGAGTTCCTGCCGGTTTAACCTCAGTGCCTCTTGCCACGGGGCAAGTTCATTGAGAATGTGCTGTCTGTCGATTTTCTGTTCTACGCCGAAATTGGCAAAGGGGGCCGGGATGCAGGTAGTCCCTTTTCGGTCTGGGTGGTACCGGAACAAGGTTAACTTGAATCCGGTTATCGTCGTGCCGAGCAGGACATTCGGGTAGACACCGTTGATAGGAAAACTGAGGGCGGAAACGTGTCGCCACAGTGCCTTTTCAATGTGCGCCAGCATTGCGAACGAATCACCTTGGTAGTCCCATTCCTCAAGATCCTCAATGATTTGCGGGGAAACGCCGACGAGTTCGCCAAACTCCTCTTGCGTTTGTCCGCCGGAGGTGCGTAGATCGTAGATATGCTGCGCAATCTCCAATTTTACCCGCTCTTTCTCAAGCAAGGCGATTTCCTCCGGATCTCCTTTGACAAAAAGGCGGTGCATAATTTCCACTGCATCAGTTGTCGTATTGTTGGCATGCATTAACCAATCTCCTGTGTGTGCAAGGATGGGTTTTGCTCAAAATCGCGTTTACGGCGGCGCGCGCGTTGGACTTCGTTTTGAGGAACCGCAGAACTCTTTTTCGCAATCCCGTGAGTCAGAACTGCGATTGTGCTGCCGTACCAAAAATAGAGGATGCGGTACTGGTTAGTGCCAAATCTTGTCCGCAGTTCGTAGATGCCGTCTGTTAAACGGTGGACATGGGGATGTTTGAGCCGGTGCCCGACTTTTTGCAAGTTTTCAATTGCTAACTGGCATTTCCGCCGGTGCTGTTTTGGCAAATCTTCCAACCATTTTTGGATTGGGACTTGCCCACTTCGTTCACGGTAGAAGACAACTCGTGCTTGCGCCATGTATACGGTCTGTCCTTGTGAATTACGCGATTTTACCCGAAAACTCAATCGTCCTGATGAATTGTTAAAAAGATACCATATTTTCCGTTTTTATGCTATAAGGCAGATTCCCATATCAGGACTATGTGGTTTTTGGTCTCTACATTGTAAGGACGGATGTCTATGGTTTCCGCCCTTACATCGAAATTGTAGAAATCGACAACGTCGATTTCGGATTACGCAAAGACACGTTCAAACACCAACCAACCTATCCGAACGCCTTGCGAACAACAGAAATATTAGCGCGCGCCGCACGCCTGCAAACACGCCTGCATGTGCCCGCGCGACTCGGCGGCAATCGTGCAACACTGCGCAAGGCTATATTCCCGCGCGCCGATAACCTCTAGGTTCAGCGGCCCGGTATAGCCATTTTCATGCAAC
>PYJE01000208.1:36034-44591 GCA_003635305.1 Candidatus Poribacteria bacterium | reverse complement strand
TCCGCGTCCGGTGTTGAATAAACGCCGAGTTTGAGCAAATACAAACACCGGTTCATCACTTCAACAGCGAAACTCATAAAATCGTAGTGAGTCTCGAATTTGGGGGACCACTGCAAATTGGAGTCAATCCACTTTTCCATATTTTTAAGGTTCTGAATGACTTTATCCATGTTTGCCTATCCTCACGTTGGCAGGCGATGTCCAAATGTTTGGCGATGCTCCATCGGATGTCGGCATCGGTTCGTGATGCAGCACCATGAGTTGAGAAGCGCGGAAACTGCGGCATTCATAGGTGAGTCCATTCCCATCGCTGAACTCAACCTCAAACGCGTCGCCGTTTGAAAGAATCTCAACGACTGTGCCGACTTCTCCGCGCCTCAGGTTATATTCAGGGATGTCCTGCGTAAGCGCGACGATGTCAAGCAGCTCGATGTTCTTCCCGACATTTTCCTGTCGCGGCGTGTATTGCGGCAATTCTTCCAGAGACGCAAGGTTACCGAAAAATTCGATCTTGCGATATTCTGCTTTCATCATCCAATTGCCTTAGGCCCGAACCCAGCCGCCCCCGCGGCCCCTTGCACCATGGACAACTGAAATGCCCCCCTCCAGTTTATTGCCATCGGCATATAAATTGGGACCTTTGGCGACATCGTTATCCGAATGTTCTAATCGGCGGTTGGCTGCCTCAAATCCGTTCAGCGGTTTGGGTCGGAAGAAAGGCAAAATGTCGCGTAAAAACGGTTCAACCCGGGTCAGCAACAAAATGTAAGCAACCCCGGAAAAAAGCACTGTCGCAAGGGTTGCTGCCGTCGCGGAACCCCCAAGGACGCGAAGTATCGTATAACACACCGTCACCGGGATTATACACAGTAACAACCCCATTAGCCGGAGAGTTTTCTGTTTAAGAATTTCCATCAGATTCATCTTTTAACTCCTTCATCACTTTTCGGTAAATGCGTACTGCCCTCGGAGCGACGAACTGCAATGCCCCCAACGCGGTGACTGCAATCAAGGAACCATTTCTAATGATTGCCGAAAGCCCGGGCCATTTTTCGCCGATGGTATGCTCAACAAGCACAGACAGTCCATAACCGCAAAGAACGTAGACAGCAATATCAACTGTTTCCAAAACGAGATCGACTGCCGAATTTAGAAAGCGCAAAAACTTCTGTTTCAAAATATGCCTCGGCCGCAGATGAGTTCGCGGTTAAAAGGGCGAAACTTGCGGTTCCGCCCAGATTTTTGCCACAAAGCGAGCCATCAAAACTCTACGGCGGGTTCTCTTGTTTTAAGTGTGGTAACACGAGAACCGGTTAATTCCGGAACCGTCAAGGTTTCTCCATCTCGGAGGCCGAAAACAACGAACGCTATGCTTTTCAGAATCTGCTCGTTGATAGCTTCGTTGTTCTTCTCGATCCCCAATGCCTGCGCCATAGGAAGAACAAACCGCTGCCGTATCTCCAGAAAGATAGGATGTGAACTGTGAGTCAAGAGCTCCAGCAGCAACATCGCTCTATCAATCAGTGTTTCGGTATCATCCGGACAGATAGGTGGTTTTTCCTCAAGGCCGTGCTGAATGACGTACCCGACACTCCACCACATTGGAGCCATAAACTTAGACGAGTCGTCAGCAGAAATAACATCAAAATAAGGTTGACATTGTTCGGCAAGGTAGCGTTCAAAATCGGCGAGGTGCTCTGTGGCCCATCTATAGCTAGCATCCTGCGTGTTTAACTGTACCATGAGTTCTCCTCCTCGGACCCCAATTTTAATGAGGTTTAATTTATTATACCCTATCTCTCGTCATTTGTCAAATTTTTTTCACCGAAAAAAATTTGACACAAAACAGCATCCATGCTACAATACACCCAAATGATACCACAATTGCCGCAAGGAACGCAAAACTGATGACGCAAAAATCAATAGAACTCCTCACATCACTGACACAAGCCGACGGCGTTCCCGGCCACGAAGCCGAAGTCCGAGAGATTTTTCGCTCGGAATTGAAAAACGTCGGCTCTATCGGGACAGACCGGCTCGGCAGCATGTTCTGCACGCACATCGGCAGCGCAGAATACCCACGCATCCTCCTCGACTCGCATCTAGACGAAGTCGGGTTCATCGTGCAACGCGTAACCGAAGCCGGATATGTCAAGTTTCTGCCGCTCGGAGGGTGGTGGACACATACCCTCCTAGCACAGCGCGTGACGATTTCAACAAAGAAAGGCAAGGTGCCAGGAATCATCGGCTCAGTGCCACCGCACCTGCTCGGTGCCGGCGAACGCAATAAAGTCGTAGACATGAAGGACCTCTTCATTGACATCGGCGCGGAGAACGCAAAACAAGCAACCGAAGAATTCGGCGTGCTACCGGGATGCCCCATCGCACCTTACGGGCCCTTTCAACCGATGAAAAATAGCAAACTGTTCTCCGCCAAAGCGTTTGATAACCGCGTCGGTGTCGCACTGGTAATCGAAACGCTTTTAGGCATCACCAAAGAACACCCGAACACCGTCATCGGCACCGGAAGCGTCCAAGAAGAAGTCGGATTGCGCGGCGCGAAAACGGTGGCGACAAGCGTGCAACCTGACATCGCCATTGTGCTTGAAGGACCGCCCGCAGATGATACCCCAGGCCTAGACAGCGAGGCCGTGCAGGGAAAACTGGGCGGCGGCGTGCAAATCCGCCTCTACGACCCCTCCATGATTGTCAACCCGAAATTAGGAGAGTTTGTCATCGAAACGGCAAAGGCACATCAGATTCCGTATCAAATCGCCGTGCGCCAATCCGGCGGCACCGATGGCGGCGCAATTCATCAAGTCGGCGCAGGCGTGCCTTCCATCGTGCTCGGCGTGCCAGCGCGCTACGTGCATAGTCACGTATCCATCATCAACATCGACGACTATACCGCAACATTAGCACTGCTTTCGCACCTCGTCCGCGAGATAGATGCATCGGTTGTGGAGGGATTTTTGTTCGCGTAAACATTATCAAAAACCGGAGGGCCCGCCTACAAGCGGATAACCAACAATGACTTTACCGAAAATATCGTTTTGCAAGCACCAGATCAGCAAGCTGCTCATCGGCGATAACCCGATTTACGGCTATTCGCACTTCAACCAACTGCTCTCGCAGCATCAAAAGGAATATCATACCCCCGCACGCGTCGTCGCAACGCTCAAGCGCGCACAAGAAGTCGGCATTAACGGCTGGCAAAACAGCCTCACCGAACGTTCACTCGCTGACCTCACGCGTTACCGCGCAGAAGGCGGCACGATGAACTGGTTCTGCCTCAGCTGGAGCTCCGATTGGTATAACGAACCCAACCTGGTTTTTGAGGCAGCGAAGCACAACCCACTCGGCATGGCACCGCACGGCGGCGGCGTAGGACAGCGATGCCTCCGTGAAAACAGACTCGACTTGCTGCAGGACATCCTCAAACGCATTCGCGACACCGGGGCCCTCGTCGGCTTATCCGTGCATGACCCGAGACTCCTGCACATCGCCGAAGACGAAGCGTGGGACCTTGACTATTACATGACCGGACTCTATAACCTCCACGGCGGACACCAGAAATTCACCGAGAAATTCGGTTACGCACCCCTCGGCGAAATCTATGCACGCGAAGACCGGGACACAATGTGTGAAGCAATCCGGCGAACCGATAAACCGTGCATCGTTTTCAAGGTGCTTGCCGCCGGCCGGACAATCGGCAGCCCCGAACAAATCCGCGCAGAAATCAAATTCGCAATAGAGCATATCAAACCGATCGATCCGCTGTTACTCGGCATGTATCAGCAATTCGGAGACCAGGTCGGCGAAAACGCAGCGTTGATTACAGAACTTTGCACGACAACCTAGGGATTTTCTCATCCCACAGAACTGACGCAAAATCCCGTAGGCGCGGTTTCAAAAGCACACGCCTCCTGTAGGCGCGGTTTCAAAAACACGCGCAAAATCCCGTAGGCGCGGTTTCCAACCGCGCTTACCAGAACCGTCAAAGGCCCGTAGGCGCGGTTTCCAACCGCGCCTACAGGAGGCGTTCCGCATAAGTCCTATTCCAAAAAGGAGAAATTAGAATGCTTGTCTTCCAAACACGTCTCGCTATTGCGATGACGCTTATCTTCACCTGCCTGATGACGACTGCTGTCTTCGCGCAGGTCCAGAAGCCCGATTATATCGGCGGCCCGTGGCTCTACACCGCCATCCCGTGTGAGGAAACCCCATGTGATGAAGTGCAGGCCCTGGAGATTGATTTCTTCTCTCAATTCACCGGGAAACTCGCCGATGAGAATGCGCTCGCCAGCGGCCAAGCGAAACCTAAAGAGATACTTTTCCTCGGCGGACGTTTGACATGGCAGGCCGGATTTCTTGGCGGGAGAGGCATCATATTCACCACCAACATAGGAGATCTCGTTGATGGAGTTGAATTAAATCCCGCAGGCTACGCAAACGCCGTATTCTACGGGCTCATCGTCCTTAACGCGGAAAAAGCCTTGAACGCAACGATGCACCTCGGCTATAGTGCCGTTGCCAAAATTTGGCTCAATGGCGACGTTGTCTATGAATCCAAAGAACGGATGTGGGCTGACGCAGAAAATATGTCGCAACGTTTTTTCGTCCCTCTGAAACGCGGGAAAAATCTGCTAATGGCAAAGGTCGGAGAAGGAATCGGTTGGAACCTGTTTGTTGGCATCAACGCGAATTTCAGAATCTCTTATCAAATCAAAAGCGGGAAGATAATCCCAGATGACAGCCTACCTGTCAAACCTGTCGCCTCAAACGTCTCAACTCGTTGGGCATCGCTGAAAATGAAAAAGTGATATTGCCAACAGCACACGGAGGAATAAAAAATGGAAAAACGAATATGTGGCGACTCCGGCATCGAAATCTCACCGATGGGCATCGGATGCTGGGCATACGGCGGCGGCGATTACTGGGGCCCGCAAGCCCAATCCGATGTCACCGAAGTAGCGCACGCCGCATTGGACGCGGGCATCAACTTCTTTGATACAGCCGAAGGCTATAACGACGGCAGAAGCGAAGAAGCACTCGCCATCGCACTTAAAGGCAGACGACACGAAGCAGTCATCGGCACGAAGGTGAGCACGCCCAACCCGGGCACCATTCGCCAACACTGCGAAGCCAGCCTCCGCCGACTGCAGACAGACTACGTCGATGTCTATATGATTCACTGGCCGCACGAAGAATTCGCCATCGAAGAGAGCATGGAGGTGTTAACGCGTCTGCGAGAAGACGGGCTCATCCGTGCCATCGGCGTAAGCAACTTCGGCGTGCAGCAATTGACTGATGCAATGGATACCCGCGCATCCATCGCCGTGAATCAACTCTGCTATAACCTCCTGTCGCGCGCGATAGAACCCAAACTCCTGCCACTCTGCCAACGTAACAACGTCGGTATCTTGGGATATATGCCGCTGTTGCAAGGGATTTTGACAGGTAAATACAAGAGCGCGGATGAGATTCCCCCAGTGCATTCGCGGTTTCGCCATTTTGGCACAGACCGGCCGAACGCCACGCACGGCGAGGAAGGCGCGGAGGTAGAGATGTTCAAGACTCTGGAACGCATCCAAAGCATCGCAGAAGCGGAACAGGTACCGATGAGTCGAATCGCTATCGCCTGGGCGATGGCGAAACCGGGCATTACCTGCATGCTCGTCGGCACTCGGAATATCGGCGAACTGCAACAGAACCTGCACGCCGTTGAATACTCGCCATCTCCAGAAGTAATTGAAAACCTGGACAAGGTAACCGCGCCGCTTCTGCAAAAACTGGGCGCGAATCCCGACTATTTCACCGGCGGGAAAATCCGATAAACGGAGGAACTGATGCATGACACTCAAATTTAACAAAGACCTCGGGAACCCCATGGCAACGTCCGCCGCAGAGCTGACGCAAACCAACGCCGATGGCGCACCTGTTGTTCCGCTGACTCAAGAACAGAAATACCTATTTGATAAAAACGGGTGGCTCTTAATTCCGGGAGTGCTGACAACTTCCGAGATCGAAGAAATGCGCGATTTCTGCTATCGGCTGCAGCAGGCACCAGAGAAAATCCCGCAGCATCACCGCTCCACCTACGGAGGCCCACTTGAGAAACTCACCGATCATCCGGTCGTCGTGGCATTCTGCAACGAATTCCTCGCATCACCCTATCTAGCCTCGGACACCTGCTATGGGTTCCGAATGGAAATGAGTTTTTTGGCGTTGCGCTCTACATCAGACCAAACGCCTTTCAAATTCCATCCACATAACGGCAACGGGATGTTGCGGATGCCGGGCGACTGCCACGAATACCACTGCCTCCCAGGACAAGCCTATAGCGGATTGACGCGCGTCGTGTGGGAACTCAACCCGGTGGAAAAAGGCGATGGCGGAACAATGTTCATCACGGGAAGTCACAAAGCGGCTTATCCCGCGCCAGCATGCGCGCATACGCAAAACTGGGAGTTCTGGGATACCTACGCATGTCCACCCGGGTCTGTCATCATCTTTACAGAAGCACTGACGCACAGCGGGCAGCCCTGGCGCAATCCAAACACCGACAGAGTCGCAGTCTTCAACGCCTATAACTCAGTTGATAAACGGTGGAGTCTCTCAAAACCGCCGAAGGCACTGTTGGAATCGATGCCCCCGAAACGGCAGACGCTTTTCCGCGACGCTTATGTGAAAGGCAACGTAACCGGCACGAAATTTAACATGGCACTGTAAAGAAGGAGAAACCAAAACCATGACACCGAAACAACGCTATCTGTTCGACGTAACCGGCTACCTCCACTTAGAAAACGTCATCACCGGCGATGCCTTAACCGAGGCAACCGAAGCGGTGGACAGATATATCAACACACCACCCGATGCATTGCCTCCGGGTTTTGAAGTGAAGGGGCTCCATCAGCACGGGTTCGCCTTTGATAAATCGCTAGAATCCTTGACGATGCACGCCGCGACATGGCCGATAATCAAGGAATTCACGGCGAATCAACCGCGATTTGCGCGCGGCTCACTGAAACACGATAAGCACGACTTGTGGGAACCAGGCGAACACGCCCGGGTCAATCCGGGCGGCTTACACTGCGCACGCGATGACTACGGTTGGTATAGCACCCGCTACGAGGTAGACAATGGGAGCATCTATTGCGATAACTTTGTCTGCTTTCCCTATTTTACCGATGTGCATCCGGGCGACGGTGGGCTCATCGTAATCCCCGGTTCGCACAAAAGCGAGTTCACCCGTCCCGAAACGCTGCTGACGCTTGATGAAGAGGACGGCATCGACCCTGTCAATGACCCGGTTTTCACCAACATCACGCCAAAGGCAGGGGATATTGTGATTATTTCAGAACTGCTCACGCACGGTGTGCTACGATGGAAACCGCAGGACAGAGACAGGCGGTTCCTCGTGCTGCGTTATTATCCGCAATACACTGGCAGACACAACCTGCCGCAACCCATTCTGGACCGGCTTTCACCAGAGACATTGGAATTGGTTGCCTCCGCGCCGTACGGGCAGACCAAGGAGATTGTGAAGCAGGACCAGGTGACATTGACAGTATAAAAGGCATGTGCGCGGACTGCCCCGCGCACACCTTTTCATCCGCCGCCGTTCCTGCATAGAGTTCGCTGGCGCATTTACCACAGTCAAGTTCAGTTAACGGCCTGATTTGACTTCACCCCACTGGATAGGTTTCCTCCCCGCTGACGATACAGCCCAGGCGTTATCATCTCTCCACTGCGGGCTGAGCTCCCGAATCTCAGACGTGTTTGTGAGGTTAACAACCCTACCACTCGGAATATGATACCGGTAGATGTCTGGTTTATCACTCTTATCCTCTCTGGCCCCGAGAAGAATTTCCTGATTAGAAATCCAGCGTGCGGATTGTAACCCACTCGGAAATGCCTGTCTCTCTTGACGGTTAGACAGGGTGTCATGAATAACAAGGTCACTCACGATAGTGTCTAAAACGCCATTCACCGTCGCCCACTCCATTTCACAATACACCACCCGTTGACTGTCCGGTGCCCAGGCGGGTGAGAATCGGAGGAGTGCCCCCAGCTTCGGACGTACGAGTGGCTTCTGATTTGTCCCATCAGCGGACATGGTGTAGATGGCTTCGCCCAGCACGTTATGTCCGTATCGATAGACAATGCGTTTTCCATCTGGAGACCAGTTTGGATCGACGGACATTGCAACTTTGGAGGATGTCAACTGTTTGACGGTCCCACTTGCAATATCGAGGACATTAATCTCCGGCATGCCAGTTTTGACACTGACAAAAGCGATGCGTTTTCCATCGGGTGCATACGTGAGGTTAGCACCGGCTGCTTCCGGCGGATGGGTAAGTTGCCGCACATTGCTCCCATCCGCGTTCATAAGAAACAGCTGCTTTAGGACATGTTTTTCTCCCGGCCTTCTAGCAAAAGCAATCTGTTTGCCATCCGGAGACCAGCGCGGATTCCCATCAAAAAACGGACTGTTCGTTAAGTTTCGGATGTGGCTGCCATCATCGTTCATCGCATAAATCTCGTAGTTCCCTCC
>PYJE01000208.1:35764-36014 GCA_003635305.1 Candidatus Poribacteria bacterium | reverse complement strand
TGTGTAAAAAACGATTTTCGCAGGCGCAACGGCTGAAACCAAGGCCAGAAAGCAGCAGGATATCCACAGTAGCATCTTCATTGTTCTTTTGCTCCTTTAAAGAGCCTAAGACGCGGATGCCGAGGCACCCGCGTCCTAGGGTTCGTTGGCTTAGTCCGGCGCGTAATCAAACGAATAATTTCGGTGGACTATCCAATTATCGCGCCGATGCGGCGCCCCCGGAAGGAAAGGGGCGGTGAAAAATGTCCTA
>PYJE01000208.1:0-35744 GCA_003635305.1 Candidatus Poribacteria bacterium | reverse complement strand
CCACTCCATTTCACAATACACCACCCGTTGACTGTCCGGTGCCCAGGCGGGTGAGAATCGGAGGAGTGCCCCCAGCTTCGGACGTACGAGTGGCTTCTGATTTGTTCCATCAGCGGACATGGTGTAGATGGCTTCGCCGCGTACGCGGTGTCCGTATCGATAGACAATGCGTTTTCCATCTGGAGACCAGTTTGGATCGACGGACATTGCAACTTTGGAGGATGTCAACTGTTTGACGGTTCCACTTGCAATATCGAGGACATTAATCTCCGGATTGCCAGTTTTGACACTGACAAAAGCGATGCGTTTTCCATCGGGGGCATACGTGAGGTTAGCACCGGCTGATTCCGGCGGGTGGGTAAGTTGCCGCACATTGCTCCCATCCGCGTTCATCAGAAACAGCTGCTTTAGAACATGTTTTTGTCCCGGCCTCCTAGCAAAAGCAATCTGTTTGCCATCCGGAGACCAGCGCGGATTCCCATCAAAAAACGGACTGTTCGTTAAGTTTCGGATGTGGCTGCCATCATCGTTCATCGCATAAATCTCGTAGTTCCCTCCGTGACTTGTGTAAAAAACGATTTTCGCAGGCGCAACGGCTGAAACCAAGGCCAGAAAGCAGCAGGATATCCACAGTAGCATCTTCATTGTTCTTTTCCTCCTTTAAAGACCCTCAGACGCGGATGCCGAGGCACCCGCGTCTGAGGGTTCGTTGGCTTAGTCCGGCGCGTAATCAAACGAATAATTTCGGTGGACTGTCCAATTGTCGCGCCGATGCGGCGCACCCGGAAGGAAAGGGACGGTGAAAAATGTCCTAACCATTTTCCTGCTCCTTCTGAGAAAGGGAGGAAGGTGAGTCCCTCACGCCTGAAACGAAGACAAACGCGCCTTCAATATCCCCAACACCTCATGGTAGATTTGGGCCACACGCGGCTCGGAGATATCCAACTGCTTCGCAAGTTCCTTCCCTTTCACCGCTTCAATCGCTTTTGACACTACTATCGTCTTCTGCCGCTCGGTAAGCGTGGACAGAGCCTCCCGAACCTGCTGCCTCACTGCCGCACGAACCACATCCGCTTCTATGTCCACAGATGCATCTGCAACGAAGTCACCAATGGACGTGTCGCTGTCTTCATCGCCAACCGGTGCCTCCAGTGAAATCGCCCCTTCCCGGAACAGCAGAATTTCTTCCACTTGCGCAACGGTTAAGTCTACGGCCTCGGCGACTTCGGCATGCGTCGGTTCGCGCTGCAGTTCCTGACACAGCGTTGTGTAAGCGGCGGTGACTTTGCCGCTCTGCCGAAGATGCCCGGGGAGATGCGTCAACCCAGAATCGCGGCGAACCGCCACCTGAATCGCCTTTTCAATGCCGCGAGTGGCGTAAGTGCTAAGTTTACATCCCCTCCGATAATCAAACTTGTCCACCGCTTTTACCAACCCCATATTTCCCTCTTGAATCAGATCTTCAAGAGGCATCCCATTGTGCTGATATTTCCGCGCGATGGAAATGACGAGCCGCAAGTTCGCCTCAATCAGTTCATCGCGTGCGCCGGCATCACCGGCTTCCATTCGCTTCGCTAAGTCCACTTCCTCCTCCCGCGATAACGGGCCATGCGTCTCGGCACACCGCAGACAGCACGTTAACGCATCCGGCGGAGTATGGCGATGAGGTGACGTTTTCATGATGAAACCTCCTCACGTAAAATTTGGAAACGTTCAACGGTAGTTCGTCCTTTATATATAGTATAGGAATTAAACGGTAAAAATTTAGGGTAAAATGCACTTTTTTTGCCGAATTTTTTTCATATTTCTAAAAAAAACGCAATAAGGCGGATGTTACCGCGCGAATACTATCAAGACTACCCTTAATCTGGGCTCTATGTTCGGAAACGTCAACGTTTTCTGCAAAGAAGTGAACATAACAAAAAAGCCGCGGACGTGAAAACCACGCCCGCGGCTGAAACCTAGCGGTGAGAAGCACCTGCCGGAACCAGCAACCGCGAAGAAGGCTCACCCGGCGCGCGCTTCATTTTGATCCGTCCCCACTGCGTCGTTATTTTCCCCGCCGAGGCGACAGACAAACCCTGCGATGCCCAATCCGGTGCCCAGTCGTCACTCGGATGCTGGGTGAGATTCGTTATCTGCCGGGTGGACAATTCATAGCGATAAATCTCATAATTGCCACCCGCGCGGTTCACCAAACCGTTTTCTATCCCATCAAAAAGCACTGCCGTTCCATCCGCCGCCCAGCAGACCCCACCCACACGCCATGTCTCGGGAATCGCCAACACCCGCGGATGGGAACCATCCCGCCGACGGATAATCAGACGATTGGCAACCCGCTTAAACAGGTCTGGCCCGTCATCAAACTCTATCTCAGTATACAGCAGGTATTCACCATCCGGGGACCACCGCGGGTGATGACTCATGAAAGTTTTCCCGAGAACCGCCGGGACTAATGCCTTGACAAGGGGCCGGTTACGCTCCCCGGTAGCATCCATGAGATAGATGTGCCGTCCTTGCCCCGGCAGCGACATTTGGTAAGCTATTTGTCGCCCATCGGGAGACCAGGCGGGACCCGTGGCGTAGCCGCCAACCGCGGTGCTGTCTGTCAGTTGTTTCACGGCACCGGTGGCGATATCCATCACGTGAATTTCAAAGTCGCCGCTTCGCGCGCTCACAAATGCAAGGCTGCGGCCATCGGGAGACCAAGCACCATTCCCATCCAATGCCGGGTGTTGTGTCAGGTTTCGCAGGCGAGTTCCATCCGCCTTCATTAAGAATACATCAGTCTGCTGTTCTTGTTCCGGCACCGCCGAATTTAAGTCAACAGAAAAAGTGATGGACCTCCCATCCGGAGACCATTTCGGTCTCACCTTATACAGCGAATCATGCGTCAACCGCCGGACATGGCCGCCCGCATCGCTCATCGCGTAGATGTCGCTCTCGTAGATGTCAATGCTGCCATCGCGGTCCGAGATGAAAACAATGTCGGCCGAGGCAACCGCCGCCATCACCACAAAGAGTAGACTGACAGCCGCAAGGTTGGGGGAAAGGCTCTGAATACGCGAGGAACTGAACAATCTCCTAATCATTTTCCTGCTCCTTTGAGGAAGAGTGGCAGGTGAGTCCCCACCTCGGATATCCAAACCGCTTGGAACTTCGAGGAACCATACCTCCCACGCGCGCTTAATTCTAATTATACCCTCCAAGGCCCAAAAATTAAGGCCCTTTTTCACTTTTTTTCGTTTTTTCACGTAAAAAACGCTATTTTGTCAAATTGTTCCCAAAAAAAAGCGGGAATTGCAAAAAAAGCCGCTGTTGTGAAAAGACACAACAGCGGTGAGTTGAAACTCCCGCGACTGCAACAACGTTCGCGGGGGACAGGCCCCCGCGCTACGTTCCAAGGGCACGATTTGAGGAGGCTGGTAACACTACCAGAATTATCAAGCCGAATCCTCACGCAAACTCAACAAAACGATAGATATCCCGCAACGGCAATTCGCAGTCAATCGAAACCACACCAAGCACATCCGTGAGTTCCCGCAACGCCTCAAAAACCCACTTTTCTCCCTGACGAAGATAGTGCTCAACCCCAACCCGCTCCTGTGAAATCAAGACGTATTCCTGCACAGATTCCAACTGCCGGCAATAGGCGAATTTCTCACCCCGGTCCCGCGCTTCTGTCGATGGCGAAAGCACCTCTACCAGAACAAGCGGATTGATGAGCGTGTCAAAAACATCATCCGCAAAACGTGGTTCATCACAAACAACAGTGACATCCGGATAGAGGTAAGACGTTACGGGACTCGTTCCGACGCGCATATCGCTGCCGTAAACCCGGCACCCCCGTTCTGCCACTTGGTTGTAAATTCCATTGATAGCATTCACGGTAATGAGATTATGCGCGTGACTTGCTCCCGGCATTTCGACGATTTCTCCGTTGAAATATTCACTTTTGAATTCCGCCTTTCGCTCAAAAGCAAGATATTCCTCTGGCGTTAAGAAGGTCTGCACAGCAACAGCAGACATGGAGCCTCCCCTTAAATAACTAAAGGCGCGCTGAATGAAACTAGCGCGCCCTCAGATGATGCTATAGATTGCTCGCAACCTTAATCCGATTCTGCGCACGGGCACGGGCAGCCTCCGCACGCGGAACGTTCAAATCCGGCTCATTCGCGGCGAGATACGCCTGCGCGCGTTCCAGCGCAGTTTCTGCCCGCGCAACATCAATCTCCGATGCCCATTCGGCAGTCTCAACTAACGCCGTAACGCCTGTGCGGAGCACCTCAAACACGCCACCGCTCGTCGAAAGCAACTGCGGCGTATCTCCCTCACGGATACGAATCTCGCCAACCTCCAAAGCCGTCAGGAAGGGGATATGCCCAGCGAGAATCTCGAAGTTACCCTCAACACCCGGCGCGCGGACACTCGTAACCTCCCCTTCATAAAGCAACTTCTCTGGCGTGCGAATCTCAAGGCGAAAACTTCGGTTTAACATAGTGATTGTTACCCAGCGGCTGCTTCCAACTCCCCAGACTTCGCGTCTTCAAACGCCTCCTCAATCGTGCCGATATAGCGCAAAGACTGCTCCGGCAACTCATCGCAGTCACCGTTGAGAATCGCTTGGCAGCCCTGGACCGTATCCTCAATTTTGACATATTTGCCGGCGCGCCCCGTAAAACGTTCCGCAACGAACATCGGCTGCGTCAAGAACATCTCCAACTTCCGAGCCCTCCCAACGACTAACTTCTGCTCATCGGAGAGTTCGTCTACGCCGAGGATGGCGATGATGTCCTGAAGACTCTCATACTCCTGAAGCACCTGTTTGACACGAAACGCTGTCTGGTAGTGCTCCTCTCCTATAAACTCCGGTGCCAAAATACGCGAACTTGATGTCAGCGGATCCACCGCAGGAAACCGCCCTTTCTGCACGATGTTACGCTCCAAGCGTGTCACCGCATCCAAGTGCGCAAACACCGAAACAACAGCCGGATCTGTGTAGTCATCAGCAGGCACATAAACCGCTTGAAATGAGGTAATCGAACCATGCTGCGTCGAGGTAATCCGCTCCTGCAACTCACCCATCTCTGTCGCCAACGTCGGCTGATACCCAACAGCCGATGGCATCCGACCGAGGAGGGCCGACACCTCACCACCCGCCAGCGTGAAACGGAAGACGTTGTCTATGAAAATCAGAACGTCCTGCCCCTGCTGGTCCCGGAAATATTCGGCGATGGACAAACCCGCAAGGCCGACGCGGAGACGCGCACCCGGCGGTTCGTTCATCTGTCCAAACACCATGGCGGTTTTGTCAATAACGCCGTATTCGTCCAACTCCAGCCAGAACTGATTGCCTTCGCGCGTCCGTTCACCCACACCACAGAAGACAGAGTAGCCACCGTGCTGTGTTGCAATGTTGTAAATCAGTTCGGCGACAAGCACAGTCTTGCCCACACCGGCACCGCCGAAGAACCCGACTTTTCCACCCCGAACAACCGGCTGAATCAGATCGATGACTTTGATGCCTGTCTCCAACATTTCAGTAGCCGTGCTGAGCTCCGCTTGCGGCGGCGGCGGCCGGTGGATGGAATACCGTTCAGATTCGCCGACTTCGCCTCTCTCGTCAATCGGCTGACCGGTTACGTCAAAAACGCGCCCAAGCACCGAATCACCGACTGGCACCGTGATCGGTCCGCCGGTATCGGTTGCAATAGCACCGCGAACGAGCCCATCAGTCGTATCCATTGCAACGGCGCGGACTCGGTTTTCACCCAGATGCTGCTGCACCTCAAGCACCAACTCGCTCCCATCGTAGCGTTTCACCGCGACAGCATTCAGGATGTCGGGCAAGGCACCTTCCGAAAAATCCAGATCGACCCGGGCACCGACAACTTCTAATATCTTTCCTTGATTCATTTCTAGAGACTCCTTTCCTATCGCTACAGTGACGTTTTGTGTCATAATTTATCCAACGACAACGCACGAATCCCGTAGGCGCGGTTTACAACCGCGCATCCCATCGCAGCAAAACAATGGCACTTGCTGCACTTGGACAGATATACCGGCCCCGCTGTATAGCACGAACCCCGTAGGAGGGACATCTTACACCGTAGCGCGAGGGCCTGTCCCTCGCGATGCGACGTATAGCACGAACCCCGTAGGAGGGACATCCCTGTCCCGATGCAACAAACGGATATGCCGGACTCGCTGTAGAGCACGAACCCCGTAGGCGCGGTTTACAACCGCGCATCCCATCGCAAAACAATGGCACTTGCGGCACTTGGACAGATATACCGGCCGGACGCAGTACGAACCCCGTAGGCGCGGTTTACAACCGCGCATCCCATCGCAGCAAAATAATCGCATTCGCGGCCGGCCCGTTCATAGACTCGGGCACGCTTGATGAAACCGAGCCCGTGCTCCGGCGGAATTCACCAACGCCCACTGCCGATTTCGGGCCGGCATCATCAGATTCAGACGCTGGATTTTCCGGTTTAACGCCTCAAGTTTGTCACAATACTGCGCAAACCCACGGCCACGCTCATGCTCAAAACTGCGTCGAACCGCCTCTCCCCGATGCGGTTGCCGCCGAACGATTTCGGCTAGCCTCTCGCGACGCGCACTGAGAGTCACGAGCAGCTTCTCCAACTGCGCTTTATCCCGTTGAATCTCCTTCTCCAATTCAATCCACCGGGGCGCAAAGCCGTTCTCTTTCAACAGCCGATTCGCCATCCGAACTTGGGGCGTGAGGAACGGATGCGTCTCCAAATTGAGCGGTCTGCCTTTGCCGGGCAAGTTCGTGAACTCCCCGCGCTGCATCGCTTTTTCAATCTGTTCATCAACGTTGATAGGCATTTTCGCAAATTGTCCAGACTGTCAGGTGTTCGGACAATCCTCCCATCGTCATACCGTCATCGACATTGTCAATGCTCTGGGATTTGAAACGATGTTGCCAATGCAGCGGTGCCGAAGGACAGAGACTTATTATCCCTCCAACGCAGCCGCACCACTGACAATCTCGGATATCTCGGTTGTGATTTGCGTCTGACGCGCCCGATTTCGCTGCAGGATAAGCTCGTCAATCAGTTCGTTCGCCTTCTGCGTCGCATTCTCCATCGCCGCCATCCGCGCCGCCTGTTCCGCCGCATTGGAATCCAAAAGCACCTTCCACATCTGCATGTTCAAGTCTTGGCTGAGCAGCATCTCAAAAAGTGCCTCCTGTCCCGGTTCATAGACATAGTCCAAAAAGAGCTCGTCACCTTCCGGCTCTTCAGGCACCAACGGCAGAAGTTGCTCCACCAACACCGTCTGCAAAATCGCCGACTTGAAGTTGTTGTAAATCACCTCAACCCGGTCAATCTGCCTGTCAACGTAGAGCTGTTCAAACTCGTGGACGACATCCACCGCAGTCTGGAATTCCAACTGCCGAAAGATGTTGACATACGCGTCTGTAATATCGTAGCCGCGCCGCGAAAAATGCTCGTGCGTCCGTCTACCGATGCAGATGAGCGTTACGTCCGCGCCGTTTTCCCGATAGTGTTCCGCACGCTGCGTCGTCGTGCGGAGAACGTTGCTATTGAAACTGCCGCACAACCCCCTGTCCCCCGAAACTGAAATGAGACAGACGTGTTTCACCTCGCGCCGTTCCAGCAACGGATGCGTCGGATTCTCGATTTGCGAAATCAGATGCCCCAAAATAGTATCTAATTTCTCTGCGTAGGGACGCGTCGCGGTGATGTTCTCTTGCGCACGGCGAAGACGCGCCGCCGCAACAACGCGCATCGCATCCGTAACCTGTGAGATGTTCGTAATACTCGCGATACGCCGCCGAATTTCACGTAGAGTTGCCATAATAACCGGTCTGGGCAAAAGCACAAAGCCTCGCCACACACTCCTTCTATTAACATTGCACGCCTCTCGGCGTTTTGGAAGCGCGGTGACAAACCGCGCCTACCCACGGTGTTCAGGCTCCTATGCCGTCGCGCGGTTATCTTTGAACGTCTTGACAGCGGCGTGTAACCCTTCAAGCACCTCATCGCTGAGTGAGCCGGTATCGGAAATCTCTGTCAGCATCTCACCGTGATTCCGGTCGAGATACTGCAGGAAATCAGTCTCAAACCCCGCAACTTCTTCTTCCGGCACATCGTCCAGATAGCCGTTCGTGCCACAGAAAATCGAGGCGACTTCGCGTTGGACCGGCATCGGGACATATTGCGGCTGTTTTAGCAATTCAACCAGCCGCGAACCACGCCGAAGCAGCGACTGCGTAGACGCATCTAAATCCGAACCAAACTGCGCGAACGCCGCAACCTCGCGGAAACTCGCCAGATCGAGTTTCAACGTCCCAGCAACCTCATCCGATTTCATCGCTTTCACTTGCGCATCCCCACCCACACGCGAAACAGACGTGCCGACATCAATAGCCGGCCTCACCCCTTGGTTAAAGAGATCCGTGGTGAGGTAAATCTGTCCATCGGTGATGGAAATGACGTTCGTCGGGATGTAAGTCGTCAAATCGCCTTCAAAGATTTCAATAATCGGCAGCGCGGTGAGGGAGCCGCCACCCAATTCGTCACTCAACTTCGCAGCCCGCTCCAAGAGCCGAGAGTGAAGATAGAAGACATCACCCGGATAAGCCTCGCGCCCCGGCGGACGACGTGAGAGCAACGACATCTGCCGATAAGCCCACGCGTGCTTCGTCAAGTCATCGTAAATGATTAAGGCGTGCTTCCCGTTATCCATGAAGTATTCGCCCATCGCCGTGCCAGAATACGGCGCGAGATACTGCAACGGTGACGGCGCACTCGCCGGCGCAGAAACGATAGTCGTATATTCCAGCGCGTTATACTCCCGAAGCGTATTAGCAACTTGCGCCAACGTCGAACCTTTCTGGCCAATAGCCACATAGATGCAGTAAACATCTGTATCCTTCTGGCTCAGAATCGTGTCCAACGCGATAGCTGTCTTGCCTGTCCGCCTGTCCCCGATGATAAGTTCCCGCTGCCCTCTCCCGATAGGTGTCAAACTATCAATCGCTTTGAGCCCGGTGTAGAGCGGTTCACTGACAGGCTGCCGTTGAACGATGCCGTAACCTTTCCGTTCAACCGGCAACGCCTGGTCCGTCTGAATCTCACCGAGTCCATCAATCGGCTGCCCTAGGGCATCAACAATCCGTCCGAGGAGTGCCTCGCCGACAGGGACTTCCGGCAGCCGGCCAGTGCGCTTGGCGACATCACCTTCGTGAATGAGCTGGTCTTCGCCAAAAAGAACGCATCCGACGTTATCTTCTTCCAAGTTAAAAGCGATGCCGTAAATGTCGTTCGGAAACTCGATCATCTCACTCGCCATGGCGTTCGCGAGGCCATGCACGCGCGCGATACCATCGCCCACCTCCAACACCGTGCCAGCATCGTAGACATCTACGTCCTGTTCAAACTGGACGAGCTGCTGTTTGAGGATATTTGATATTTCGTCCGGTCTGACTTCTCGTGCCATATTTGCAATTCTCCCAGTGGTTACCCTTTTGCAAGCTGCTGCTTCAAACGCCGGAGTTGTGTTGCGACGCTTGCATCAAAAACGGTATCGTCGAGCTGCACAATGAAGCCGCCCTGAACCGCCGCGTCAACCGTTGTTTCAAGCCGCACCTCTTTTCCCGAATACGCGCGCAATTGCTGTGCGAGTTCTGCCTGCTGCGCCGCTGTCATCGAAACAGCCGTTGTCACTTTCGCGACGAGCCGCCCGGCGGCTTCATCGACAATGGCCAGTAGCACCTCGCCTATCGCAAGAAGATAGCGTTCCCGCTGTTTCAACGCCAGCAGACGCAGGAAATTCAGCGTCAGCGGATGCACGCTCTCGGCAAAAAGGTTCTGAAACGTCTCGCCTTTCATTTGCGGTGACAGGAGGGGGCTGCTGAGGAACTGCGCGAATTCTTCAGACTGCTCCATCGTCTCTGTCAAACCACGCACATCCGCAACAACGGCGGGCAAAGCGTTCTGCTCAACGGCGGCATCATAGAGCGCGCGAGCGTAAGGTTTCGCAACCCGAATATCTCTCATCTTATGCCTCTCAGTCAGAGGCGCGGTAGGAAACCGCGCCTCACTTTTGCATCATACCCGCCTGTTCGTATCTCGCTCAGGCAACCGACGAATAGAGGCATCAATAATCTGCTGGTGTCTCTCAGCATTGAGCTCCGCACTGATAATCTTACCGGCGGCATCAATAGCCAATTCTGCGACAACACCCCGTAGTTCTGAGATAGCCTCATCCTTTTCCCGTTGGATTTCCGCGCGGGCTCGTTCCACTTCATCCGCCGCCTCTTGCCGGGCTTGCACCAGAATCTGCTGGCGTTCCGCATTCCCCTGCTCAACGGCGGCTTGGATTTTCGCCTGCGCTTCGGTTTCAATATCACTTAAGCGTTGCCGCGTCTCCGCAGTAAGCCGGTCCAACTCCTCCCGGTCCGCCTGCAACTGCGCCGATTGCTGCGCAATCTCGTTGCGACGTTCCTCCAGAAGCCCGCCGACCTTGCCGAATACAAACTTCCAGAGCACCCCAAGAACAACGAGGAAACCGATGACCTGGATGATAATCGTCTGCGGGTCGATGCCGATAAGAGCGAGGATTCCCCCTCCCTCAGCGGGGGCTTCGTCAGCGGCAAATGCATTCACCGCCGCGAAACCCATCAGCATGACACAAACCGCGAGCCAAAGCGGCGCGCACAGACAGCGCAGGGTTTGGTAGTTTTTTGTTACCATCGTTCGTACCCCGTGGTCTTCCGTTAACCTACCGCTGTTGCGTCGTGACACGTTGTGCATCAGAGTCGATCATCTGCTTTAACACGTCGCCTTCGGGAAGTTTCGCCTGCAAGATGAAGAACATCAACAGCGCGTAGATAACGAGCGATTCAATAAGTGCCAAACCGATAATCATCGCAGTCTGGATGCGGGGAGCAGATTCCGGTTGACGGGCGATGCCCTCAAGCGCAGTGCTCGTGGCCCTGCCTTGAGCGGTTGATGCGAAAATCACGGCAATTGGCAACCCCAAAGTCACGCCAAATGCCAAAACAGCTAGATAAATCATTATCAGAAAGCCTCCTTAAACTTTCAGGTCTTCCTATTATTATTGGAACTTACGCAAACCACGCTTCCTACACCGTGCGCGCTGTCAACGCGCCTCTAACGTATAGGAACGAGGAATTTCGCGTAAATTCTGCTTGAAACAATCAATGATGCGCCTCAGCACCGTGCGCATCCGCATCGTGCTCTACAAACAGCACAATGTAAATTGTGGTTAAAAGCGTGAAAACGAACGCCTGCAGAAAACCGCCGAACAGCCCAAAGAAGAGCATCGGGACTTGCACAGGTAAAAACGGGATAGAGGCAATCGTCACGATGAGCCCCAGTTTCGTCAACTCAATAATAACCGATTCCTCCCCGAAGATATTCCCGAAGAGCCGAATAGCAAGCGAGCCGGCGCGTGAAAGCTGCGCAATCACTTCTAGCGGAAACATCAGAATCCCCAACCACGGCGGATCCCCCAGAAGATGCTTCAGATAACCGCCGAATCCGTTTTCTTTGATAGCGATAATTTGAACGCCGAGCACGGCGGTAATGCCGAGGGCGAGCGTGGTATTCAGATCTGCAGTCGGGGACTGAAAACCGGGAATCAACCCCAAGTAATTCAGTGTGATAATAAAGATAAAGTAGGAACCGACAAACGGCACGTACTTCCTGCCATGTTCACCGAGGATGCCCCCGAAGAAATCCATTATCCCACCGACAAACAGCTCCAACAAGGTTTGTCCTTTCCCTTCCGGAAGCCGCTTCAGGTTGCGCGTCGCCAAAATAAAAAGCACAGCGAGCAGCACAACGGCGAAGTAGGTATTCGCAATCAGATCTGGTTGATGCCACCGCTCTGGCTCCGGAATGAGGGTATTCGGTAGCACATCTGAAAGCGGCTTGAGCCATGAACGGTGCGCGTCTTCCGCTGCCCATCCGAACCTTGCAAGGCTCATGCCGAAAGTTAAAAAGATACACAATCGTTTTATCATTTTTCGTTTTTCGCGTTTGAGAAATGGGACACGATGAGCCCCATCGCTTTAAAGATGATTGCAACTTGCGTTAAAGCAATCCCTCCTGCGAGGGCATAGTCGTTCCGCCACTCCATTTTAAAGAGCAGATAGAGGCAGCCGCCAAGCACTGCGTACTTGCCCAGCGCGATTGCACCGAGCAGGTATTTCGTCCGCACCGATTTCCCAGGCCGAACCAGCCTGCGAACGACAAACTCCACAGACCAGAGCATGCTCAGGCTGATGGCACTGCCGATGAGAAAACTCGGCACCGCACGCCGCTCAAACCAGAAAAGTAACCCGGCAATCAGCACCGTGAAGATGATGCTCAAAATATAGATGTGTCGGATAAACCGGTCATCCACTTCAAAAGCAGAACTCATCGAGGCGGGTCCTTCTGTTCCCGACGCTGTCCCTCACGCCGCTGTTTCTCTTCCTCTTCCAGATGTCGGTTCCACCGCGCAACGGCGCGGAACATCTCCATGAAGCCCGCCGTAACGCCCATCCCGAAACCGATAAACAACCCAACCGTCTCGCTGCCTAATTTCCCACCGAGCCACTTCCCGCCGAACGCGCCAATGCCAATCGCTAAGGCAAGCGTTAGCCCAATCGAAGCGAGGTCGAACATGCCGATATTCTCGTGTTTGAACTGTTTCATCCGCCGCTTAAACATCGCAATTCCCTCTCGAAGCAGACTCCCCGGTAGCCGCGCTTTGAAAACGCGTAACTTTCACATTAGACAACGCTATATATTATACCACAAAAATTAAAAAAATGCAAAAAAATTTTGAATTTTTTTACGAAGCGCGGATTTCTAGTTCCACATCCTAATGCATTATAGCCGAAAATATTTTAATTGTCAACTCCCCAAACAATTTTCGCTTGCAATTTTTGCCAACTCACGTTATAATTCTCATAACATAACCAAATTCGGGAGGAAAACGCATGCTTAACATCAAACCGACACACAAACCCATCACAACCTATTACGCCGAACTCCGCCAATATACCAACCTCGGCGCACAACACGAAGGAGCCGTCCGCGTCGCCTTCCAAAATCTGTTGCAACACTACGCAACACTCCGCGGCTTAACGCTGATATGCGAGAAGACGCGCACCACACCTAACGGCAACCACATCCGCATCGATGGTGAAATCGTCACCGACTTCGGACTCATTTTTGGCCACTGGGAAGCGAAGGATCTCCTTGATGAACTCTCCACCGAAGCACAGCAGAAGTTGACAACGGGGTATCCGGCGAAAAACATCATCTTCCAAACCCCGCACCGCGCCATCCTCTACCAAAACGGCGCACTTGTCCTCGATCTGGACATCACCGACAGGCAGAATCTCATCCATCTGCTCCAAACCTTTTTCGCTTACACCGAGGAAAATCTCGCCGAATGGGATGCCGCTGTCAATACGTTCCAAGATACCATCCCCGAACTCGGCGCGAAACTGGAGACGCTCATCCAAACCGAACGCCAGAATACCGCCGCCTTCCGCGAGGCGTTCGCGCACTTCCATCAGCAATGCCGAGACGCAATCAACCCGAACCTCGCCGAGGCAGAGGTGGAACGCATGCTCGCGCAGCATCTCATGACGGAACGCATCTTCCGCACTGTCTTCGATAACCTCGATTTTACGCATCGGAATATCATCGCACGCGAGATTGAGAACGTCATTCGCGTGCTGACGCAGCACGCGCTCAATCGCAATCAGTTTTTCCGCGAACTGCAGCCTTTTTACGAGGCCATCGAAAAAACCGCCAGCACCTTGACAGATTTTTCGCAGAAGCAGGAATTCCTCAACACCCTCTATCAACGCTTTTTCCAAGACTTCTCTGTCAAGGATGCCGATAGGCACGGCGTTGTCTATACCCCGCAACCCATCGTTGATTTCATGGTGAATAGCGTCCAGCATATCCTGAAAACTCACTTCGGCAAGTCGCTGGCTGATACCGGTGTGCATATCATCGATCCGTTCGTCGGCACCGGCAACTTCATCGTTCGCCTGATGCAAGACATCCCAGGCATCGCGCTGGACAAGAAATACAAAGGGGAGCTCCACTGCAACGAGGTGATGCTGTTGCCATATTATATCGCCTCGATGAACATCGAGCATGCCTATTACGAGAAAATGGGGCGATACGAACCCTTCAAGCACATCTGCTTCGTGGATACGTTCGATACCTTCGGTTTGATGGACGCGCCGAATCAGACTGGAAACTTCGCCTTCCTGACGGCTGAAAATACGTTGCGCGTTCAAGAGCAGAAGGATACGCCGATGTTCGTCGTTATCGGCAATCCGCCTTACAATGCGAGTCAGGCGAACGAGAACGATAATAACAAGAACCGTCCGCACGAGGCAGTGGATAATCGCGTGCGGGCCACCTACGCAGCCGCCTCTACCGCGCAACTGAAAAATAAACTTTACGATCCATACGTGAAATCTCTCCGCTGGGCATCGGACAAAATTGGACCCGAGGGCATCATCGCGTTTATCACGAACAACAGTTTTCTGGATGCAGAGATGTTCGATGGGATGCGGCAGTGCCTCGTCGAGGAATTTGATACCCTCTATCTGCTGAATCTCGGTGGTAATATCCGTAAAGGACAGCCGGGGGATTCCAACGTGTTCGGCATCCAAGTCGGCGTGAGTATCAATTTCCTCGTGAAAACAGGACAGCCGCGCGAAGGCAAGGCGCGCATTTGCTATAACGACGAAACCGCTGAGGTTCGGAAAGAACGCACCTTTCAATTTCTAGCAGACCGCGCGCATGTCGGCAACGTGACATGGCGAGAGCTTCAACCGAATGCACGTCAGATGTGGCTCACCGAGGGCCTCCGCGATGACTTTGAGACGTTCCTGCCCATGGGCACCAAAACGGCAAAGGCGGCGAAAGGCGATGTTGAAGGCGCGCTCTTTAAAACCTACAGCCTCGGTGTCGTGACTAGTCGGGATGCATGGGTTTACCATTTCAAGGAAGCCGCGCTGCGAGAACATATGACGCGGATGATAGAGTTCTATAACGCCGAGACATCTCGGTGGGAACGCCGCACCGACCGGCAGCTCGCTGTCAACGATTTTGTGAATACGGATCGCACCAAAATCAAGTGGACAGATAGGCTGAAAGCGGAATTGAAAAAAGGCAAACAAGTGACGTTTTCGCCGGAAAAGATTCGCGCGTCTCTGTATCGTCCGTTCACTAAATCGCATCTCTATTTTGACAGGTTGATGAACCAAAGGGTTTATGTGATGCCCTCTATCTTTCCAACATTGGAAACCGAACAGGAAAATCGCGTGATTTGTGTCAGTGGTATTGCAAGCAACAAACCTTTTCAGACACTCATCGTTGACAAGATTCCGTGCATCGATTTGCTTGAAAAAACGCAGTGTTTCCCCTTCTACACCTACGATGAAGATGGCACAAACCGTCGAGAAAACATCACCGACTGGGCATTATCGCAGTTCCGCGCGCATTATGCCGACGATACCCTCACGAAGTGGGATATTTTCCACTATAACTACGCTGTCTTGCATCATCCTGAGTATCGCGAGACGTATCAGGTAAATCTCAAGCATGATCTGCCGCATCTCCCCTTCGCCCCAGAGTTTTGGCGGTTTGTTGAAATCGGGCGCGCCTTGGCAGAACTGCACGTCAACTATGAAGCACTCGACGTGATGCCGAAGGTTGTTGAGACACCGCCGCTCAACTGGCATGTGGAGAAGATGGCGTTGTCAAAAGACAAGACGCAGCTCCGCTACAATGAATCCTTGACGGTAGTGGATATTCCTCCTGAAGTGTTTGACTATCGTTTGGGGACGCGTTCGGCGTTAGAATGGGTGATCGATAGGTATCGCGTGAAACCCGATCCGAATGGGAGTGGGATTGTCGCGGATCCAAATGGTGTGGATGCGCGATATATTGTGCGGTTGGTTGGGCAGGTGATGCATGTGAGTGTGGAGACGGTGCGGTTGGTTGGGGAGTTGCCGCCGCTCTTCGCGTAGGGCGAAGAACGTCTTCCCCTTTCATCGTAGGGCGAGGGCCTGTCCCTCGCCACGCCCCGGTCTCCCCAAAAACGTTCGCGGGGGACAGGCCCCCGCGCTACGTTTCAATTTAATCTGTCCCTCGCCGTGTCCCGGTCTCCCTAAAAACGTTCGCGGGGGACAGGCCCCCGCGCTACGGTATGGGGAGATTTTCGCGGCGCGTAGGGCGAGGGTCTGGTGTCTGTTCGGGATCAGGCGATCCCGAACTACAGAGGAGGCATCCCTCACCGTAGGGCGAGGGCCTGTCCCTCGCCAACGTAGATCTTCCCAGAAACGTTCGCGGGGGCCTGTCCCCCGCGCTACGTTCCCGCGAGATTTTCTGGACATTCGGGGAAAATAGTGGTATAATGCTTATATGTTAACTTATGCCCAAAAACCGTGGGTCTATCTGGATCCGACGGTTATCAGTTACTCGGTGGCAGACCCCAGCAACAACCCACAGCTCGCCCTGTGGCAAGCGGAAAGTCGCCGTTTTTGGAAGGACTACCAGCATCAATTTACGTTTGTGGTTTCCGACTCAGTCTTCATTGAAATTCGCAGAGGAGACGCGATGCAAGCAAGGAAACGGGAGGCACTGGTAGCACATTTACCCAATTTGTCTCTATCCTCGCAGGCGCGTGCACTCGTGCGGCAGCTGGTTGCAGCACGTGCCGTGCCAGAAAACTCGGAAGCGGATGCTGAGCACATCGCCATCGCCACGGTGCATGGTGTGGACTACCTCGTTTCATGGAACCACAAGCATCTTGTGAATGAAAATCAGCTCAGGCAAATTAACCGCGTGTGCGAGGCATCAGGCTTTCGGCCTGTCACTATCTGCACACCGACACGCCTCATGGAGGAACTTGTCATGAAAGAAGAATTCGTTGGAAAGTGTTATCTCCCCGGCTTCGATCCGGAGACTTACACGGATCCGGTGCTTGAAGAGTGCTACCGCATCAAGCGGGAAATTAACGCGGAGTTCAAAACTATTGATGAACTCTATGAGCACTTGGCAGAGATATCGGAAAAAGAGCGGAAAGCGGGGCGGAAATATCTGCCGCTGCCGCCGCACCTGACCGAGTATCGTCCGAAGAAAAAGGGTAAATCCGACTAGGGGCCCTGAGGGTTTCCTGTCCTTCGGTTTGAGGTGGAGAGGGTGCTTCTTGAGCAACAACGTTCGCGGGGGACAGGCCCCCGCGCTACGTTTCAATTTAAGCTGTCCCTGTCCGTAGCGAGAACCGTTCCATTCACCGTAGGGCGAGGGCCTGTCCCTCGCCGTGCCCTGTTCTACCCAAAAACGTTCGCGGGGGACAGGCCCCCGCGCGACGGTATCGGGAGATTCTCGCCTCGCGTAGGGCGAGGGTCTGGTTTATGTTCGGGATCTGGCGATCCCGAACTACAGAGGATTCTTCCCTCACCGTAGGGCGAGGGCCTGTCCCTCGCCGTGCCCTGTTCTAACGGTAGGTGGGACCGTTTTTTCTCAAGCTTGAAGCTATAGTGATTAACTAGGTATTGCAACTTTATGAAAAACTCCTCGGGTACCTCAGCACGTATTACGGGCCGCTCGCTCATCTTGGGCATTTTATTCATACCGCTCAACGTTTATTGGATGACGTTGGTTGAGGTGAAATACTACTCGCTTGACGGTTCGTGCCTGCCGCTTTTTATCCAGCCTGTTTTCATTCTGTTTGTCTGTGTTGTGTTCAACTGCGTGCTGAAACGTTTTGCGCCGCGTGCGATGCTCCAGCAGGGAGAGTTGTTGGGTATCTACATCATGGTAGCGATTTCGTGCACGTTCGCCGGGCACGATACGATGCAAAATATGTTTGGTAGCATTGCGCATCCGTTTCGGTTTGCTACGGACGAGAACGAGTGGCAGACGCTGTTCTTTCGTTACCTTCCGAGTTGGCTCACGGTTAGCGATGCGCAAAGTCTGCGCGGTTTTTATGAAGGGGAGGCTTCTTTCTATACGCGGCATAACTTTTTGACGTGGGTGAAACCGGTTGCGTTCTGGGGGCTTTTTTTCCTGATTATGATGTTCATGATGCTATGCATCAATACGCTTGTTCGTAAGCGGTGGACAGAGCACGAGAAGTTGGCGTATCCGATTATCCAACTTCCGCTTGGGCTGGCTGAAGGCGGTGGCATCACCCTTCTAAAAAATCGGATGATGTGGATTGGGTTCAGCATCGCGTTTGTTATCGGGGTGATTAACGGGATTCATTATCTGTTTCCGCAGTTTCCGGAGGTTCCTTATATCAAGCGCACCGCGGTTTTCCAAAATATCTTCACCGACCGGCCGTGGAACGTCATTCGTGGTACCCGCATTTCCGTTTATCCATTTGCGGTAGGGTTAGCATTCTTTCTTCCCTTGGATCTATCGTTTTCGTGCTGGTTTTTCTTCGTTGTTCGGTTGGCAGAGTTTGTTATCGGTGCGGCGCTCGGCACGCGCTATTTTCCGTCGCTGAATGAACAAGCGTATGGTGCGTGGATTGCGCTGTTCCTGCTGGCTGTGTGGGTAACGCGCCGCCATTTAATAGAGGTGATGAAAAAGGCGTTCGGCTTCAATTCGTCTTTGGATGATTCCGATGAACCGATGCCGTATCGCGCTGCCTTACTGGGCATCGTCGGTTCGCTTATTGCGCTGGGTATTTTTTCATCTGTTGCGGGGATGAGGTTATGGGTGGCGGGGCTCTTCTTCGGCGTTTACTTTCTCCTTTCGTTTGCGATTACGCGGGTGCGTGCGGAGCTCGGCACTCCCCACGAGATTTACTATGTCAATCCGCACGATATGCTGGCAACCGTCGGCGGTACTCGGCAATTTGATACGAGTAGCCTGACGATTATGTCGCTGTTTTATTGGTTCAATCGGGGTTATCGCAATCATCCGATGCCGAATCAGATTGAGGCGTTTAAAATCGCCGAGTCAACAGGGATGGGCAATCGGCGGTTGTGGGTGGCGATGCTGATTGCCATTGTTGTCGGCATTCTTGCGACGTTCTGGGCGAATCTGGACATCACCTTCCGAAACGGTGCGGTTGCAAAGGCGGGCGGCTTCAAAGGCTGGGTAGGACGCGAATCGTTCAGCCGACTCCAACGCTGGCTGCACAACCCCGCGGAACCGAACTGGACTGGGATTGGGTTCATGGGTATCGGCGGTTTGTTGACGTTCCTGATGATGTATATGCGGATGCACTTCCTGTGGTGGCCGTTTCATCCCGCCGGCTACGCACTGGCGATTAGTTTCGCGATGGACTACTTCTGGTTCGCGTTTTTCGTGGCATGGTTTCTGAAACTGATGATTTTGCGGCACGGCGGCCTGAAGTGGCATCGCCGCGTTGCACCGCTGTTTTTAGGATTGATTCTGGGGGATTATGTCATCGGCAGTCTGTGGGCGATTATTGGACCGGTGTCCGGTTTGCGCACCTATAAGATATTTATCTGATGAAAGGCGAACTGCAAGATTACCCACTCACGAACGTCCACATTTCGCTAGGCGACAGGGGGCTACCCCTCACGATTATAGCAGAGCCTGACTGGTTTCTTGAGCGACTCAGCCGAGAGGATAGCGAAGGCAGACTCTATCTCCCCTATTGGACTTACCTTTGGGAGGCTTCTGTCGGTTTGGCGCGCTATATTGAGAGATTAGGCGAGAGACTTACCGGACAGCGCGTCCTAGAAATCGGATGCGGCTTTGGACTCACCGGCATTGTCGCTTGTCAAAATGGCGCGGAGGTTGTCTTCACGGATGCTGAACAGGCTGCACTCCGATTTGCCCGATACAACGCGTTGCAGAACGGCGTTGCAGAACGCGCCGCTTTCGTTCAAATGGATTGGAACTTTCCCTGTCTCCGTGGGCAGTATCCTTACATCCTCGCTTCCGATGTCATCTATGAAGAGCACCATTGGCAACCGATTGTGCGGCTGCTTGAAGAGCACCTCGCGCCGGGGGGAGTCGCGCTTTTTTCTGAACCGAATCGCACGAATGCTATCGGCTTTTTGGAAACGGTTTCCGACAACGGGTTTATCTATCAAAAGTCTGGCTATTCCGTTGAATTTGATGGAAAGACTGCTACCGTCTGTCTCTACGCGATTCAGTCTAATGAATCCCAGATGGCATCACGGACGGTTCAGATTGCACCGCGCGGGTGGTGAATTTTGGTTCACTGCCCGCACTTTTTCCTGGAAATCGAGAACGGGAGGGCTCTCCTACGAGAACGGGAAGGCTCTCCTACGGGTTTGCATAAAAAATAGGAAGAATCGAGAACGGGAAGGCTCTCCTACGGGTTTGCATAAAAAATAGGAAATGCTTGCTAAAAAAGTAAGCAAAAAGGAGATGCCCGCGGCTTGCCCGCGGGCTTTTCAATTTAACGGAGCCCTTAGTCCCTATGGTTTTCTCTTGGCAAAATTCGATTTGCACGTTTTTGAAATCGTTTTGGCATCGTTTTTGCTTAAAGTAAAATAGAGTCATGTTTTTGTGCTAACCCTGCATATTGAACGTTTTGTGCCAATACAAGAAAACGATGAAAGAAGTCGCCGCGGGAACGAGAATTTTAATCATTGATGACAATCCGGAACGGACGCATCTCTTGACCCAAATACTGGCATCTGGTTCTTACGAGGTGCTTGCTCCGTTGCCGCTAATGCCTCAGGCAGTTTTGACGCATCAGGTAGCGGCGCGGTGTCCTGATATTCTTCTGATTGGTGCTGACTTTCCAGGGCAAGCGTTCCTGAAAGGCGTGGCATCCATCAGCGAGTGTTATCCGTGTCCGACGGTGATGTTCTCGGAAGATGGATGCGCCGCGACGATTCAGGCGGCGACGCGCGCGGGAGTGTCCGCGTATGTCGTCGGAAAACTGACAGGGGCACGGGTGAAGACTATTATTGAGGCAGCTGCTGCAAGGTTCCGTGAGTTGCGGGCATTGCAGCGCGAACTTGAAAAGACGAAGGCGAATCTCGCCGAACGCAAAATCATTGAACGCGCGAAGGAAGTCATCGCACAGCAACGCGGCAGTAGCGAGGCAGAGGCGTATCAGGCTTTGCGAAAAATGGCGATGAATCGGAGAAAGCGGCTCGTGGAAGTCGCGCAAGACGTGTTGTCGGTAGCCGAAGTCTTGACAAGCCACCATTAGAAAACGCGCATTCAACGGCGAAAAGCGCGTAGGAAAAATTGAAGACGAAAACACCTAAACCAAAGTTGGTTTGGGTAAGGACAAAGGTGTCCATTGGCCTGAGCACGCTGCTCACTGATGGATGCCTTTCTTTTTTTGTTGCTTAGCGCAGGCGCAAAACCGGCCCGGTAAGCGCGGTTGCAAACCGTGCCTATTGGTGGGAAGTGAGGCATTTGCGTCTGTCCTGCCTAATAGAGGAGATTTCAGTTAATGAACGCATTGGAAAAGAAAAAGCGGCGGCTCAGCGGCGGCTCAGGCGTGCGAAAAAAGGCGAGGGCCCCCAAGATAACCGCCGCTGAAGCACTCAAACGCGAGAAGAACGGCCTTGAAGTGATTGACGACATCCCGTGCTACATCCGGAACGGCTGGGAATCAATTCCACAAGCCGAACGCGACCGGCTTAAGTATGTCGGGGTATTTTATCGGAAGCAAACGCCGGGCGCGTTTATGATGCGGCTTCGCATGTCAAGCGGGGTTAGCAATGCCGAGCAATTCCGCGTCATTGCCGAGATTAGTGAGACATACGGCCCGGGATTCATCGATCTCACCACGCGGCAGCAGATTCAATTGCGCGGGTTCGCAATTGAGAACGTGCAAAATATCTGGAATCAATTGGAGACGGTGGGTTTGAACTCACTGCAGACAGGGTTTGACAACATTCGTGGTGTCACGGGATGCCCGGTTTCCGGGCTCACTCCCAATGAATTGTTCGATGCCTCGCACGTGGCGAAGCAGTTCACAACCTTGTTTGTCGGGAATAAGGAATACACCGATATTCCGCGCAAATTCAACGTCGGCATCACCGGGTGTATGGATAACTGCACACACGCCGCCTCGCAGGATATCTCTCTCACGCCGGCTGTGAAAGAGATTGATGGGGTAGAGACGAAAGGTTTTAACGTCGCTGTTGGCGGGAAGATGGGCTCGGGCGGCTATACCGTTGCGGCGGAACTTGACGTATTCGTTACGCAGGAGGAAGCGGCGGCGTTGTGCGGACACATTACGCTAATCTTCCGGGACCACGGGCCGCGAGTTTCCCGTAATAAATCGCGCCTCGCCTTTCTCATCGCCGATTGGGGCGTGGAGAGGTTTCGGGAAGAGGTAGAACGGCGGCACTGCAAAGGCATCGCGACTGGGAAGACGCTCCTACAAGCAGGGAAAGATATGCGCGGGAAAAAACGGGCAGACCACGTTGGCATCTACGCGCAAAAACAGCCAGACCTCAACTATATCGGGCTCGTCGTGCCGGTAGGCCGCATGACGACAGCGCAACTCTTTGAAGTTGCACGCATCGCGGATACCTACGGCAGCGGCGATATCCGGCTGACACAGGAACAGAACCTGATTATCCCCAACGTGCCGAGTCTCAAATTGGGGGACTTAACGGTTGAGCCGCTCCTGCAAGAACTCCGCTATGAACCTTCGGAGGTGATGCGCGGCATGGTGAGTTGCACCGGTATCGATTATTGCCACTTCTCTTTGATTGAGACGAAGGAGCGTGCGATGGAAGCGATTCGGCATTTGGAAGCGAAGCTCGGGAATACGAAACCGCTCTCTATCAACTGGTCTGGGTGCCCGAACGGTTGCGGCAATCACGCCGCCGCCGATATTGGACTCCTCGGTAAAAGGACGAAAATCGACGGTGTTATCACCGATGCTGTCGATGTGTTTGTCGGCGGCAAAACGGGGCCGAACCCGAAACCCGCCACGAAGTTATTGGAGAACGTGCCTTGCGATGAATTGCCGGAGGTGCTTGAGGGGCTCGTTCCCTATTTATCACGTAGGTAAGTAAGGTTCGTCGCGCGGGGGCCCGGCGGTAGGCGAATCCTGCAAATCCTGCAAATCTTGCAAATCCTGCTTCGTCTCGATACCCCACGCGCACCCGCGCGCGTTCAATGGCGAGGGACAGGCCCTCGCGCTACAGAAGCGAATCCTGCAAATCGAAGCAGGATTCACAGGATGGACACGATGAACAGGATAAGAGGGTCTACTTCATCCTGAAAATCTTGTCTTCTCTTGGAAATCCTGCTTAATCTTGCAAATCCTGCTTCGCCATGAAAAATAAAAAGGAGAGAATATATGGAAGTCAACAATAAAGCGACTCAAATTAACCTATTCAGTCTAAAAACCGTCCAGATGCGTGCGTTTCACGCGACGTGGTTCGCATTCTTCCTGGCCTTTTTCGGATGGTTCGGCATTGCCCCGTTGATGGCAATTGTCCGCGAAGACTTGGTATTAACCAAGGCCCAGATCGGTAACACTATCATCGCTTCTGTGGCAATCACCGTGTTGGTGCGGATTTTAATCGGGCCGTTGTGTGACAAAATCGGTTCGCGGAAGGCGTATACGTGGCTCCTCATCCTCGGTTCGATTCCGGTGATGGGTATCGGGTTTGCGCGAAGTTATGAGACATTTCTGCTGTTCCGGTTGGCAATCGGTGCGATTGGTGCGTCGTTCGTCATTACGCAATATCACACTTCCGTGATGTTTGCGCCGAATTGCGTTGGCACAGCGAATGCGACTACGGCGGGCTGGGGGAATCTCGGTGGGGGTGTCACCCAGATGGTTATGCCGCTCATCTTTACTGCCGTGCTCAGTTTCGGTGTGGATAAGTTCCTCGGGTGGCGGCTCGCCATGGTGATTCCCGGTGTCGCCTTGTTCATCATGGGTATCGTTTACTACTTCTTCACGCAAGATGCGCCGGATGGGAACTATGAAGAGCTTCGCGAGAAAGGCGCGATTGCCGATGAGAGCAGAAGCATCGCCTCCTTTCTGCTGGCGATTAAGGACTACCGAGTCTGGGCACTCTTCGTCATCTACGCCGCTTGTTTTGGCGTGGAGTTGACTATCAACAACATCGCCGCGCTTTACTATCACGACAAGTTTCACTTGGATGTGAAGACGGCCGGATTAATCGCCGGTTTGTTCGGTGTGATGAACATTTTCGCCCGGACGACGGGTGGGTTTTTCTCCGATTTCTTCGCGAAGAAGATGGGGCTCAGGGGCAGAGTGATGTTCCTGTTCGTTGTGCTCCTCGGCGAGGGTATCATGCTAGTGCTGTTCTCGCAGATGGGGGTGCTTGTCCTCGCTGTGGGCACGATGATAGTCTTCAGTCTCTTCGTGCAGATGTCCGAGGGCGCGACTTACGGGATTGTCCCGTTCATTAATAGAAAGGCGTTGGGGGCTGTCGCTGGCATCGTCGGTGCAGGGGGGAACGCGGGTGCGGTTGCCGCTGGCTTCCTCTTCCGTGCCGAGGGCATCACGATGCAACAGGGGTTGCTCTATCTAGGCGCGATGGTTGCAGTGGCATCAATTGGGACGGTATTCGTGCGGTTTTCGCCTGCTGTCCAAGCGGCAGAGAAGAAGGCGTTTGATGCGGCTCTCGCTGAGAGACAGCGTTTAAAAGCAGAAGTCGCCTAATCGCAAGGGGAAGCGCGCCTACCGGTAAAGAGTAAGTTTGAGGCTATTTCGCTTACGCGGATAAGCGCGCTTACAAAGCGCGCCTACCGGGAATTAAAAACAAGAAATACGGAGAGAAAGGTGATTGAACAAGAAACGCTTACCAAACGCATTATGAAAGACGAGCGGACCGGAAAAGCTGTCTGTCCCTATTGCGGGGTTGGCTGCGTCATCAGTGCTACGGTTCGGGACAATATGATTACCAAGATTTCAGCGGATGCGGCTCTTGCGCCGAACTACGGCATGCTTTGCCCGAAGGGCGCGCATCTAAAGCAGGTGTTTCAGCGTCCCGACGGCCGGCTTGCCTATCCGATGCTTCGAGAGAGGCGCGGTGAACCCCCGCGCCGGGTTACGTGGGACGAAGCCATCGCGTTCATCGCAAACCGCTTGCAGGATATCCAACTGGCGCACGGCAAGGACGCGCTCGCATTCTATGGTTCCGGACAGTTGGATACCGAAGCCTCCTACGTTTTCAACAAATTGTTCAAAGGGTTCCTCCGCACTAATAACGTTGATACGAACAGCCGGCTCTGCATGTCTTCGGCGGTGGCGGGTTATGTCCAATCGTTTGGTTCGGATGGCCCGCCGACGTGCTACGAAGATATCCAGCACGCCGATGTGTTTTTGATTATCGGCGCGAATATGGCGGTGAATCATCCGGTGCTATTCCAGATGATTCGGAAACGGCGCGCGATGGAGGCTAATACGCGGATTGTTACCGTCGACCCGAGACGGACACAGACAGCGGCGTTTTCGGATATTCACGTGCCGCTCGCTCCCGGCAGTGATGTTGCGTTCCTGCAAATCATTGCGAAACGGCTCCTCGCGATTGGACGGATCGAACGGCGTTTTGTCCGAAGACATACCGAGAATTTCAATGCGTATCAGAACCATTTAGAGGGCCTTGACGAAGATGCCTTGCTGGCGGCGTGCGGCATTCATCCCGCACGGATCGACGAACTCGTGGAATACCTCTCCAAACCGAGTCGGTTGCTCAGTTTCTATTGCCAAGGCACGAACCAAAGCACGAGCGGTGTGGACAAAAATGTCGCGTTGATTAACCTGCATTTGCAGTTAGGCGAGGTCGGTATCAGAGGTGCGGGACCGTTTTCGTTGACAGGGCAGCCGAATGCGATGGGTGGGCGCGAGGTTGGGTATTTGGCGCATCAGTTGCCCGGCTACCGCGTCGTCACGAACGATATGCATCGTGCCTATGTGGAAGGCGCGTGGCGGCTGCCGCCCGGTAGCATCGATGCGAAACCGGGGTTAACCGCTGTGCCGATGTTTGAAGCGGCGGCAAAAGGCGATGTCCGCGCGCTCTGGATTGCCTGCACGAATCCCGCTGTCAGCATGCCTGATACGAAAGTCTCGCAGGAGGGGCTCCGACGCGCAGACTTGGTTATTGTGCAGGACTGTTATTATCCGACAGAAACGGCGGAATATGCCGATGTGCTACTTCCTGCGGCGCAGTGGGGTGAGAAAATCGGCACGATGACAAACAGCGAGCGGCTTGTCGTCCGCAGCGAGCAGTTCCTCACGCCGCCGGGAGAGGCGATGCCGGATTGGTGGATATTCGCGCAAGTTGCGAAGACGATAGGATTCAAGCAGAGTTTTGATTTCCACTCGAGTGAGGCGGTTTGGGATGAATATCGGATGTTAACGGCTGGTACCCCGTGCGATCAGCTGGGGATGACGAACGAGCGGCTTGCGAAAACCTCTTTGCGTTGGCCCTGTCCGCACCCACGGCATCCTGGCACTTTGCGGAGATACACGCGCCGGCGGTTTCTCACGCCTTCAGGCAAGGCGCAGTTTCACACGCCTGTTTACCGGCCGCCCGAAGAGAAGCCGGATGCCGATTTCCCTCTGGGTTTGACGACGGGCCGGGTTGCGAGTCAGTGGCACACGCGCACGCGCACAGGCAAGGTGCCGCAGCTTGTCAAGAAAGAGCCCGAGCCGTTTGTGGAGATTCATCCGGACGATGCGGATGCCTATGAAGTGCGAGATGGAGAGTGGGTTTATCTCGTTAGTCGTCGCGGGCGTTGCTATGCGCGTGCCCGGGTCACCGAAACAATACGGCGAGGGTTGCTCTTTACGCCGTTTCATTGGGGAGATTTGTTCCACGCGGAGACAAATGCGAATAATGTGACGACTTCGGCGGCAGATCCGGTTTCAAAACAGCCGGAGTTGAAGTTTTGTGCGGTTCGGATTGAGGCGGCATAGTGCCGCCCGCTGTTTGCGGTAGGCGCGGTTGAAAACCGCAGCAGGATTTTCAAGATGTCCAAGATATGAGCAGGATTTTCAAGATGTCCAAGCCTACTTCGGTAGGAGAGCCCTCCCGGTCTTGACAGGAGAATTTGTTTGCGGTAGGCGCGGTTTGTAACCGCGCCTACGGGTTACGAGAACCCTTAGAAGCGGTAGGCGCGGTTTGTAACCGCGCCTACGGGTTACGAGAACCCTTAGAAACCGAGTTGCTTATTCACAACGTTCTCCAACGGCTCGCCCTTCAGATACCGTTCTAGGTTATCCAAGAAGAACGAAGTTGCACGGTGGAGACGGTGCTGCGAACCCCCCGCTGCATGCGGCGTGATGATAACGTTGTCTAGTTCCCACAACGGACTTTCCGCAGGAAGCGGTTCAATTTCTGTCACATCTAATCCTGCCCCGGCGATTTTGCGCGCTTGCAGCACCTCAATCAGAGCTGGTTCGTTGACAATCGGGCCGCGGGCGACGTTGATGAAGAACGCTGTCGGTTGCATCACGGACAGATTCGAGGCGTTGATTAACCCGCGCGTTTCCTCTGTCAGCGGACATGCAATCATGACGACATCGACGCGGCTCATCATGTTCGCGAGCTGCTCGATTGGCATTAGTTCATCG
Source organism: Candidatus Poribacteria bacterium (assembly GCA_003635305.1). Classification (GTDB taxonomy): domain Bacteria; phylum Poribacteria; class WGA-4E; order WGA-4E; family WGA-3G; genus AGPOR5. Next base: position 8,144 of record PYJE01000208.1, on the reverse strand, counting down.
ACGTTCTCGGGTTTTTCGGTGCGGTAAGCATCGACGGCGGTGACGTGCATGTCAAATCCTTTGGCGCGCTTCGCCATTTGCATGCCGATGCCGCCCATTCCGACAATGCCGATTTTGAATCCGTCGACTTCTATCATCGGTGATTTGCCGCCGCCCCACTGATGCTTATCTTGGTTGCGGACGGCGTGGTGGATGCCGCGGGCGAGTCCGAGGAGGAGTGCGAACGCCTGGTCTGCGACGTGTGGGCCGTAGAGTCCGGCGGCGTTAGTCAAACTGACATCGCTGTCGCGGAGGGCTGGGTACATGTGCCGGTCCATCCCTGCGCTGGAGGCTTGGATCCACTTGATATTCGGCAGGTGCGGGAAAATCTCCTCGCTGCAGAATCCGTAGAATACTTCCGCATTTCTGCCTTCTTCGATGAGTTCCTCGCGGGAAGTCGGCATGACGAAGGTGTGTTCGTCGCCGATGATTGCCTCCAAGCGTTGGAGGAGTTCGCCTTCTATGCGGCTTTGTGATAGAATTTTCATGAAAGTTCCTTTCGTTATTGTATGCCCTCTTATCCTGCAAATCGAAGCAGGATTCACAAGATGGACATGATGAACAGGAGAAGAGGGTCTACTTCATCCGGAAAATCGAAGCAGGATTATCACGATTAGCAAGATTCGCAAGATTAAGAAACATTGATGACATCATGTCTCTTATCCTGACAATCTTGAACATCTTGTAAATCCTGCTCATCTCTTGGAAATCCTGCTTAATCTTGCAAATCCTGCTCGGCATCGCGTTCCTCGGAAGAGTTCCCCCTATGGCTCTATCGCTTAGTCTCAGAGCCAAGGCGGGGTTTCGGGTAGCAATGCCTGGAATGTGCCTAGCAGTTCGTCCTCGTAGGCACCTGCGTATTGTTCTTTAAAGAACAAGTCTATCGCTTCGTCAAGGAAGCGGGCCCATGATGCATCTTCTGCACCAGGGTTGACAGGGAAGAACAGCGCGCCGACATCGCGGGCAGCCTTCAGATCACCGGGCGAATCGCCGAGCATCAAGACGTGGTTTTCCGGGTACCGGTCCTTCGTCGTAATCGTGAGATGTTCGGTTTTGGTGCCCATCTCCTGTCCGGCAATGAGTGCGACGTGCTGTTCGATGTGGTGTTCAGCCCATTCGCGTTTGAGTGCTTCGTCTGGCGTAGCAGAGACGACGATGACATCCGCCTTTCCCTGCAGCCGCTGCAACGTTTCTCGGACACCGGGAAAGGGAGGGAGGTTATAGACAATTTCGGCGACGCTTTCGTTTACACCGAGGCTCCACGCCATCACCTGGCTGAGTTCATCGCGTCTTTCGCCTGTGGCGTTGTCAATCGCCTGTTGGAGCGCGGGATTGCCGAGTTTGGTTTCGTTTGCAACCCAGTTGCGTAAGTGAGGGAGTTCTGGCACGTCCACTTCCATTTTCTGCACGAGCGGCATTTCGCGGAGGAAGTCGCACGAGAGCAGAATCGCTTTAAATCGGTTCGTGCCGCGTGTTGTGGAATAGAGGTTGACGAAATCCCACACCTGATGCACTTGCCGGGAGATGGAGGCGAGCCCGAAGTGTTTGACGAGGTTGACGCTGAAACAGTCGTTGTGTTTCACCTCCATGCTGTTGAAAACGCAACCGTCTGAGTCAATTCCGACGAAAAACTCATGTTGCGGTTGAAAATCGTAGAGTGCTTGTTGCGGTTCGTGTGGCATAGAGCCCTCCTGTTGCGTAGGCGCGGATGTCCTCTTATCCCGCAAATCGAAGCAGGATTCACAGGATTTACACGATGAACAGGAGAAGAGGGTCTACTTCATCCTGAAAATCTTGTCTTCTCTTGGAAATCCTGCTTAATCTTGTAAATCCTGCTGCGGTTTGTCACCGCGCCTACCGCGGTCAAATGATAGATTGTGCAATTCCCCATTAATCAACAACGATTTCCGGGCGGCCGTCTAACATCCATTCGGTGTGGAATACCGTCGGTTCGCCGTTTTCGCCGAGGATGATGTTTCCCTCGGCATCGAGTTTGTGATAAGTGTGCGCGCCGAAGTAATCGCGCATCGCTTGGATGAGGTTTGCCGAGAGCCGTCCGCTCCGATAGCTATCGAAATAGGCGAGCGCGGAGCTGAACGCCGGAATCGGCACGCCGAGTTGCGTCGCTGTCGCGACGACGTGCCTCCACTGCGGTTGCGCCTTCTCAATCACTTCTCGGAAATAGTCATCAAGCAGGAGGTTCGGCAAGGCACGGTTCCGCTCAAACGCTTCGGCGATGCGGTGCAGGAATTTCGCGCGGATGATACAGCCGCCGCGCCAGCCGAGGCTGATATTCCCCATGTCAAGGTTCCAGTCAAATTCCTTGCTAGCTTCCCGCATTAAAGCGAAGCCTTGCGCGTAGGAGCAGATTTTCGCGGCGTAAAGCGCGTCGTGAATGGCGTTGAGGAATTCCTCGCGATTGCCTTCGTAGTGTCCGCCCGGTCCGCTGATAATCTGTGCGGCTTCGATGCGTTCGCTTTTGATGGCAGAGATACATCGCGCGAAAACTGCTTCGGCGATGGTGGGTGCCGAGATGCCTAAGTCAAGTGCGGAGATGCTCGTCCATTTCCCCGTGCCTTTCTGTCCGGCCTGATCGAGGACAACATCGACGAAGGCTGTTCCTTTGGCATCGAACTGCGTGAAGATATCGGCAGTGATTTCGATTAAGTAAGAGTTCAGTTCGCCGTGATTCCATTCGCTGAACACGTTGTGCATTTCCGCTGCGTCCATGCCGAGGGTATTTTTCATCAGTGCATAGGCTTCGCAGATGAGTTGCATGTCGCCGTATTCGATGCCGTTATGCACCATCTTGACGTAGTGTCCTGCGCCGTCTGGGCCGATGTAAGAACAGCAGGGCGTGCCGTCTACTTGCGCGGCAATCTGTGTGAAGATGGGTTTGACGAGAGCGTAAGCCTCTGGTGAACCGCCGGGCATCATCGCCGGTCCTTTGAGTGCGCCTTCCTCGCCGCCGGAGATACCGGTGCCGATGAAAAGCATTTCGCGTTCGGCGAGTTCTGCGTGCCGCCGGATAGTATCCATGAAATTAGAGTTGCCGCCGTCGATAACCAGATCTCCCTTGGAGAGGTGCGGTACCAACTGCTTGATAAATGCATCGACCGGTTCCCCCGCCTTTACCATCAGAATGATTTTTCGGGGTGTCTCCAATTTTTCGATGAGTTCTGGAATGGCGTGCGCGCCGATGATATTTTTGCCCTTTGCTTTGCCGGAGATGAAAGCGTCAACGCGCGCCACGGTGCGGTTGAATACGGCGACTTCAAACCCGCGGCTTTCGATGTTCAGCGCGAGGTTTTCGCCCATCACGGCTAATCCGATAAGTCCAATATCTGCTGCCAAATTTGTGTTCCTCCTCTGTTTTCAGGGGTTTTACGCAAATTCCATAATTCGCATCTCGGTAGGCGCGGTTTGCAACCGCGCCTATCGGTTTGTTCTGCATCTCTATATAATAATAAATTGAAATGGAAATGGTGTCAAGAATAAAAAAGAGATGCGTTCGCTATAATTTCCTTCTGAATCTATAGACATTAAGGTCCTTACGGACCTGAAGCCGAAGCAGAATTTTCAAGATATCCAGGATTCACAGGATTTTTTTTGTCGCCGTCCGAGCAGGATCTGGCGATCCTGCTCTACAGAGTGGGGTGGTGCATGGCGGCCCCTGTAGTTCGCGATCGCCAGATCGCGAACAGGTCAAGATCGGGCGATCCTTACCTACAGAGAGGGGTGGTGCATGGCAGTAGGAGAGCCCTCCTGCGTCTCGATGCTTTGGGTGATACCGACGGTGGCGAGGGACAGGCCCTCGCCCTACGTCAAAAACTTCTGTAGGTGGGGATCGCCCGATCCTAACCTGTTCGGCTGGCGCGCGGGGGTTTCCCCCGCGCGTTTTTTTATCGAGACGCGGGAGGTCTCTCCTACCGAACGTATGATCTTGTTAAAATTTAATTGCCTATCTGATTTGCGATGAGCCTTAAACCTTTTTGCAAAATCACGTCTAACTAATAATGCCAGTTATGGCAACATTTGCCATCCGGTGCAATCGGCCGGAAAGGAATCCACAATTCGTAGTCTACTCGGTTTAAAAAAATACGTCATTCGTTATAGATACGCCATCTTAGCCAGTTTTATTCTGGTGCTGTTGACGAATGCGCTGATGCTCGTCAGCCCGAAAATTCTCCAGATGGTTTTCGATGAGTTGGAACAGGTGCTTGACGATGCGGACCGGACGCTCTCGTCTGGGCGGCTCGTCTTTTTTGCGCTGCTGATTTTCGGTGTTGCGCTATTGGCGGGTGTTCTCCGATTTTTGCAGCGGCGGACGATTCAGAACGTGGCGCGGCAGATGGAATATCACCTCCGTGCGGATTTCTTTATCCATTTGCAGAAACTATCGGCGGCTTATTACGATAATGTGCGGACTGGGGATTTGATGACGCGCGCCACTAGCGATTTGAACGCTATCCGCATGGTGCTCAGCAGTGCGGTGATGTATACCGCCGATGCGACGGTGTTTTTCGGATTTGCGGTGGTGCTCATGTTGCGGATTGATGCCAGTCTGACGCTTGTTGCGCTGCTGCCCTATCCTATCCTCGCGATTTTCATTCGCCATCTCGGAAAGCGGCTGCATGTCCACTACGAAGGCATTCAAGAAGCGTTTTCTATGCTAAACACGAAGGTGCAGGAGAACCTCTCCGGCGTGCGCGTCGTGAAGGCATATACGCTTGAACAGAGCGAGGTGGCGCATTTTCGGGAGCTCAACGAAGAGTTTGTTGGGCGGAACCACCGGCAGATTCGGTTGATGTCCTTCTTTTTTCCGCTCTTCCGTTTTCTACCGGGTATCGGTATCGTGGTGCTGCTCTGGATGGGTGGGCTTCATGTCATTCAAGAGAAAATCACGATTGGTGAATTTGTGGCGTTCAACGCGTATCTGATGATGCTCGTGCGCCCGATGATTACCCTCGGTTTCATCGTGAATACTTTTGAACGCGGCGCGGCATCGATGGGGCGGATGAACGCTATCCTCAACGAAAAGCCTGAGATTTACGATGGTGAAAACGTTAAGTGGAATATCAAAAGCATTGAGGGAGAGATTGAGTTTCGGAACCTCCATTTTGCGTATCCAGACGGACCGCCGGTGCTGAAAAACATCAACCTCAAGGTGGCGCGCGGCTCAACGCTTGCGATTGTCGGCGGCACGGGTTCTGGGAAATCAACGTTGGTGACGCTGATTTCGCGCATCCGGCAGGCGGAACGTGGCACGGTGTTTATTGATGGGGTTGATATTCAGGACATTCCGTTGAACGTTCTCCGTTCTAACATCGGTGTTGTGGAGCAGGAGCCGTTCCTATTTTCGGACTATTTGCGGAATAACATCGCCTATGGTGTGGAGGCTTCCAACGAAGAGGAGATTCGAGAGGCAGCGCACACCGCCGATTTACTTGCACAGATTGAAGAATTCCCGGAAGGTTTAGAGACGCTTTTAGGCGAACGCGGCGCAACGATTTCGGGTGGGCAACGCCAGCGGAGTGCCCTCGCGCGGGCTATTCTGATTAAACCCAAGATACTCATTCTTGACGATGCCTTCGCGAATGTGGATACGCAAACGGAAGATACCATCCTCTCCCGATTGGCGGCACTCATGAAAGACCGGACGACTATCCTCATCTCGCATCGCATATCAACCGTAAAAAACGCAGACCAGGTTATTGTCCTCAACGAGGGTAGCATTGTCGAAACCGGCACGCACGAGCAGCTGCTGGCGCGAAACGGGATTTATGCCGGCATCTATGAGACGCAACTTTTGCAGGAAGAGTTAGAGGAATTGTAATGTCCCGGCGCGACAATTGTCGCACCAGAAACGTAGTTCTTGACAACGTCAAGAACGGGTTACGCAGATAGACGTTATTGCAACATTCACCTGCGCCGAACGCCTTGCGAACAACAAGAAAAGGAGAAATTTATGTTTGGGACGGGGAGAGAACTGCACGAATATAGCGATGAAGAACAGGAACTCGGAAAAGTCTATGACCGGGTGTTGATGAAACGGCTCATTGCATATCTCAAGCCGTATCGGTTCCAGTTGGTGCTTGTCGGATTTTTTATTCTTGGGAATACACTGGCGAACCTCGCTAGGCCGTATCTGGTGCAACGCGCGGTTGACGAGAACATTACCCCCGGCCAACTTGAAGGGTTAGGCACCATCGCGATTTTGATGGTATTGGCATTGATAAGCGAATTCGTGTGTAGTTATTTTGAGGAATCCCGCACGCAGGTAGTGGGACAGCATGTCATGCGCGATCTGCGGCAAACCCTCTTCTCGCACCTGCAACGCTTAGATGTGCAGTTCTTCGATAAAAATCCGGTCGGCCGGCTGATGACGCGCGTGATGGGCGATGTGCAGGTGTTGAACGAGTTGTTCAGTTCCGGCGTAATTACCGGCTTCGCGAACCTAGTCAAGATCACTGGCATCATGGTGGCGATGCTGCTCTACAATTGGAAATTGGCACTCGCGACGTTCACCGTCATCCCGATTATCTTCGGTGCGACGCTGGTTTACCAGATTTACTCGCGTCGCGCGTTTCGTGAGCAGCGCAAGCAGTTGGCGCGCATTAACGCGTTCCTCCAAGAAAACATCGTTGGCATGACGACGATGAAACTTTTCGCACAGGAACGACGCAGCTATTTACGCTTCAATGAACGCAACCGAAAATACCTCGCCGCGAATCTGCGGAGCATCTTCTATTTCTCCATCTTCCATCCGCTAATCGAAGTGATGGCTTCCCTTGCGACAGCAGTGATTATCTGGTATGGCGGCGGGCAGATTGTGCAAGGCGCGTTGACGCTTGGGGTGCTTATCGCGTTTATCGGTTATGCGGAACGCTTTTTCTGGCCGATTCGCGAGTTAAGCGAGAAATACACCATTTTCCAAAACGCGATGGCATCCTCGGAACGCATATTCCACCTGTTGGATACGCCGCCGGCTATTGTCTCCACCGCGCCGAAGAGTGAAACCCCTAAAACACTGAAAGGCGAGATTGAGTTCCGCAACGTCTGGTTCGCCTATCACGATGACGACTATGTCCTGCGCGATGTCTCTTTTAAGGTGAAACCTGGCGAAAAGGTTGCGCTCGTTGGGCATACCGGTGCGGGCAAAACTTCGATTATCAACATCCTCTGCCGTTTCTATGAAATCGACAAGGGACACATTCTGATTGATGGAGTGGATATCCGTGATATGGCACTGGAAGAACTGCGCGAAGCGATTAGCATTGTGCAACAAAACATCTTCCTCTTTTCCGATTCTATTGAACGGAATATCAGTCTCGGCAAGTCTTCAGTCTCATCGGAACAGGTGGAGCGAGCCGCGAAAGATGTGCATTTGGACCGGTTTGTTCAGAGAATGCCTGATGTATACGGTTCCGTGCTCAAAGAAGATGGCGGTGGGTTATCGGTTGGGCAGAAGCAACTCGTCGCCTTCGCGCGTGCCTTAGCGTCCGACCCGAGCATTCTCGTTTTAGATGAAGCGACTTCTAGCGTTGACACCGAGACAGAAATTCTGATTGAGGATGCGTTGAGTCGTTTGATGGAGAATCGGACTTCTGTTGTCATCGCGCATCGGCTCTCTACTATCCAGAATGCGGATAAAATTCTGGTGATGCACCGCGGTCAGATTCGCGAGACTGGGACGCATGCGGAGCTCTTGCAACAGCGCGGGATTTATTATCGGTTGTATCAGTTGCAGTATAAGGGACAAGAGGCGTTGCGGGGCCGATAGGAGCGGCTTCCTAGTCTCGATTTCTTGGCACGAGGAAAATCGGCCCGTCTGTTCGTAGAGTGGGGGCTGTCCGTCGCCGTGTCAAGTTCGCGATGGGCAGGCCCTCGCCCTACGAGAAGCGAGGAGTCGTCTTGGCACCGTGGTGCCGGTGGCGTTTAGTCGGGAGCGGGAATATGTCAATGCCACACAATATACGTCGGCATTTGCAGTGCCAACCCGATGAGACTCCATACGCACCCAAGCGTGTAATCTCCCAGGATAAGCCCCAAGAAGAACGGCACCGCCTGCCGATAGAGTCTCACGCCGCCGATTTTCAGCACGA
>PYJE01000207.1:13891-28430 GCA_003635305.1 Candidatus Poribacteria bacterium | reverse complement strand
TCGTCCGGCTTCTTATGATTAGCGATGAAAATGGCATCAATGTCACGTCGTTTCTGAAGTTTGCGCACTTCAATTTTGACGTGGTTATTGACGAGGATGCTTAAGAGGAGTGGCGCGTAGTATTCTTCTTCGATTTCGGCGAGCCGCTTGAGGATGGCAGCGATACCGGTGTCGCTTTTGCCGCTGTTATCAATATCGCCATCTGTGACGAACATCCAATAGGTCTCGTCGTCTGCTTCGCGGTACAACTCGTCGTAGACTTCGGTTTCGGCGCGGAGAAGGTAAGAGACGCGCCCGTAAAAAGACTCTTTCATCCGCTTGGGATTTGGCAGTTCTCTCTGGAATTCTCCTTTGTTCACCTGTTTTCGGCTAATTTTTTCGTTCCGCTGCTTGGCATACTCGGCGTAAGTCAAAACATCGCCGCTCTGGTAAAGCGGTTTGCTGACATAAGCGGCATCGCACTGCTTGATGTAGGTATCGTCAATGTCTTGCAGGGGCTGCGCGGCATCGGTGAAAAGTAGGGTTGTCAGGTAGGCGTTGACGCGCTGAATGTCCTCGGGTTCCATGTAAGTGTTGTAGGTATCCTTGCCTGTCTTGAGGCGGAACATGCTGCCAGACACATCGTAGATGACGATGATGTGTTTGGCGGCGGCGACAGGCGCAGCACAGCTTATTATCAAAGCGAGCAAAACGGTGAAGAGCGCGGTGTGGCGTGATAAATTCGTCATATTCAATCTCCTCATAGATTTAGGCAAACTCCCCGGTCTTTGCACAAAATAAATAGTTTGTCACCATATTGAATAGGGGCGGCGATAGGAACGGGATTATCCGGTCTTCCCATCGCGAGCGATTGATGCGATACGGCGTAAGTCGGTTCAAGTTTCTGGATAGTCAACCCAGATGAATGGGCTGAATAGATTCGATTGTCTACCGCAATTGAGCGGTGTGGAACGAACCGGGATTGCACGTTGCCCTGGGGCAAACTCCTCTCTGCGGAAAAAACAGCGTCGCCATCAATATCGCTTGAGTAGATATAGAGCGTCTGTCCACCGCGGGCGGACATGAATAGCCGCTGTCCATCGGTGAGCGGCGGATGAGAAAAGAGTTTCAGGTGTTGTGCGATATTTGACACCTCGTCTAAAGTTGCGATTGGCGACAGTCGTTTGGTTTGCGGTTCATAACGCGCGAGACTGCGCTGTCCGCTTCTGGCATTCAACGCTTCAAAATAGACGCTACCGCCGAGTGACACCGGTGCAGAGAACGAGATGGCCCTAAAAGACTTCGCTTGATAGCGTCTGTTTCCGATGTCAAGCGAAAAAAGATGGCCACGTTTGGAGGTAAAAATAGCATGAACACCACAAAGTGCCGGCGACATGGGGCCGTTTTCGGCGTTAAAGAAATCGTGGCGGAGGTAGTCTCCATCACGGCTGTCCAAGTCCAACAACAATAAGCCTTGTTTGAGTCCTGCAATCATTGTCTGCCTTCCTGCCACGTTGCATTTTAACGGTGCGCATTCAGGCAGCGGTTCGATTTGGGCGGCATCCATTCCGTTTATCTCAACGGGTTCCGATTTTCCGTTTAAAACGGAGGTTTGGTGAACGCCGCCTGCAACCACGTAGTAGAGATGGAGTCCGTGGTAGATAGGCGTGCATCCGTGTGTCAGCGGCGCGTCGAAGGGAATGCGCCATTGACGCGAGAGGTGTGGCTGCTCTGGATGCTTGGCAATGGTATAGGCATCCAAACTTGGTGTCTCAGGATTCGGCACAACGATAAGTCCATCAACGGCGAGTAGCCCCGGTAAACCTTCGGTTGTCTCTATCGTGGGCATCTCTACGGCCCCGGAGAAGAATCCACTCTTGTCCGAGAGTCGTGCATCGGAGGGTTCTCCTTCTGGCAGTGTCGCTGTCCGCTGCGGGTTCGCATGCGCCATCTCCCATGCTGCCGGTTTTTTGAGTTTTTGCCCACACTGCGTGCAAAAGCGAGCGAAGGCGCGGTTCCAGTGCCCCTCAGGGCATCGGAAGGCAACGGTGGCACACTGCTGGCAATACGCCACGATTGAGGGGTGTCCATCATTCGCTGCGGGCAAATCGCAGGCAGTCTTTTGGCTTGCAGTGGGACAGATAGTCATTTTCCTCCCTCCATCTCCGAATAAACGAGCACAATCTCAATTCGGCGATTTTTCGCGCGGCCCACTTTTGTCCAATTGGTTGCAACCGGGTGGTATTCCCCGTATCCAGTCGCGATGAGCGTGCGCGCATCGATGCCGATTTCATCAACGAAGAGCCGAAGGACGGCAATCGCGCGCGCCGATGAGAGTTCCCAGTTCGATGGAAATTGCTCAGTCTCAATTGGAATGTTGTCGGTATGCCCGTTGATTTGCACGCTCTGGTATAACGGCTGGCCTTTCTCGTCGGTTTTGTAACGCTGCAATAATCTTCCGACAGCGGTGAGCGTTGTCTGTCCGAGGGGTTGCAATTCTGCCTCCGCAGTGTGGAAGAGAATCCTGTCGCTAAAACTGAACCGTTGCAGGTTTCCATCGCGCTCAATTGCAATGGTGCCGTTCGCTATCTCTTTTGCAAACGTTTTCGCAAACGCCTCTTGGATAGTCTCCTGCTTTTTCTCCATGCGAATTTTCAGAATCAGTTTGCTGTTGGCAATGAACTGAATGAAGAGGAAGAACAGGAAGATAAGCAGCATTGCGATAGCGACATCGGTAAAAGCGGGCCAGATATTCAGAACGGAAGTCTGCCGCATGCGTAAATCCATTGAAACCTCCCTCGCTATTTCTCGCCGCGTAACCACCGATGGAGTGCGGAAACCCAGCGGAATATCCCAGGTTGATGCAGCGTCTTGTTCAGTTCGTCTAGTTTTAGAGGAATTTGCTGCAACAAATTCGTTACCTCGGGTGGCAATTTGCCAGGAGCTTGCGAACCTCCTGTCCCTGGCACGCCCTGTTGGAGTAGTTGCTGCACATTCGCGACTAAGGCGCGGATAAGTTGATTCTGCTCTTCAGTCCGGCTTCCAGACTCAACGAGATGGCTTTCAATCCCCTGCAACACCCGAGTCTGTGTCTCCAAGGTTGGACGAATCTGCAGCTCATTTGCGAGATGTCGAAACAACTGGTTTTGGGCATCAAGTGCCGAACCGATTTGCAATTCCTCCGCAATCCGCCGAAGCAGCTGGTTCTGCTCCTCAAATGCGGAACCAATCTGCAACTCGCCTAATAATTGTTGGAGCACCTGAAGCATTTCCTGCTGATAATCCGCGATGGACTGAAAGGACTGCCCCAGTTGTTGTCCATTGGTGTCAAGTTGTGCCTCAATTCGCCCGAACGCCTGATTCTGTGCCTCAATCGCCGAGCGGATTTTCAATTCATCTGCTAATTGCGTCAGGACATGCACCACATTCTGCTGCTGTCCTGTGATGTCCTGTATCTCGGCGAGTAAGGCATCGGAAAGATTTTTAAGGAACTCGGCTTGTGACTCTTGATACTCACGCATCGCCGCTTGCGATGCCTCCCTTTCCTCCGCTACCAATTGCATCAGGTTATCTGTCAATTGCGTCAGGAAATCCACCACGTTCTGCTGCTGTCCTGTGATGTCCTGCATCTCGGCGAGTAAGGTATCGGAAAGATTTTTAAGGAACTCGGCTTGTGAATCCTGATACTCACGCATCGCCGCTTGCGATGCCTCCCTTTCTTCCGTTACTAATTGCATCAGGACACGCACCGTATCCTGCTGCCGCTCTGATACGGTTTGAATCTGGGTTTGCAAGGCAGTGGAGAGCTTGTCAATGAGTTCGGATTGCGATGCCTGATACGCTTGAATCGCCGCTTGCAAGGCTACGCTCTCGTCTTCTAACCTCGGCACTGCATCTTCTAGGACTCGGTTCAGCGTGTTTTGATAGCCGCCAATTTCAGCCATTGACTGCGCTGTCATGTCCTTAAATGAGTCAATAGCAGACGTAATCACCACCTCATACTCTTTGATGCCTTTTAAACTGTTCAGGAGATTCTCCGCGGTTTCGTCAAATTTGAACGCCAGTATCTGTTGCTGTTCAAGATACCCACCCGATGAAGTCCGGATGAATTGCTGAATAGCGTTCTGCATTGCGGCGACGTTTTCCTCTGTGGTGAACTTCAACATGTCGGTGCATTCAGCGAGTTGCTGAACAGCGGTATCAATGGACGCTTCCGGCGTTTGCGTGAAACGCGGCAATATTGCCGTTGACACGAATTCCTCAAGCGCGGTGCGAAAAAACGATTGCACGCGATTGAAAACCAAGCCGACGAGGCCTAAGCCTAGTGACGTGAGTAGCCCCGTTATTGTGGTGACAAACGCCGTGCTCATCCCGCCGACGATGAGTTCCAACGTCTTGGAAATTTCAGCGAGTTCCTCAAAGTCTTCGATGCCTGTCACAATGGGACGCACTTGGATGAGTGCCGTAATTAAGCCCCATAATGTCCCTACCAAACCGAGGATAATCAGGACACCGAGGATATGGTTGGCGAAACTCGCTCTTCGGCTCTCCTTGCCGGTGAGAATGTCGGCGAGGGCATCGTTATCAATTTGCCCGCCGCTCTCTCTAATTTGGAGCAAAGTCTCGATGCGTCGGTAGATAATGCTTCGATGCCAAACCTTCGCGGCGTTGAGCCTCGCAAGCCACTGGGAGATATCCCCGAGCCCGTGGTTGCGCGCAAAATAGTTCTGGGCGCGCCACAGATTCAGCCACTGCCATCCTATCCACGCGCTTTGGAGAAGGTAGTTGAGAACACCAATTGCAAAGAAGCCGCAAATCGTCCAGACGATGCTTCTACCGGTGGCATTGTCAAGGCTAAAAATAAAGTTGAAAAGTTCGCCCACGCGGTTATCTCCATGATGTAAAAACGAGTAAGACTTATCAACAAAGCATACCAAATGTCGCCAAAAAAGTCAAATTCATTTTTTTTCGCCTGACGCAGAACGCATTGGGTAGGCGCAGTTTCAAACCGCGCCTACCGGGGGTTCCTGCTTATCACTTAGATGGACGAGACCCGGGGACGCACGGGGTGCTATGCTCATCCAACAGCCTGACACAGATGATACAACACCAAACATTGAATATCAAATCTTTTTCTGCCTTACAAGAAAACCGCCGAAAACGGAGTTTGTCTGAAGCAAGTCCAAAAAAATTTGACATATTTCACAAAATATAGTATAATTAATAGCAGTTTTTAAGAGTAGGGAAGCACGGTAAGGAAACCGTTTTTTCTGCCGTTTCCCGCTCAAACCTAAAGGAGATTTTTATGAACATGAAACAGAGCGCGATGCAGACACGCGCATTTTCAATTGTCACAACGATGTTTGTCGCGTTGTTTTCACTTTCGGCAGTCTTGCTGTCTGGGTGTGAACGGATGCGTGAAGTGATGGTACCACCAGATCCCTCAGCGGATGTGTTGAAGGTTGGCGTGATTCAGCCTTCAAAGTATTATGTCTCTTTCCGCAAAGCAGCCGAACTCGCTCGCACCGAAATCAATGCGGCGGGCGGTATCCTCGGCATGCAGGTGGAATTTGTCTATCGGGATAACCAGACTTCTCCCGATGCGTTTCCTACACCGGAAGCGACTATCCAAGTTGCTAACGAACTCGTCGAAATGGAAAAGGTCTCGGCAATCTTAGGCCCGGTTTTCTCAACGAACGCGGTGCAAGTTGCCCCAATCGTTGAAATTCCGATGCTTACCGCTGCAACAGATGCAAGCGTGACGAAAGCAGGCGAGTTTATCTTTGTCGTCGGGGCACCCAACAGCCGACACGGCCAAAGCCTCGCGGAATTCGCTGTGAGCGAACTCGGAGCAAAAACAGCGGCCACGATTCACCAAGATGCCGATGTCTACTCCATGGGACACCTCGACGCGTTCAACGCGCGTTTTAAGGAACTCGGTGGAGACATCGTTGTCGGCGATGTTTATCAAGCCGGCGATAAAGACTTTAGCGCGCAACTCGCAAAAGTGAAAGCCGCAGCACCGGATGTACTGATGCTCTCCAGCTTCGCACCCGAAGTGCCTTTGTTAATCAAACAGGCAAAGGAGATGGAGATTACTGCAACCATCATCGGCGGTGATGGCTGGGCAGATCCCGAGCTATTTTTCACCACGTTGGAAGATAACACGCCGTTAGACGGCGCTTACTACACCTCCGACGTTTACGACGAGAAAACTGCACCACCGAGTACGCAGACATTTATCGCAGCCTATACCGCAGCGTACGGGGAGGCACCCGATGGTGTCGCCACCTCTGGCTACGATGCTATGCAACTTTTAGCCATTGGCATTAAAGAGGCGGCATCAACAGAACCTGTCGCAGTCCGAGATGCAATCGCTGCAATCACAGACTACGCCGGTGCAACGCTCATCGCTAGTTACGATGAAAACCGCAATCCTGTCAAGGACATTGGCGGCGTTTTTGAAATTCGCGACGGGAAACCGCATCCCTATGTCGCAAAGGCAGAAACGGACGCGATGATGCCAGAGGACACATCTGATGCAGGGGACATGACTACTGATACCCCCGCAACCACAGATGAAACCACCGATGCAATGGATACTTCTGATGAGAAGGAACCTGCTGACGACGCAGAGGACATGACTTCCGACGCAATGGATACTTCTGATAAGAAGGAACCTGCTGACAAGGAAGATATGACCCCTGATGATGCAGATGCGGATACTTCTGAGAAGAAGGACTCTGATGACACGGGGGATATGACCCCTGATGCAGATGCGGATACTTCTGAAAAGAAGGACTCTGATGACAAGAAGGATATGACCCCTGATGCAGATGCAGATACTCCTGAAAAGCAGGACCCTGCTGACACGGGGGACGAGTCCGGGGATACCCCCGATGAGACAGCCGAGTCTACGGATACCGCTCAGCAGTTATGCTGTGGCATCGGGTGCAGCTGTGCTAAAATCGCCTAGAAGGATGCTTCTGGGATAGATACGCTGTCCGTTGCTCTGTGGCTAGCACAGACGCAAAACGATACGGGTAGGCACGCTTTGAAAGCGCGCCTACCCGTTTTTTTATCCCCAAATTGATTGCAGTAGGAGAGCCCTCCCGTTCTCGATGCACCAGTAGGTGCGTGGGTGCGCGCTTGAAAAGCGCGCCTACGGCAGTAAGAGAGACTTCCCGTTCTCGATGGGTGCGGTGGTTACGACGCATCAGATGACTTCTGTCGGTTTAATTCGATTTGCAATTGCCGGTAAGCCTCTCGGAGTTGCGCGAGTTCTTCTTCGACTTGGGTGGCTCGTGCATCGGCTTGTTCTGCCTCAACTCTTTTTCGTTCGGCCTCGGCTTCTGCGCGCTGTCGTGCCTCGGCTTCTGCGCGCGCCGCCGCTGCCACTTCTTGCGCGCGGGCTTCTGCGCGCTGTCGTGCCTCGGCTTCTGCGCGTGCCGCCGCTGCCACTTCTTGCGCGCGGGCTTCTGCGCGCTGTTGCGCCAAGACTGCCTGCGCCGCAGATTCCTTCGCTTGACTCGCCGCCGCCTCGGCACGCTCTGCTAGCGTCGCCGCCGCCTCAGCGCGTTCTGCCGCCTCGTCCATCGGTGTCTCCAACCAACACCCCGCAACCGCATCGTAGAACCCAAACCCATCCCCCCGTAAACCAAGGGATAAACCGAGCGTCGCCGCGAAAACCTTGCCATCTGGTTCTGGCGGAATAGGAACGTATGCCGCGTCAACGAGGCGAAAGCCCATCAACGGCGTAGGGAGATACTTCCGCTCCGCATCGTAGAGGAAGTATTCTCGAACACCGAGGACTTCAGCGTAGAGGTCTTTCTTGGCACCCAAGTCGTTCTCAAACGTGCCTTTGCTCGAAAACTCTAACACGAAATCCGGCGGTTTACCCTCTTCCCAAATGCGGTAGATGCGCCGCTGCTTCCGTTCAATGCCGAACGTGACAAAGACATCCGGGGCTAAGGATTTCTTGGCATCGCGCGGGACATAATACATGAGCATGTTGCCGGAAACGCAGACAGCCGGCACGTCTTGGAAACGCGCTTTGAGCGTCAAAATCGAGTCTATCATCAGATCGCGGTGCAGTTCGGTTTCAGCCATAGGTTGTCCATCCGATTCGGGATAGTCCGTATCGTCCTCAAATGCCGGTTCATACGGGCGCGGCGGCGGTGCGCCGCGGTAAGGCGGGTATATCACCGCTGTGTGTCTATTGGTTTGCATTGTCGTTTTTCTCCTTGCTGTCAAAGCGGAAAATCGAAAACAAAATGTTTCTATATGTTAAGTTTACCACAAAAAACGCGCGGAAGTCAAGTTTTTCAGGACGATTCAATTGTCCCACATCTGTCGGTTGCGAACTCGCGCAACTGTAGTTCGGGCTCGCCTGAGCCCGAACGGTCAATTGTCCCACATCTGTCGGTTGCGAACGGTTGGCACAAGTGCTGGGCCTTCGTCCGAGCGCAAACAGGGCAGGATCCGGCGATCCTGCCCTACGGTAAAAGGCTGCCCTACAGAAAAGGGCCCCTGATTTTTACCGTCTGCTCTGTTTGGATGTCCCCGGCGGGGCGGCCTATCTTACATCCCCAGCTGAACTGACAGAGCCGGCAAATGCGCGACAACCCCCGCGTGGTCTGACGGCCATATCCCGGATGGAAGAAGATCTGGCGATTTATCGCCTACTGTGTGCGTCACCACAGGCCCGGCGAGTTCATAATTCCGCACGAAAACCTGGTCGATGCGATAGGACAACCCACTCTCCGCATTGCCAAGTCCAGCCGCTTGACAACAGGTGTTTCCGATAACACCGGCCTCCATCTGCCATACGTCAACGTATCCTGCCGATAACAGCATCTGGTAGGCTGTGCCATCGGGTGCCGCTGTGTTAAAATCGCCTAGTAAGATGATAGGTAAGGTTTCATCCTGAAGAAGCGTTATCAACTCCTGCGCTTGCGCAACCCGAATCGCTTCCCCGAATGCCTCTAGGTGCGTGTTGACAAGGCGATAGGTAACCCCGCCAACCGTTGCATCTATGGCGACATAACCCCTCGGCACTTCTAGCAGAAGCGTCTCAATGGAGAGCACGTTCACAAAGTTCGCGCTTTCCACGCGTGAGACGATGACATCGCTGCGCGCCAGAATCACATCGAAGTCAGTCAACCGCGCGTCGTCAATCCCGGTGTCAGTGAACATCGGCATCTCAATATCAATATTCTCAACTTTAGCGGCGACCTGGTAATTCAAGCCTTCCGCTTGCAGCGCGTCCATCAAAATCTCAAGGAAATCAAGGACGACTTCTTCCGCCTGCACTTCGCCTCCGGCAATCCTATCGCCGGGAGATTGCCTGCGCACCAACGAAACCTCTTGTAATCCGACGAGGTGCGGTTGCGCCGACTTTATTGATTTGGCAATTGACACGGCGCGCGCAGGAAAATCCGAGGCGATAACGCCGTTATACATGTTAGCGACTTCCGTCGGCACTTGCAGCAGGTTCGTCGTGGCCAGCAGCGGGTCTGCGCTTGCGCCGACGTAGACGTTGTAAGTCATCACCGACAGTTGTTCCTCTTCGGGGGCATCAACCGGCGGTGCGGTGACGGTATCGGTTATTTTCTCGCATCCTGAAAGGATAGCGAGGATGATTAAAAGGGAAAAAACCATTTGCGAGGGACAGGCCCTCGCGCTACGGTAACGTGATGCTGTTTTGATTTTTGACATATTTACCTCCAAATGCATTCATTCTGTCCTGGTAGGCGCGGTTTGCAACCGCGCCTACGGGAGTCATTCCTGGTAGGCGCGGTTTGCAACCGCGCTACGGGAGTCATTCTACGTAAGTGCTATGGGCATTAATGCGCGCGTTGCGCATACAAAAATTCTCCATCCATCGCGGTTAATTTGACGCGTAGGATGTGGTTAATCGATGAATTCGGCGTATCCACGAGGACACGCAGATAGTTATCCGTAAAGCCGGCGAGGTGTTGCGCTTTGCCTTCGCGGCTGTCTTCCACGAGCAGTTCTGCGCGTTTTCCGAGCATTCGCCGCCGAAATGCGGTGCCGAGCCGCTCGCCTAGTTGCATCATCGCGCGGCTCCGCGCGGCGGAAACGTGCGGTGGCACTTGGGCTTCGTAGGTGGCAGCCGGTGTGCCTTTGCGCGGCGAATACCGAAATACATGCAACTGACTGAAGCCAATCTTCTCCACAAATCGAAGCGATGTCTCAAAATCGGCATCAGTCTCACCGGGAAAGCCCACCATGATGTCGGTAGTCATCCCGACATCGTCGGTGAAGAGTGTGCGCAGTTTCTCAACGAGATGTGCGAACTGCGCGGTGGTATAGCGGCGACGCATGCGTTGCAAGACGTTATCAGAACCAGATTGCACGGGGAGATGGAAATGCGGCATGCACTTCGGCAACGCAGCCATCCGTTCAGCGAGGATATCGGGAAAATACATCGGTTCGATGGAACTGAACCTGATGCGCGCGATGCCTTCAATCTCGTGAATCCGTTCTAAGATATCGGCGATAGTCTTGTCCCTTCCGGTATCCAAACCGTAAGCACCGAGGTGCACACCGGTAATGACGATTTCCTTAATGCCGTTCTCAGCGATGCGGCGCGCTTCCTCCACGATGTCGGCTAGCGGGCGGCTCGTCATGCGCCCCCGGACATACGGAATGATGCAGTAAGTGCAGAAGGCACTGCATCCATCTTGCACCTTGATGAGCGCGCGCGTCCGTTTCCCTGCACTGCTCACACCGCTGCTGAAACGCGCATGTTCGCGCACCGCGTCATGTTGCACGGGGTGAACAGAGAGGAGCGTTTTCCCGCTAACCCTGCTGGCAGATGGCGAGGGACAGGCCCCCACACTACGTTCACTCGGAAGCATTTCAGCGTCTAACGCGTCCAGATACGTCTGAAAATCGGCTTTTTCGCGGTTACCGAAGACGAGGGTTACGCCGGGGATTTGCTCAATCGCACCCCGGTCGCTTTCGGCGTAACACCCTGTGACAAGCACTTTGGCATCAGGATTCTCTCGGAGCGCGCGGCGGATAACCTGACGTGCCTTCCGGTCGGCGGTATTCGTAACGGTGCAAGTATTGATAAGATAGACATCGGCGCGAGGGGTATCCTCAACGACAGCGTAGCCGTTGTGGAGAAGCGTCTCTTGCATCGACTGCGTATCGTATTGGTTCACCTTGCATCCCATCGTAATGAGTTTAGCTGTCTTCATGAGTTCATCCACGCATGGCGAGGGACAGGCCCTCGCGCTACGTTCTAAAATGTGGTTTGTAGTATTCGTAAGCGACAACGGCGATGGCGGCAATCGCGGCGGTTTCTGCCCGCAAGATATTTTGCCCGAGTGTTACAGGAATGCACCCCTTTTCAATCGCAGCGTTCACCTCTTCTGTCGAAAATCCGCCTTCGGGCCCGATGAAAATCGCGATGGATGCTGCGCCTTGTCCCTGTCCTTCTCTGTTCTCACGTAGCGCGAGGGTCTGTCCCTCGTGATGTCTCAACACCGTTTTGATGTGTCGTTCTGTCTCATTCTCGCAGCATAAGAGGCTGAGCGCGAACTGCTTCACCTGCGCAAGGCACGCCTCAAACTTTTGCGGAGGTGACAACTCCGGCAACCAGGCGCGGCCGCACTGCTTCGTCGCGGAGATAATCACGCGATGCCACCGTTCACACCGATTTTGACTCGGTTTTTGTGACGAACGTTCCGAATGCATCGGAACCATCTGCGTCACACCGAGCTCTGTCGTCTTTTGCAGAATGAGCTCCATTTTGTCGTGCTTTGGCATTGCTTGAAAAAGCGTAAGCGAAGGCAAACGCGGCGCGTGAAATTCGCGGGACAGAATCTCTGCCTGCGTTGCATCCGTTATCTGCGTATCAAGCACCTTCGCGATAGAGACAGTGCCTTTGCCATCAATCAGGCGGATATTCTCCCCCGTTCGGATGCGGCGCACATTTCGGAGATGGTGATGCTCATCGCCTGTCAGCGTCGCGATGTCTTCATAAACCTGCGTAGGTGGAACGTAAGACGTGTGCATCCGTTTCTCCGTTATCGACAGCCATCCTTACGCTTGCCGCAACTGCTTCACTACCAGTTCTGGATGCGGACTTCTGAAAATAGCCGTGCCTGCGACGAGAATCGTCGCGCCGCGCTGCACAGCGAGTGGTGCTATTTCGGGGGTGACACCGCCATCGGCAGAAATCTCAACGTCAAGGTTTTGTTCGTCAATCCTTTGACGCAATCTTGCTATTTTTTCCAGCGCGCCCGGTTGGAACGTTTGTCCACCGCGCCCCGGTTCAACGCTCATCGGTAGCACCAAATCGAGTTGTGAGAGATAGGGGAGAACGGCCTCAATTGATGTGTCCGGTGATAAAGCCACTCCTGCCTTGACACCGCGCGCGTGAATTGCCTTGATGACAGCCTCCGGTGCATCGGCACTCTCGATGTGGAACGTAATCAGATTTGCCCCGGCCGTTGCAAGCGCGTCAATATAACGGCGTGGGCGCGTTACCATGATGTGGACATCAAAAGGCACATCTGTCGTCTGACGGAGCGCGGCGATAGTCATGGGGCTGATGGCAAAATAGGGCACGAAGTCGCCGTCCATGACATCAAAATGGAGCAGATCTGCCCCGGCCGCGACTATCCGCGTCACCTCCTCACCGAATCGGGTGAAATCGGATGCCAGCATTGAAGGGGCAATTCTCGGCGTAAACATACTTTTGGTTTCACCTAAACGTAGTGCGGGGGCCTGTCCCCCGCGAGGGGTTAACATCACAGGCACGTAGCACGGGTTCCTTTTGAGGTGCGCGGTTGCAAACCGCGCCTACGGATTTAACATCACCTAAGCGTAGTGCGGGGGCCTGTCCCCCGCAAGGGGTTAACATCACAGGAACGGAGCACGGGCTCCTTTTGAGGTGCGCGGTTGCAAACCGCGCCTACGGGGTTGACTTTTGGTTTCCCCTAAACGTAGTGCGGGGGCCTGTCCCCCGCAAGGGTTAACATCACAGGAACGTAGCCCGGGCTCTTGTTGAGGGGCGCGGTTGCAAACCGCGCCTACGGATCTAACGTAGCGCGTGCTCCTTTTGAGGTGCGCGGTTGCAAACCGCGCCTACGGGTTTAACATCACCTAAACGTAGTGCGGGGGCCTGTCCCCCGCGAGGGGTTAACATCACAGGAACGTAGCGCGTGCTCCTTTTGAGGTGCGCGGTTGGAAACCGCGCCTACGGATTGAACGGAGCACGGGTTCCTTTTGAGGTGCGCGGTTTCAAACCGCGCCTACGGATCTAACGTGGCACGGGGGCCTGTCCCCCGCGAACGCTCGGCGGATTTCTATATTCTCCCTTCAAAAATACGTCTGCTCGCCGCCGTAATGCCGTTCCGCCTTTGGACGCTCATCGACTTGCCACGGCAAAGTCACCGAGATGGTGCCATCGTCAAAATAGGCATCCGTTATCTGCCAGAATTGCAGGCGCGGGTAGTGCTTGCCGTTATGCTCAAAAGAGCCTGCCGCCTCCGAGAGATTCCGCATGCCGCGCGTCACCGGATGCAACGTGATAAAAATCCCTATAGCCGCATCGGTATCCTGCATCGCCGTGCGGAAGGCGCGCACCTGATTCGGGTTCAAACTCCTCCCCGATTTCACCTCGGCGATGACTGGCAGCGACATCCGCGTCGCCTCGGCAAGGTGATGATTCTCCCAAAGCACCACCTTCCCGCTACCGTCAAACCCGCCATCGTTGGTGTTGGATGTCGGCGAAAGGCCCAGGCGGGTGACGGCCCAGTTGGCGAAATCGTGTGGGTTCTGCTCAGCGAGGAGGATGGCATCCTCCCATGTCCCCGGATACCCCTCAATGGTGTAATCTACCTTAGCCCGAAGCCCGTGGCGTTCGCGGAGCCGCCGCTCCATCGGTGCCAAGGCGAGCACGGTTAAATCGATGCCTACCCAGTGCCGCCCGAGGCCATGCGCAGCATCTAACGCGGTGCCGCAGCCACAAAACGGATCGAAGACGATATCCTCCGGATGCGAAGAGGCTTTAATGATGCGTTCCAACAGCGCGAGCGGCTTCTGCGTGGGATAACCGAGGCGTTCCTTTGACATCGGATTAATAATCGGAATATCCCAAACATCGTCAACTGGGGTGCCTTTCGGATTCGGCATATATTTCTTGCCCGCTTTGCTAACAATCCCTGTTTTGGCATAACCGCTCGTCGCTTTATACGGCACGCGAACCTCGTCCAGATTGAAGCAATAACCGTCAGCGGCGGAACGAGCATACCACAAGATGACATCATGCTTGCGCGAGAAATAGGTTTTCGCTCTGCCGCCGCCAGTATAGTGCCAGACAATCTCGTTCCGAAAATTCTCTGCACCAAAAATCGCATCCAGCATCACCTTTAGATAGTGACTTGCATGCGCATCGCAGTGCAAATAGACGCTACCCGTCGGTGTCAGCAGCCGCCAAATCTCTGCTAGGCGCGGGGCCATGAAGGCGAGATAGGCGCGCATTGAGTCTGCCTCGCTGCTACCGTCAGACCCCCCCCCCCTT
>PYJE01000207.1:3146-13871 GCA_003635305.1 Candidatus Poribacteria bacterium | reverse complement strand
CCCCCCCCCCCTTCAAAATGTTGTCAAACCCCGTTAAACAGTATGACAAATTGTCCATTGTCTGCACGAGTTCAGGATGTCTGCCATCATAGCGGCGCACGGCCGCCTGATTGCGGCGCGCCGCGTCGTCCCATCGCCAGATGTCGTCAAACGCCTTGCGTTGCGCTTTGGAGCTGGCAAGGAAAATGTTATAGTTGCGGCCGCTGTTGAACGGCGGATCGAGGTAGCAGATATGGTAACTGCCGCTCTGCATCTCGCGCATGACGTTGAGGTTATCGCCAAAATAGAGTGCGTTTTTCATATTAGGAATAACATAAAAACGGTTGCAAGTCTTGACAACGTCAAGCCGGCCTGACAAGGGAAGTTGAACACCAAGACAACGTCAAACAACCGCAAGGAACAACAAAAAACTACTGATATCGGACTTCCCGCACCTTATTTCCATCTTCGTAGATGTTCACCCGTGTGCTACCGAAAACGCGCACGGCTTGCTTCTCCATGTCAATGACGGTGCCGGGGGCATATTTCCCATCCACCGCTGTCCGCTCACCGTGTTCATCTACGACAACGATACGGATGTGCCGTGACAGATTTCCTTCTTCGCTCACCGAGTGTTTCAGGCGGAGGAGTCTGCCGACATCTCTCGTGTCGCTGCGCGTGCCGCTGACTTCCAGTCGCACAATTCCGCCGCTTTGAACTAATTCGCCGGCTGCCGGTTTATGCGTAATAATGCTCCCTTCAGGAATCTTCGGATGTGGACTGTATTGGATTTCAACATGGAGTCCCACTTCCTCCAATTTCGGCATTACTTCGCGCAGGGGCCGAGTGCGCAGGTCTGGGAGTTGGACGCGCTGCGGCATCGCACCGAGACTGACTAAGAGGTTCACATCGCTGCCGCGCTGCTGTCCACCCCCTTCCGGCGGTGTTTGCGCGATGACAGTGTCCGGTAGATACGCAGCCGAATGCACGTAGGCAACCCGATTTGGACGAAACCCGGCGGCGATGAGTGCAGCGCGCGCCTCATCCAAGGTTCTGCCGATAACAGAAATGACCGGGGCTAATTCCGCACCGATGCTCACTGCAATTTCTACCGGCTGATACGACTTTACTCGGAAGTTCGCCGGTGGGTTTTGGGATACGATTTCCCCTTTCGGCGCACTGCTACTCGCTTCCTGAATAGTTTCCGCCGGGCGCAAACCGGCCTCATCTAGCACGCGCACCGCCTCATAATAGGTTTTTCCGGTGACGTTCGGGACAAGAACCTCTTCTGTCCGAACCCACCACGGAATCACCACGAGAACCGTCAACACGCCGACAATGCCGAGCACAATCAAGCAGTAAAGCGATACTTTGAATATCGCAAATAAGCGGTTGTTAATGCCCTTTAGCATGCGTTTTATGTCCTATCTATCTGATGCCACCCTCGCGGGGGACAGGCCCCCGCGCTACGGTAATCGCTGCAGTCCTACGCGGAGGACAGCCCCTCGCGCTACGGTAACCCCTGCAGTCCTACGCGGGGGACAGGCCCCCGCGCGCTACGGTAACCCCTGCAGTCCTACGCGGGGAACAGGCCCCCGCGCCACGGTGAAAGCCGGGGTTTCTGTTACGGCGGCGGCAAAAATCTCTCGCCGGTTTTGAGTTGGTAACCGTTGACAAAATCACGCGCGTCCATCGCTTTCTTCGTTGCAGGTTGAACTTGCAAGAGTTGAAGCATCCCTTCGCCTGTTGCGACGAGGAGCTGCTGTCTGTCAGCAATTTCAATCGTTCCTGGTGGAACCGAGGACAAATCCTGCAATTCAAGCGCGCGCGCGGGGCTGTCCCCCGCGCGACAGGACGCGGAGAGTTGCAAAGAACATGGCAGACTGCGGAGAATCTTGAGCCGCAGATTCTCTCTGAAAAAGGCGTATGCCCCCGGCCAGCCTTCAGTGCCTCTCACGAGATTGTGGATAGTGGTGGCAGAACAATGCCAGTCAATGCATCCGGTCTGTTTTGTGAGGCGTGGTGCGTGCGTCGCTTCTTTGTGACGCTGCGGCGTTGCGGGAGGCGGCGCGGCCGCCGGTATCTCTTTTAGCACCTTCACCAACAGGTTCGCGCCGATGCCTGCTAACTTCTCCATCAACGTAACAGTGGTATCCTCATCTTGAATCGGAATCCGTTCTGCACAGATAATATCGCCGGTATCTTCACCTGCGTCCAGCAACATCAGCGTGATGCCGGTTTCCATCTCGCCGTTAATGAGTGCCCATTGCACCGGGGCAGCTCCTCGGTATTTCGGGAGGAGCGATGGATGCAGGTTAATCGTGCCGCACGGCGGGATGTCCAACAGCGATTGCGGTAGCAGCTGCCCGAACGCGGCGACGACGATGACATCCGGCGCGAGACGTTCCAGCGTTCTGATAAAATCGCGCTGCCGCACCTTTTCGGGTTGATAAACCGGCAGGTTGTGTTGTTCAGCGACTATCTTGATAGGCGGCGGTGTGAGCCGTTTGCCGCGCCCACTGCGCCGGTCTGGCTGCGTGACGATGCCGATGAGTTCAAATTCATGGGTAATCACTGTTTTCAGTGCTGGGACTGCAAACTCACTTGTGCCCATAAAAAGAATTTTCGGATTTCGTGAGGCGTTTGATAGGGGCTTCTGTGCAATCATCTTTTTTGACATAGTTCAGCGAGGGCTGGCACAGCAGTCTCGATGCCTATCGGGACAAGGATGTTCCTCCTAATGATAGGCATTGCGGGGGACAGGCCCCCGCGCTACGTTACTACAAGCATCGGCATGGCGGGGGACAGGCCCCCGGACTACGTTATTACGAACATTGGCATTGCGGGGGACAGGCCCCCGCGCTACGTTACTACAAGCATTGGTATTGCGGGGGACAGGCCCCCGCGCTACATGACTACAAGCATCTTAAAACTGAATGAGAAGGAGAGGCACTGCAACTCCCGCTGCGGGTTCATTTGCCCACCGATTGAGCCTATTTTCCGCCGGAACGAAAGGGATAGGTGTTCCGCGCGCTACGGTAATCGGCATGTTATGACGGAGCCGTGCGATGGGGCCTTCCACCGGCGCGTCTTCTTCTGGCGGTGGCGGTGGCGGTTCAGGTTCCGGCATGCGTGGTGCAGCCCTGTCGACATCGCGCGTGCGCCACCAATCCCACACGCCGACGAACAACGATATGGATACTGCGCCGATGCCGATTATCCGAAAATCCTGCGGCGATAACTCCGGCGCAATCTGATTTTCGCGATACATCTTGACACCGCGCACCACCAAATAACTGTGAACGGCGGTAAACGGCAGAGAACTCAGCGTGATAATCTCGAAGCGGCGGAGCGCGCTCTCGTGATAGGGTTCCGCGGGGTGCGCTTGCTGCGGTTGTTCTCCCGGCGGCTCCTGCGTCTGCGCCACCGCAAGCATTGGAAGTGCTAGGCTGAACGTCAATATCTGAACCGTTAATTTGAACATGGGTTCCTCGGTTCGCGAGGGACATGCCCTCGCGCTACGGTATGAGGGATGTTTTGGCAAACCATGCCGATTTGCCGGTGCCCTTGAGGACAGGCCCTCGCGCTACGGTATGAGGGATGGGAGCTCCTGTAGTTTGCGATCGCCTGATCGCAAACGGCAGGCCCTCGCGCTATGGTATGAGGGCTGTTTTGGCAAACCACGCCGATTTGCCGGTGCCCTTGGGGACAGGCCCTCGTGCTACGGTTCGCGAGGGACAGGCCCTCGCGCTACGGTGTGAGGATGGTATGAGGGGTATTCTTGTGAATTCCTCACCTAGAGATTCGCGTCATGCCGATGGCGGTTGCGGAAGAGGTAAACAATCAACATCCCCGCGCCAATACACACCGACACATCGGCAACGTTAAATGTCGGCCAAAACAGCCCCTGGCTCTCAATGCCAAATTGGAGAAAATCGACAACTTGTCCCGAGCGAATTCTATCAATAAAGTTCCCGATTGCGCCGCCGAGGAGAAAGCCAGAGGCGATTTGCATCCACCGGCTGTTTCGGAATTTGAGAAAATAGATAAAAATGAAAACGAACGCGACGAACGTAACCAGGATGAGGAAGGTTCGCTGTCCGGCTAGCACGCCGAAAGCCGCCCCGCTGTTCCTATCGTGCCGGAGGTTGAAGAAACCGGGAATGACAGGATAGCCAAATCCGTGGGGAATGTGCAGTTGGATGAGCCATTTGCTTACCCAATCCAGTGCCAGCACCGGCAGTGCTATTCCGATGAAAGGGAGCACGGTTTTCCACGTCAGTTCCTTAAATAAGTTCATTCTTGAGCGACTCCCATTCGGTTCTCGCATCAGGTTGCGCTGGCTGCAGGTGGAGCCAGGGTGTCAGGAAAATGCTATTCGGGGCATCGGTTGATGTCTTCTTCTGGCGTTTGCCATCCGTGCTTATCGTCGGCGCGCTACATATGTTGTATCCATATTCGGCTAAAAAAGGCGTGAGCGGCGCGAGCCGTTGCATGAGCGCGGTGAGTATAGCGGAGAAGGTGCGCCGTGCTGCGCTAATCGTCGCCTTCGGACGTTTCGCTATTAACCGCGCATAAACCCCCAGGTCTGCCTCGCAGAAGTCAACGAGGATGCGCCACATCTCGTGGAAATTCCCTGCTTGGTAGGCCTGCTGCACGGCTTGCAAGCATGCCTCTGTCGCGGCGAGCGCGAGTGCGTCAATGCGGCGATGCTTATCCTTTGTCTCTCGCGATGCGGAAATCGCTTTTCCTTTGACAACGGCGGAGTCGTATCCGCCGAGGGCTTGCAGTTCTACCGCCATTTTTTCGACGATGCTTTGCAGCTGCTGGTATTCAACGAGGCATTTTGCGAGGAACGTCTTCAGTTGCGTCCGGTTTATCTCTGGCATTACCGCGGCGAGCCGTCCGACATCTGCCGGGTAATCGTCAAAAAAGGCATCGTCAAGTGCGAAATCTCTACCGCGCTTCGCCGCCACCGGTATATCGCGGAGCACGAGATGCTTATACGGATGACTCTCTTTAATCGGGCGGCTTCGGCTGAGGGATGCGCAGAGAATGCTCGTTTCTGCTAACCACGTTGAAAACCCGGCAGGGGATACGAAGGCGACGCTGACAAACCCACCCGGCGGTTTCTTGAAATCGGAACTGTTCGCTGTCTGCAGCAGGTTCGCGAAGTGGCTATCGATGAGCATCGGCTCTTTCCGGAACGCCTTTGAATTGCACTTCGGACAGAAGGTATCGGCGGGTAAGAGCTCCTCAACGCTCAAGCGGAACCAAAGATCTGCCCCACGGCGGACAGCATCGCGGATAGCCAAAAGCGTCGTCCTATCCGCTAGCGGTTCATCGCATTCGTCACAGAACAGAATCGGCAACGGCATCCCCCATTGACGTTTCCCGGAGACAGGCAGTGTTGAAAAATTCGCTACCGCTTTTTGCGCAGCGTCCATCGCGGCGTGTTCGGTTGCACCGTAGTTATCCCAGTAAATCTGCGCGTTGATTTCCTGTGCAGTCGGATGTTTTTTACGCATCGCAAACATCCAATGCGAAGACGGCCGGAAAACCGCCGCTGTCTGACAGCGGGGGCAGTGGAGCCCTTGCACTTCCTGCGCGCAACCCGGCGACTGCAGGAGATGCCCAAACCGTTCTAATTCGGGAGCGATGAGTTTCTCCGCCGCATAAAGATTTAAACCGCACAGGGTGCCTGCTTCTTCCGTGAACCTGCCGGCCTCGTCGAAAATCGCGCTGGAACTTTTGCCTAATTTCCGGGCGATGTAGTAACTCCGCGCGTCGTGCGCAGGATTCAACGGAATCACACCGGTGTCGGAACCGGGGGTTTCCGCCGCAAAGCCACCTTTTTTCACCATCGCCGCGGCGTATGCGGCAACCGCCTTTGGCACCGGTATAATTTTCAACGTTTTCGATGGAAAGAGGGGATGCGATACCTCGCTTTTGGCGAGCGCGTCACAAGAGACTTCCTTGATAATTTCCGGTCCCGCCGCGCCGTCTGGAAGAGACAACTGGAAATGTTCCAATTGCTGTTTCGCAAATAAGAGATATTCTCCTTCAAACTGCGTGAGGCAATAGGTGGCATTTTCCGTAATGCCGAGTTCCGTAATGCCGGCTATCTCCCACAGGTGCGGCACTTGGACACAGAAGAAAACATTCAACCCATAGTGTTCCAAGCCAATGCTGAAGGGAAACTTCACATACGCGGGATGCACGGTGGTGGCTATTTGGCCTGTCGCGGCTTCATCAAGCGGCGCGACGCACTTAGGGCACCAGGGGCTGAGTTGCGCCCGGTCCCGCAGGTGTCGATGCTCTCGCAAACGGCTGATGAGCGGAATCAGCTTCGCCTCTTGACGGAAATCAAGATTTTTTTGCCCGGTATCCCAGTCGGCAAAGTTACCGAGTTGATGTAACCGCTCTGTCTGCTCGGCTACCCGCTGCTGATAAAGCGTGCGGCAGTCTTTCCGAAGCCGCGATGGAGAAACAGGCGTTTTGGCGGAAGTCTTCTTCGCAACGTCTTCTTCAACCCGAATCGGATATTTCTCCCAGGCGGGGACGTAAACCACTTGGTGGCCCTGCATCATCTCCGTTTTGAGGAAGATATCTTGATACATTTTTTGACACAGCGTGCTGAGCGTCAGCGCGTGGACAGGGGTGGGCATCTCACGAATGGCGTAGGTAATCGGCTGCGGTGCCGCGTCTTCGGAATTTTCGGCGAGCCGCAGCGCGGCGCGCTTCGCCTTGGTAGTCTGCACTTTGCCGCGTGCTACCGGGTAAACCTTCGCATTTTTCCAGAGCCGGAGGATTGTCTCTTCTCGCTCTCGCCCGGCGACAGCGGCGCGTCGCTTTTTGCGCCCATTCGTTTGCGTAGTTTTTTTCTTGGGCGGTCTGCCTCTTTTTTTCATAGGAATCCCTATTTGTAACGTGAAAAATTCTGGGACTATGCACCCAGCATCCGCACCAGAACACTTAACACCATGATGAGGATAAACGGTGAAATATCAAGGCCAAAATTTGCTGTCACCGGTTCAAGCAGGCGGCGAATCGGGTTCAGCACCGGATCTACGAAGTTGCTCGTGAACCAATAAACACGCCTAAGCGTAAAGTTGCGCGTGCCAAAAACGAACCATGACAGAATGACGTTGATAAAAACGACAATGATGTAAATCTCAAGCAGTTGCCTGAAAACTTCGGCGACGAAGTCCATAAAAATGTCTTCCTTTTGCAAGTGGGAGTTTGCGTTTACAGTCCTACGCGTTCCCTAATTCCTTCGCGCGTTCGGTTGCGGCGAGAATGGCTTCTGTCAGCACGGCCCGCACGCCGCCCAATTCAAGCGCGTGGAGGCCCGCCGCTGTTGTCCCGCCTGGTGTCGTGACGCGGTTTTTCAGCACGGCTGGGTGTTCCTCGGTTTCGGCTAACATCGTCGCTGTGCCTAACACGGTATGCGTTGCCAGTTTTTGTGCCGCCTGCCGCGGTAAACCGACGTAGACACCTGCATCTGCCAGTGCCTCAACGAAAAGCGCGACATAAGCGGGACCGCTTCCACTGAGCCCCGTAACGGCGTTGAGATGGTGTTCCTCCATCACTAACGTCGTTCCGCAGGCGTTGAAAATCTGCGTGGCTATCTCAATATGCGCGTCTTGAGCACAACTCCCTTTCGTTAGCACAGAGATAGCGGCACCGGCAGCGGCGGCGATGTTCGGCATCACTCGCACGATAGGGGGCGGCGGCTCCTTAAAATAGGACTCCAGCGTCTCGGTGGACACCCCGGCGGCGATGCTCATGAGCCAATGTTGCGGCGACAGCACCTCTGCCACCTTTGGCATGACATGCGGCACGGCACCCGGTGGCACCGCACACAATACCGCATCGGTATTCTGGACAAGGCTGGCAATATTTGCCGATGCGTTCACGCCGTTTTCATCGCGAAGTTGCGCGACGAGTGCCGAGTCAATGTCCGTAATCCAGATGTGGTTCGCGGGAAGCGCGCTGCCGGCAACGTTTTTGACGATAACGCCGCCCATTTTTCCAACGCCTATCACACCGAGTCGAAAGTTTTCTGTCACGTTTGGCTCCTATTGCTATCGGGCGTTCGTTCCTATTTGCGCGCTTACAAAGCGCGCCTACGGAGGCGTTCGTTCCTATTTGCGCGCTATCGGGCGTTTATTCCTATTTGCGCGCTTACAAAGCGCGCCTACCGGAGCTCGCCTATGCCGGCGGTTCAAAAATTGCCCTACCGATGCGGACGAGGTTCGCGCCTTCTTCAACGGCGATTTCAAAATCGTTTGTCATGCCCATGGAGAGAAAGCGCATCTCAATCCCCGGATATCGCTGCGCCGTTACGTTGTCAGCGAGTTCCCTGAGCGATGCGAAAGCGGGACGGTTCTCCTCCGGTGTATCGGTTAATTTCCCCATTGTCATCAACCCCAGGACGCGCACCCGTGGATATGCCAAAGAGGACTCCATGAAGTCCAACACTGCCTCGGGCTCTATGCCGTATTTGCTCGCCTCACCGGTTGTGTTCACCTGAATTAAGACATCAATATCTCTGCCGCGCGCCTCCGAACAACGCGCAATTTCAGCCAGAAGCCGCACGCTATCCACGGAGTGAATCATCGAGAATATCTCCAGAGCCGGTTTTACCTTATTCCGCTGCAAGTGGCCGACAAGATGCCAACTGTAGCCTCTGAAAATCCGAATCTGCCCGCATTTTTCTTGCGCCTCTTGCACCCGATTTTCGCCGAGGAAAAGCACATCGGTATTGAGGACTTCCTGAATTTCGGGGACAGAACGTCCTTTCGTGACAGCGACAACCCAAATGAAATCTTGCGGACGACTGCTCCGTTTCGCAGCAGCCGCAATCCGTTCATTCACGCTGGCGAGGTTTTCTGCAATCTGACTCAAGTGCCTTTCTCCTCTTACCGTTCTTCCTCGGTTGTGGGCTCTTTGTTGGCTTTGTTGCACAACAGAATGCCGACAACGGCGACTAACACGGCGACACAGACGATACCGATGCCCACCGTCACTGTGTGCGTTGCCTCCGTATAAATCTGCGTGACTTGCACCGCGCTTGCGGATTCGGATAACGTCTCTTGATATTGGACAGGATGCCCGCGGCCGAGAAGGATAACGATGAGGCCGACGCTCCCGATACCGATAGATAACAGTGCAAATAGTAGACGCATCTCCGAGATTCTCTCCGCTTTTCATTCTATCGCGCAAACTTGCTTATATTAATGATACCACATTTTTGGGGAAAATGCAAATTTTTCTGCATATTTTCTAGGTTCATTCAGGCGAGGGACAGGCCCTCGCCATGCGGTGCTTTGATTTTCATCGTAGTGCGGGGGCCTGTCCCCCGCGATTGCAGCACAGCGAGGGACAGGCCCTCGCACTACGGTGAAAAAAGATGCCGAGTTCGTAGCGCGGGGGCCTGTCCCCCGCGAGGTAGCGTCGGCGAGGGACAGGCCCTCGCCCTACGGTGAAAAAAGATGCCGGGTCCGTAGCGCGGGGGCCTGTCCCCCGCGATCGCAGCATAGCGAGGGACAGGCCCTCGCCCTACGTTCCGTGAGGCAGAGCAGGCAACCCCTCAATAATCTCCACCGTCTCCAAACTCACCGTAATCACCGAACCAATCAGCCCCACGATATACCGCGGGCTCTCCGCATCGTTCGGATTATTCACAATCCCACTCCGCCGCTCCGACTTCACACGATACTGGTTCACCACCCACTCCAAAGCAGAATACGGCCCCAACCGATACGCAAACGCCGCCTGTGGAATCCCCTCCAACGTCAAGAAATCGTTGTAGAGGAGCCGCGTCTTGTCTTTGGAGAACTTCATCCGTTCAACACGAAAATCAAGCTGCTTCGTCGCGTCTTCCACAAATGTCAGCGGATATTGCGGCTGCGTCTCATAATGGACATGCAATTCCGCGAGCTGCGCGCCGGCACGGGCAAATGCCCAGAAATCGTCCGCATAGGGGATATGCGGTAAATCACGCTTGAGATCGGCGGCGTAACGTTCGCGATAATCGGGATGATGCAGGATACCATAGGTGTAGTTGAAGATGTCCCACTTGGTAATGGTATCGTCGGCGTAGTGCGTGCGGAAGTTTTGCACTGCCCAGTCGGTGATGTTTTCTCGGCGGTTGGTGCCATCTTCATCGTAAATGTAGAAGGGGAAGCACTGGGAGCCGCCTTGCGGTAAAACATCTGGAATTCTGTTCACCATGAGTGCGAACATCGCCCATTCTTGCCCAGTTTTAAGCCATATCGCCTGATTTTCCTTCTCTGTTTCCGGCGTAGGAAAAATGTAGGGCAATAGATAGGTGCCGTTATTCATGAGCCGGTCGAAAAACAGAAAAGACCGGGTGAAAGGGCGGTAGAGAGACATTCGCAACTTTTCATCGGAAAACGTCGCAAGAATCCCCTTTTTGAGAGCCGTTTTCAAATCGCCACTCCATTTGATTTTTGTGTTATCGTCATCCACAAAATCGTCAACACTTACGTTCGATGTGTCTTCCCGGTCTCGCCATTGGGACACATGCGCGTTATAGACATCGATTATCCGCCGCATGTTCGCGGACAGCGTCTCTCGGTTGAAGTTGCACGCCCATGCATCCCTGTTCGTTTTCACACCGCTGCTGAACGTGTGGAAGATGACACCTTCGGCTGCGCCTTTCGCGCGTTTTGCGGCCTTGCTGCCTATCGGCGTAAACGTTGCAAATTCGGGGCGTAA
>PYJE01000207.1:0-3126 GCA_003635305.1 Candidatus Poribacteria bacterium | reverse complement strand
TGGTGTTTGTTCCAAGCATCGTCGGTGCGGTAGTAAAAGATGCGCGCCGGTTCGCGCTGTCCCTCGCCGCGCTTCACGAACAAACTGATGCTTACGCCGACGCGGATACCGAAGACGCTGGCATCGGCGACTAATTTATCTTTCCGTGCGTTGCCGCCGAGGTCGAGGATATAAATCTCGTCAAAATCGGCGGCGAGGTGTTTCCGCATGCCATCGAACGAGGTGCCATCTAGAAAACTGTTATTCGTGACGAGAGCGACGATACCTTCTTTGCCGATTCTATCGGATGCCCAACGGAGGGATTTGACGTAAGGATCATAGAGGGAGTTTTTGAGTGTCGCGGTGGAATCCTTCGCATACGTCTCCCGAATGAGCGCATCCATCGCCGGATACTTGCGATTCTTGTTATTATCGTTCTCGTTGACTTGCCCTGCGTTGTAAGGGGGATTGCCGATGACGACGAACATCGGGGCGGCCTTCTGTTTCTCCACACGCGCCGTGTTTTCTGCCGTTAAGAGCGACAACTGCCGTTCTTCCGCCAGATCGAACGTGTCCACGAGGGAGATGCCTTCAAAGGGGAGATATTCTCCAGTGGCCTCGTAAAACTCGTGTTCAATGTTGAGACTGGCGATGTAGTAGGGTAACAACAGCACCTCGTTGCACCAGAGTTCGTCGCGATATTTCGGTTCCAGTTGCGTCTTGGGGATTTCACGCATGAGCCTGACGATGAAGTTGCCGGTGCCGACGAACGCGTCGATGATGTGAACGCCTTCATCGGCGAGAGAGCGGCCGAACCCGGTTTGCAGGACATGCGCGACGCTCTTCACCATGAAATCGACGATGGGTTGTGGGGTATAGACGATGCCGTGCGTATCCGCTTGTTTGACGGAGAAGCCTTGAAAAAACTGTTCGTAAACGGTGTTAAGGAAGTGCTGTTTTTGCGAGAAGTCGACGAGCGTCGCCGCCTGCCGTTCGATTTCGCGGTAAAACGGATCCAACCTGCGGAGAAATTCGCCGCGGCTGTATGCGGTGTTGAGAGGTGCTTTCAACACGTTCTCAATTTCGCGTGCGATGATATTCCGCGTGGTGAAATCGGGGTTCTCAAAGACGGTGCGAAATATCCGTTCTGTCAAGAGGTGCTGGATGAGCATTTCCTCCACGGCGGCTTCGGAGAGATTGGGATTAATGGCGGCTTGACAGAGTTGGTGAAAGGCGGCGAAATCGGCGCGAAATTGCGCGTTCGTGTGGTGTTGCGTTTTGATGAGTTCGGCGGCTTCGGTGCCGATTTCGGGGACGATGTCCTTGAAGCGTGCGACAGCGGCGTGCCACTGGGCAGCATGGGCGCGTTCGTAAGCGAAAAATGCCTTGAGGACGGTGACGAGGGTTTCGCGTTCGGTGATGTCCGCGTCCAACACTTCGCGTCCGTTTTGGTATAAGATGGCGCGTTCTGGGGTTTGGAAGAGGATGTTGTCGTCTGGATAGCCGACATCGAACTTCTTCTCAATCTCGGCGCGGAGATTGCCCTTAACGCCTTTTGCCTCCCAGGTGCCGCGGGGTAAACTGTGTTCGTCAAGCAGTGCGCCATCGAGGCGGATGGGGTTTTTGCCGGGGATTCGGAGTGTTTGTTCGCAGATGAGCGTCCAGTTGCGCTGTTTTGCGCAGGCTTCCAAAAGAGCTTGAAAGGCGGCGCGGACGGCGGTTTCGTGGGTTACGCCGTGTTGTCGATACCTGTCGAGGGCATCGTAGTAGGCGGTGATGGATTTATGCGTGGGTTTGAGGTTGAGTGTTGGCATTTTTTCTCCTATGCGTCGTTTTCGTTGTTTGGGAGTTGTAGCGCGGTGCGGATGGCTGTGCGCACTTCGGTGCAGACGCGCACGGCGTTTTCTACCTCTGCCGCGGTTGCGAAATGTTTGCCGTAACGGACATCCACGGCGTATGGCTCAAATGTGTCGAAGTCGGGGTGCCATCTGCGCCATTCGGGGTGCATCGGCACGATGAAGTGCAACAATGCGTTCAAATCGTGCGTCCGTGGGACGCGGAGATTCGCTTCCTGCAACCACGCTTTCAGGTATTTCTCAACACACTGCTGCGCGTGGAAACAAATTGAATGGTAGACATCGCGTGTCAATGCCTGCTGAAGTATCTGGACTGTCGCCCAGTCTTCCTCGGCCGCGCGAACCTCTTCCAATGTCAACGGATTAAGAACGCCGTTCTCCTCCCAGCCCGGCACTAAGGTGTTATCCTCGGCGAGCCGCAGCGGTGGCAACGCGCCTTCCGTGTCATAAAGCACCTCGCCTTTTTCCAGCACCTCATGCAGGAACCAGTCGTTATGCGAGAACCGATACGCAATATCCTCCCGCGAACGCACCTGCAAATCGAGAGGGAACCGTTTAGGGATGCGTGCTTTAATCGCGCATCGCTGCTGCCATGTCTCCGATTTCAGAATATCCATCACGACGAGCAGATCGACATCCGAGTCTTCTGTCGGCGTGCCATACGCATACGAACCGAACAGGATAACCTGAAGCGGCGAAAATTCGCGGACGATGTCGTTGCACGTCGCTTGAATCGCTTTTAAAGGAATCATGAATCTGTGCCTCCTTCGTCTCTCAGTCAGTATAACATCAAAAGGGAACGTCT
The DNA here is from genome assembly GCA_003635305.1 of Candidatus Poribacteria bacterium. Classification (GTDB taxonomy): domain Bacteria; phylum Poribacteria; class WGA-4E; order WGA-4E; family WGA-3G; genus AGPOR5. Next base: position 486 of record PYJE01000207.1, on the reverse strand, counting down.
GTCAAGCCGTCTGTTTTTAACTAGACATCGTTAGGGAGTTGCAGCACGGTGCGAATTGCAGTGCGCACTTCGGTGCAGACGCGCACCGCATGCGTCGCATCCGCTGCTGTCAAGAATATCTCATAGCGGACATCTACTGCATGCGGTGTGAATTTCGCAAAGTCCGTTCGCCACGCTCGCCATTCGGGATGCATCGGCTCAATCAAACGCAACAATGCGTTGAGATTGTGCGTTCGCGGCACACGCAGATTTGCCTCCTGCAACCACGCCTTGAGGTATTTTTCGACACACTGCTGCGCGTGGAAACAAACCTGGTCCTGCATATCTGGTGCCGAAATCTGCTGTGCCGCCTTCATCATCAAATAGTCGGTTTCAGCTTTCCGGACTCTCTCTAATGTCAACGGGTTGATAATCCCCGTCTCCTCCCAAATCGGCACCAAGGCATCCTCGGCGAGGGCCAACGGCGGCAATGCCCCCTCCGTATCG
>PYJE01000206.1:36375-43908 GCA_003635305.1 Candidatus Poribacteria bacterium | reverse complement strand
GGCTTTCCGCGTTGGAGCATCCAGAACACGCCGATGCCAACGACAGCGAGGATGAGTGCGATGCTCAGCACGCGGTTTAATGTCTTAACCATGATGAACCTCCATATAACAAAGTTCTTGTGTAAATGGACGATGCAGCACATCGCCGGTATGCACGGTTTGACTCCCCAATTCACGGGAGGAGCACTTTGTTTATCCTGCGCGCCTACCTTAAAGTGAGAGGTGCCTCAGTCCTGCTCCCTAGTTACCTCGACCCATTTCAAAAACACATCGGTGCTGGAAAAGTTGTGCAGGATTTCGCCGATGAGTGTAGGCCTGTGAAGGGCACTCCATAATAGCCCCTCATCAATACCATTCCGCGCTTCAAACTGCTCATGAAGCCAGCGCGCATCCTCCCGCTCTGTTGCTGCGACGAAGGCTTCAAATGCCGGGCTGAAGTCGTCTCGAAGGGCATGGCGCGTCATGAACGCTTCCACATGAGGGTCTTCCGCGAGAACGGCGAGTTTTTCAAATACCTGGGCTGCTTCTTGAAAAAGCGCGCCCGGCTGCACAGCGGGTCCCTGTCGGAATTCGATCCGAAAAATGTGAAGATTCACTTCCCGGTACTTCCCGGTCAGCCACTGAATGAGTTCAACATCTTCCGCCGAGGGGTTCCCTACCCATTTTTCCAAAAACGGGAGGTATCTGTCCGCATCGGGCGGCGCGCCTCGCAGATACGCCTCATACGTCTGAAAAGGACCTGCCTCCGGAAATTCTTGCGCCAGAAAATCCAGATACAGTTGCGAATTCGTCACCTCTCGGAGCGTTGTGAAGTCCGCGTCAACAATGGACTGCGGGAATAGGTTCAGCAAACGGACGAAAGTTCGCTCCACGGGTGTCGGTTCGGTTGTTACGGGTTCCGGTGCAAGTGTCTCGACTTGCGCCGTTAGTTCTTCTCCCTTCGGTGTCGCGATGTCCGGAGCAGTGTCGCTGCATCCGGCGAATTGGAAGACACTAGCGAAGAGTATGAATGCCGTGAAAACTGCGAAGTTTTGCACTGGTTTATCCTCCTCTAGAGTGAACTGTGGTGGGAATCTGAGCGACCCACCACAGTTCAACAGTTTACCGGTTTGAAAAAGAGGCGAGACTCTCATCTATCCACCGCAGATCGCCTCGGCTTCATCGCAGACCGCATCAGCCGCCCGTCTCGCGAGATTACACCACCACGTGTTCATAGTCTCGCAAACATAGTCTGCAGCGGCTTGCGCAGCAGCGCATGCAAGTCTTGCAATAACACAGTCCTGATTCTGTGCCTCTCCCCGTTGCGGAAGTAGCACAAACGCAAAGGCAACGATAAGTACCAATGCGATGCTTTTGACTAGGAGCGCCATCATCGGTTTTTTCCTCCTTTTGTCGCCATCTAAAAGAAAACCGCTCTCTCATAGAAGGTCGGAATCGTAAATGTTGGAACCACCAAGCACGATTTGAGCCGAATACCCTCCAACGAACATTTTCAGTTTCGGTGGGTTTCTCAATTCGCTTGTTGGCATTCTCTTCCCTTTGTACTTAAGTATAGGAATTTTTGGCAGAAGATTTAGAGCTAATTTGCTCTTTTTTTCACTTTTTTCGGAAAAAACGGTCTTTTTTTCACTTTTTTTCCGATAATGGCTAAAAATTCTGCCACATATCTCTCCTATTCGCCAAAATTGGAACGAGGCATCGCGACATCGCGCGGCTTTCTGACATCTATCGAGACCGGGAGGGCTCTCCTACGTTTGGGGTTGACTTTGTAGGAGGGACATCCTGGCGTTCGGGATCTGGCGATCCCGAACTACAGAAAGTAGTGAATCGGTTCATTCTTCCCTCTGTAGTTTGAGATCGCCAGATCTCAAACAGGTCAAGAACGCTTGGCATACAGCCCAGAGCTTCAAACGCTTTGTAGGACGGACATATACGAACCACATCGAGACCGGGAGTTGTGAGTAGGTGCCGGAGATACCGGAGCCCCAAAACCACTAAAGATAAGCCGCCTAAGAAAACGAGAACTCCTGAGAGTGCAGAGAAGAATCGTCGACGCGGGTGCGGTGTTTGCTCCTTTGCCAGATACGTTTAAGCGTCACGCGTGGTGTGAAAGGTGGCACCTCACCGAACGAGGGGAGGTGCCAACCATGGATTATCAGACGTTGGCACCTCTCACCGGAAGTAGGAAGTGCCAGCGGTGTTACAAATCCGAGTCGCCGAAAAGCTGTTCTATCACCTGCATCCTCGATTCATAATACCCGGGTGTCGTCTCACCGATTATTTCTGCTTCGCGAATCATCGCCCGTTTTAACTCCATTGCCCCGCGCGGGTCGAGGGTTTTGAAGAGGCGCAGGCCTTCCTTCTCGCCATGCTGTTCAATAAGCGGCACAACAAGGGGTTCAAGATGCTGGAGTCGATCGCCCCCGATCTTTATGGGCTCATCCTGATAACTCCGCCCGGTAGCTATTCTTTCCTTTATTGCTGCAATGCTCCTCTGGGTATCCGTATCTGGCCAGAGTGCATTGAGCGCTTCGTTATATGCTAACGCTTCATCAAGCGTCATCGGTATCTGGGCCCTACGTTTCAACTTGCCGGCGGCAAGAGTGTCCGCCAGCCTGTCAATAGCCGGCACATCACTGAACTGTTTCATGATTTGTGCGCGGTAGTATTCGGCATACAATGCCGGGTCAAGTGTATCAGGCCAATTCAGAGGCGGGTATGGTTCCTCTGATTCTTCATCTAGCATATCGTCCTCTGGTGAACTGAGTTGTGTCCACGGATCACCGTGGGTGTCGGGGTGGCTGTGGGCGTGTCCCTCATCGGTTCGCCAGTCGTCATCGTCAAGCACCCGTTTTGTTGCGGATGCCCCCTGACGCGTTTCTTCGTGCGGGTGCGAGGTGTCACCCGGAGGTGCCTCGTCTCCCTGGGGTGCAACAGCCGTGGGCACTTGCGGCAGGCTGTTGTCAAAGTTCCGTTTTGCGATCTGGTAGTATACCGTCATGCCGATGCAAAACAGCACGGTGATGGCAAACACCAGCCAAATGCGCCTATCCATTTTTTTTACCTCCTCATTTTGACAGTTTCCGCAGAACGCTCCGGTAGGCACGGTTTGTGACTATGTGCCTTATTCTTCGTGCGAGCTTTCAAAGCGCGCCTACCAAAAATGCTCAATCTCTTCCCTTTGTACTTAAGTATAGGGATTTTTGGCAGAAGATTTAGAGCTAATTTCCTTTTTTTTACCTTTTTTTTGGAAAAAACGGTCTTTTTTTCATTTTTTTCCGATAATGGCTAAAAATTCTGCCACATCTGTCTCCCATTCGTCAACATTGGAACGAGGCATCGCGACATCGCGCGGCCTTCTGACATCTATCGAGACCGGGAGGGCTCTCCTACGTTTGTGTTTAACCTGGTAGGAGGGACATCCCTGGCGTTCGGGATCGGGCGATCCCGAACTACAGAAAGTTTGTGTTTAACCCGGTAGGAGGGACATCCCTGGCCCGATGCACCTTGGGGTTGACACGGAGATACACATCAAATCTCAGTAATGAATCGGTTCATTCTTCCCGCTGTAGTTTGAGATCGCCCGATCTCAAACAGGGTAAGAACGCTTGGCATACAGCCCAGAACTTCAGACGCTCTTGAACTACAAGGAGGGACATCCCTGGCGTTCGGGATCGGGCGAGCCCGAACTACTGTAGTTTGAGAGCGCCCGATCTCAAACAGGGCAAGAACGCTTAGTCCCGATGCACACGGACATCCCTGTCCCGATGCACTTTGGGGTTGACACTGAAACGCACATCGTGTAGAATAAAATCATGACTCATCTACATCGCAGCGGAGGCCCAAAATACGAACCAAGATTGCCAAATTCGTCTTACCCACAGCAGTCGCGATAGTCATTACTTACTTCCTTTTAAAGGAAATCGACATCCAAGAGATACCGAAAACGCTGAGCCGATTATCCGTTAAAGCACTGTTCATCGGTTTCGGCTGCTATTGCCTGCTGGTGTGGTGCAAAACGCTTCGCTTCCGCGAATTACTGGGATTGGAGAGTTGCCGGGTGCATCACCTCGTGCCTATCCTCGCCTTGCACACCTTCTGGGGAAATTTTCTGCCGATGCGGACCGGGGATGTCTCCTACGTCTATCTCATGCAACGGCGGCAGAATGTCGATGCAACGCAAGGCATCGCCTCGCTGTTGGTAGCCAGCCTGATCGATCTGCTCCTGTTAATCGGTTTGATGGTAGGCACAGCATCACTTCTGCAGGACCGCTTGCAACGCATCAGTTGGACATTGCTCTATCTGATGCCACTGCTCGCCGGGATAGGGCTGCTGACATTACTGGTGATTGCATGTATCGCACCGAAGTTCTGCACGGCACTCGCCGAAAGATGCGCCACACCGCTGCTGCGTATCAACAAAACACCGCTCACGTGGATAGTCAACAAGGGGATGGAAGTCATACGCGAAGTCACGCAACTTGTTAGGGCAAACACGGCTATGAAACGTCATATCCGTCCGTTTCTGCTAGTCTGGGCATATTCCTTCATCTGCCTCGCAATTCGTTTCGGGTTTCAATGCTACCTCGTCGCCGAGATGGGGGTGGATATTCCGTTGATTGAGGTGCTGTTCGCGCTCGTCTTTACCAACGTGTTTAACCTGCTACCTATCCAAACCGTCGGTAACTTCGGAACAACCGAATTCCCGTTTGTCTGGTTGCTCCACCTTTTCGGCACCCCTAAAGCGACAGGCACTGTCGTCGGATTTAGCCTGCACCTGATTATTTTGTTGTATTGTCTACCTTTGGGCGCGTTCGGATTTTTATTTGGCCGGCCGCAACCCCAACCACAGCACTCACAAGGAGAAATCACATGAGAACGATCGATCCGCATGTTCACGTTTGGAAAAATGACCCGAGGTTCCCATGGGCACCAGAAACAACGAACCCACCCACCGAAGATGCCACCGCGGAAATGTTGCTTGAATTGATGGCAGCCAACGGCGTTGAGAAGACGGTGCTTGTCCAAGTCATACACTACCGGTGGGATAACAGCTATGCGGCGGACGCGATGAAGCGGTATCCCGATAAATTCATGGGCGTATGCCGAATCAATCCCGAAGACCCGGGGGCTCCCGCGCATCTCAGCCGCTGGACAGAAGAACACGGCTTCCACGGCGTTCGACTAAGCCCCGCCACGAGTCCCGCAGGAGATTGGTTCACCGGGCCCTTAATGCCGCCCATCTTCAAACGCGCTGAGACACTCGGCGTGCCAATGCTTATTTTGACTGGGCCCGAACGACTCGCCGACCTGGTGCCGCTACTCGAACAGCATGGAGAACTGGATGTCGTCATCGATCACATGGCAGATTGTTCGCCCGCGACACCCGAAAAACTGGAATCGCTCCTGAACCTCGCGCGATTCCCGCGCGTCTACGTGAAAATTAGCCATACCTGGTCCATCTCCCAAACGGGGTATCCGTGGGCAGACACGTTCGACCAGGTGAAGCGGGTGTATCACGCCTTCGGCGGCAATCGGATAATGTGGGGCACGGACTGGCCCGTCTGCTTGAAGCGAGCAAGCTACGCGCAAACGCTGTCGGTTGTGCGCGACGAGATGGACTTCTTCACACCTGAAGATAGGGAGTGGGTTTTGGGGAAGACTGCATTGCGGCTTTGGGGATTTGATAACGCGCGTCAGAGCTAACTGGACATTATATCACTTTTGTGGTATAATGTCCGTAAAGACAGGAGAATTTGAAAATGTCCCGCAAGTTTAAGCAGGTCGAAGACGCGGTAACTTCGAGAGTCATGCCGCTCCTAGACAAGAAGTTATATGGATGGACATTGACCGAACAACAATGTCCGTTTGTTGACGGCTCCAAACGTCCCGATATGATGATGGTTCGTAATGGGCGAGAGACGATTGCCATCGAAGCGAAGTCCTACAATAATCCCGATAACGGCATCGAGAAGGTGCGCGATGAGTATCTGGGTAAAGAACTCAACCCCGATTATATCGGCGTATCCGAGACGTTAGAGGTGGCAGTCGTTCTGCGGTATCCGCAGGAAGTCATCGAGGCATCCCACCTTGTAAAAGCGATTGTCCACACCGAGTCGTTCGAGTATTGCGTTATCACGAAGAGCGGTGAGGGAGACTTCCCTGCATCAGGTTTTGTGAAAGGAACGCTAACCGATGTTGCAACCGCACTGTCCATCGGCGCGTCGCCTGCGAAGCACATCGCCGAAGCCGCAGATAAGATGGCCGACGGTATGGAAGTTGCGGCGAAATGGTTGCACGATGCCATCGCCGATAAACCGGCAATTGGCTATAAACTTAACGAGATTCTCGGTGAGAACGTCACCACCGAGACGTGTTCCAAAGCCTGTCTGATTATCACCGATGCGTTTATCTTTCAAAATAGCATCGCCGGCAAGCGTGCGTTAATCAGGGCGCACGGTAAACTGAAGTGGGTATTTCCTTACCAGATCCGCGAAACCGATGAGACATTGGCGCGCGAATATGCCGATGCGGAAGTTCTGGAAAAACGGCGAAACCCGTTGCCGCGGCCGTTAAGTTATTACGCCTCGCCAGACCGGACAGTGCGGCGGGATTCCGTCATGAACGACTGGCAGGAGATTCTCGGTATTAACTATGCGCCGATTTTTGCGGATGCCTATCGGATGGTAGATGAAGCATTTAGCTATGATATCCAGATGTCGCGGCGAGTCTTAAAACAGCTGTGGCAGACCGCCTATGAGATTTGCGAATCGCACCTCCCGCAAATCCATGAACTCGCAGGCGAAATCTTCCAGCGGCTCATCGTCGACAGGAAATACGTGAAAAGCAACTACACGATGCCTGAAAGCGCAGCCCTACTTTCCGCGCTCGTTTGCCCCGACATCAAGTGTGATAACCTTCGGGATTTACCAAAAGTCGCCGACTTCGCTTGTGGCACAGGCTCTCTGCTGAATGGTGTCTATAAACAGATTCAGCGGCTATACGAGCAGAAAACGGGTAACAATCCCCGCCGTATCCATCGCGCGATGATGGAGCAGAAATTGGGGGGAATTGATATTTACCCGCATGCGACGCATCTCACCTTCATGACGATGGCGAGTGCGCATGCCGATATCCCCATCGGCGAAACCCGCGTTCTCACTGCGCAATGTGGGCAAACGGCTGACGGCACCTATGCAACGGGCTCATTAGAATTACTGGATGAAGCAGTGCTGTTCGATATCTTTGAAATCGAAGCCGAGCAGGTTGGCGGGTTTGACATCACGCCGACGAAGTTGAATCCCTCTTTCCCAAACAATGAAATGGACATCGTCATCATGAATCCGCCGTTTTTAGCGGAAGGTGCGGATCCGAATTCAAGTGATCGGAAGGGTGTTTTTGTATCGAAAGAACGCAGCGATGCAGAAAGGAAAGAGATGTTAAAAGCACTTCGCAAAAAGGAGACTCGAGTAGCTCACGGTAAGGTGCCGTATTCACACTTCGTTGAACTTGCTGATAAAAAGTTGCGCTCAG
>PYJE01000206.1:30767-36355 GCA_003635305.1 Candidatus Poribacteria bacterium | reverse complement strand
ATGCCTATCGGATGGTAGATGAGGCATTTAGCTATGATATCCAGATGTCGCGGCGTGTCCTAAAACAACTGTGGCAGACCGCCTATGAGATTTGCGAATCCCACCTCCCGCAAATCCATGAGCTCGCAGGCGAAATCTTCCAGCGGCTCATCGTCGACCGGAAATATGTGAAAAGCAACTACACGATGCCCGAAAGCGCCGCCCTACTTTCCGCGCTAGTTTGTCCCGATATCAAGTGTGATAACCTTGGCGATTTACCAAAAGTCGCCGACTTTGCATGTGGCACAGGCTCCCTGCTGAACGGTGTCTATAAACAGGTTCAGCGATTATACGAGCAGAAAACGGGTGACAATTCCCGCCGTATCCATCGCGCGATGATGGAGCAGAAGTTAGGGGGAATTGATATTTACCCCCATGCGACGCACCTCACGTTCATGACGATGGCGAGCGCGCATGCCGATATCCCCATCGGCGAAACCCGCGTTCTCACCGCGCAATGTGGGCAAACGGCTGACGGCACCTATGCAACGGGCTCATTAGAATTACTAGATGAAGCAGTGCTGTTCGATATCTTTGAAATCGAAGCCGAACAAGTTGGCGGGTTTGACATCACGCCGACGAAGTTGAATCCCTCTTTCCCAAACGATGAGATGGACATCGTCATCATGAATCCGCCGTTTTTAGCGGAAGGTGCGGATCCGAATTCAAGTAATCGGAAGGGGGTTTTTGTATCAAAAGAACGCAGCGATGCAGAAAGGAAAGAGATGTTAAAAGCACTTCGCAAAAAGGAGACTCGAGTAGCTCACGGTAAGGTGCCGTATTCACACTTCGTTGAACTTGCTGATAAAAAGTTGCGCTCAGGTGGACAGATGGGCATGATTTTACCCGCTACCGTATTCACCGGTTCTAGTTGCCAGAAGATTCGTCAGATGTGGGCAACCGAATACCACGATGTAGTGGTTGTCACAATTGCCCAGAAGGCTGGACGCGACAGCGCGTTTTCTCACGACACCGGCATGGCAGAATGCATGGTGGTTGCGACGAGGGGTATCGGCGAAAATGCAGGGCGCGCTAAGTTCGTCAGCCTGTCTAAACGCCCCGACAGTCTGCTGTCCGCGCAGTCTCTCGCCGTCCTTATTCAGCGTCAGGCCGTGACACGTCGTCAGGAAGATGCGCCCCATGGCGGTGAGCCTCTGATGATTGGTAACGAGTGTATCGGGACTATGTTGGATTGCCCTATTGACAAAAACGCGTGGAGCGCATCTCGTGTGCTATCGTTCTCGTTAATGCAGACGGCATATCATTTACAGCATGGACAGTTGCACCTACCGATGCAATTTGATGCAACCGATATCCCGATGTGTAAAATAGGAGATATCGCTACGCCTGGCTACAATGATGCTAGTATAAAAGATGCTAGTCGAGGTGACGGCGCATTTGATGTTCGGGAGCATATAGGTATTTCCTATGATGGATATCCTGCAATATGGAAGGTTAATGCGCCTACGCAACGTTCAATGCAAATGCAACCGAATGCCAACCTCCAGATTCGACGCGGTAAAGAGGAAGATGCAAGGCGGATTTTGCAACGAAACAGCCGCACCCATTATCACAGGTTTCTCGCTTTCAATGCCAATTCGGTGTTGGCGCATTGGACAGAGACTCCGTCATTAGGGGTTGGAAGTTTCACGAATGTGAAGTTGGAAGACGCTCGTTACGACGCTGCTTGGACGTTGTGGACGAATTCAACCTTCGGAATGCTATGTCATTGGACAACCGCGGGTAAGCAACAACCTGGGAGAGGAATGCTCTCGTTAGGAATTCTACCGAATGTTCCGACACTGGATGTTCGTGAGCTCTCCGATGCGCAGTTGAAATCGGCTGAGTGCGTGTTGGACGATTTGAAGAAGGTTCGGTTGAAACCCTACAACGAGTGTGCTACCGACCCGTGGCGGCATATCCTCGATGCGCGCTTGCTTGCGGAGGTGCTTGGTATCACCGATGAGGAAACGCACCGCGCGATGCAACGCCTTCGTGAGATGCTGTCGGATGAACCGAGTATCACAGGGACAAAGAATAAACCGTGCTCCTTCGCGAAGGACAAGAAGGATGCAGAGAAGCGCAGTGTGCCTTACGATTACGATGATAAGGCGGAAGCCGAAGCATTGACTTCGCAGCGATATGACTTGGAAGTGCTAGATATCTGGTTGCCCAAGTTGTAAACTGGTAGAAACTCTATCCTCGCCTGTAGGCCCGCGCGTATCCTTACAATTCAAGGTCCATCTCATTTTTGCGGCAACGCGCGGCATAGTTCAGACATGAGCAGGATTTTCAAGATTTCCAAGATTTTCAGGATGGCTGTTCTGATCTTGTTAATCTTGTTAATCTTGTTAATCCTGCTTAATCTTGTTAATCCTGCTTATTTCCAGGATTAAGGAAACCTGGCGGCTTCAGCCCGTTTCTTCCTCCTTGACTTTTTTTGAAAGGTATGCTATACTTTGCACAGCAGATAGGTTGATGTGTTCAAGGCGTGCTCGATAGAAATAGCACGACCGCCTTCGCCTGACTGGTGCGAAGTCAAACAATGCGCAGTCCAAACATCTCACACGAGGGACTCGTAGAGTGGGAAGGAAACTCAAGCAGGAGCAGGATTTACACGATGAACACGAAGCAGGATTAACAGGATTAACACGATTAGCAAGATTAGGGGTTACGTCATCGAGAACCGCCTCTTTCTTAATCCTGACAATCTTGAAAATCTTGAAAATCCTGCTCATATCTTGAAAATCCTGCTCCGAAACACCGTCTGCAAATAGAAATCCATGGAAGCGCGCATGCAAAGAACTCTCTTAACCCTACTTTTCCTGATGTGGACAGCGATAGGAACAGGTTTCGGCGATGTGTATCGCATCCGCGAAGGCAAAAACGAAGAGGGATCAATCCCCATCTGAACGGCGTGTGCGAATTCCGGCATCCGCAACGACAACCAAGGTTTGTGGCAAAAAATCCATGTCATGATGCAGAAGCAGTTCACAGAGGCTGATAATATTGTGCGTCCTCTGATTCCGCAACCGAAGAAAAATGATTCCGATATAAGGCTCAGCTTCATGAATAGCCAACGTCCCAAAATCCGAATCCAGCGTTAATATCCAGCGGTTGTTTTGATAGGCAATCTCAAGTAATTCGCTATCAGACTTCCCATGCCAGCCTTGTTCTCGTGTATCCAAGACATCAAGCCCGTGATGCCGGAGGAAATCCACAACTTTCGGCGGAAGGTTCTCGTCGGTGAGGATACGTAACTGCTGAAACTTCATATTCCTTGGCTCAATTCAAGGTATATCTCATTTTTGCGGCAACGCGCGGCATAGTTCAGACATGCCTGAATGTCTGCCTTGGTTAAATGAGCGTAGTCCTCAAGAATCTCCTCTTCGCTCGCGTCGGAAGCGAGCAAATTGAGAATGAGTTCAACGGAAATGCGAGTTCCCTCAAGAATCGGTTTTCCGCCGAGGATTCCCGGGTCAACGATAATCTTTTTCATCGATAAAGCTTAAGAAACCCAAGCCATGAGCAGGATTTGCAAGAAAAGACACGATTTTCAGGATGAGGTTGACGTTCACCGAATGTCTCTCTTATCCTGCTTAATCTTGTTAATCCTGAAAATCCTGCTCCGATTTTCAGGATGGCTTTTCTGATCTTGTTAATCCTGCTTAATCTTGTTAATCCTGCTCGGATTTCCAGGATTAAGGCTTGGCGGCTTCAGCCAGTTTCTTCCTCCTGTAGTTCTGAATTTTCGCCTCCTGCAACCGGTGCACAGCTGCGTTAACGGATTGTAGTGATTTCAAGTATACCACAAAACGTTTCGGAATGTCACATTTTTGCGTTTTTCTGCAGATGCACCGAACATTTGACAATTTCCCGCGTGTCTGTTATCATAGAAGCATGAGTGTAGACTCAAAACCACAACAATGGAAGCGCGCATGCAAAGAACTCTCTTAACCCTACTTTTCCTGATGTGGACAGCGATAGGAACAGTTTTCGGCGATGTGTATCGCATCCGCGAAGGCGACACACTCCTCATCGCTATCATCGGACAACCCGAATATACGCAAACCGTGCAGGTGCGAGAAGATGGCATGATGAGCTATTTTAGCGGCGAGTTGCACGTCGCAGGCAAAACAGCGGACGAGATCAGCCGACGTATTCGTGACGTTCTCGTCTCGGAGAACCTCGTTAGCAATCCTGTCATCATGGTATCCCCCGTGCCACAGGAAAACGGCATTTTCGTCGGAGGCGCAGTGAAAACCCCGGGGCGTTACGTCATCTCACCCAAAACGGACATCGGTTTATACCGCGCCATCACTCTTGCAGGCGGCACGGTAGAGAACGCCGATGTCCAGCAGGTGCAGCTTATTCGGGCAAATGCGCGGTTGAAAACCGCGCCTACCGAGGAGAAAGGCATAGATGCGCGGTTGAAAACCGCGCCTACCGAGGAGAAAGGCACAGATGCGCGGTTGAAAACCGCGCCTACGGCGGAAACAGAGACAGAAATGCAGCCGGGAACCGAGTCTACCGAAGGGAGGGTTGAAACCTATGATATTTCCATAAATCAACCTTACCGCGATGTCCGCGTGAACGTCAGGGATTTAGTGTTCGTCATGCCGCTCAGTGTGGTGGATGTGCAAGGACAAGTGCAGGTGCCGGGCAAACTGTTTATCCGCGGCAAAATCAGCATCGCCGAGGCGTTGGCGCGCGCAGGCGGCTTAACAGCAGAAGCAGACATCGGGGCCCTCGTCAAAGTAAACCGCGACGGAACCCTCGCCGAACTCAGCGTGACAGAACAGTTTTGGAAACCTACAACGAACGGGAAGACAACAATCCAGAACGGACAGTCTCTCCTACTATCCGATGGCGATGTGCTGTTCGTGCCGAATGCATTTAAGATAGAGCCGATTTACGTCATCGGTTACGTTCGTAACCCCGGTGCACAGCGCGTGCGGGAACCGCGCACCCTCGCGCAAGCAATCGCCTTAGCCGGGGGGTTTGAAGAAACCGCAGACCGGAAAAACGTTACCCTTCATCGACGCGATGGCACCAGTCTCAAACATCCCTTTACAGCCAGCAGCGGCACCGAAGCAATCTTACTCTACCCGGGCGACACCTTGGAGATAGACAAGAGGTTCCAACTGAATTGGGGTTTGGTAAGCACCTTCGTCTCTACAGCCTCTGTCCTCACAACGCTGATTATTACGCTGCTAACGCGCTAAGCAAGGAAAAATATGAACATGGATGCAAACACAACGCCTGTTTTGGAGTTCTCACTAGGCCAAATTGTATGCCTGAAATCAAACCCGTCTATCCGCGGCGCGGTAGTCGCCGTGTCACCGGGCACACCCGAAAACCGATTCAACGTCTTCCTGAACGGAAACGTTCAAACCTTTTACGCTTCGCAGCTGCAAGTCGAAGCGCAGCCCGTTGAAGCCTTTCAAGGGTTATCAGGCGACGCGTTCCACGCCTATCTCACCGCGCTTCACATCCGATATCCAGTCCTATCCTCGCTTTATTCGCTCAACACGGCAAGCATCGACTTC
>PYJE01000206.1:10230-30747 GCA_003635305.1 Candidatus Poribacteria bacterium | reverse complement strand
TTTTGCGAGAATTACAGGCACGCCGCGAGATTAAATCCGCGCTCATTATCTGCCCGCGCCCCCTCGTCGCTGAGAAAAAATGGGAGCAGGAAATGAAGCGGTTTGACGAAAATTTCACGCCGTTAGATGGAAAAATCTTGCGATACTGCATCAGCGAGACACATCTCGACGGCGAGTGGCCCGCGCAGTATCAAAAGGTCATTATTCCGTATTCGCTGCTTGACAAGACGCTCCTTTTCGGACCCGGGGGAAATCGCAAGCGGCGAAACGGCAAGGGCCTGTTGGATTTGGACCCGGCCCCGCACTTCGATCTGGTTATCGTCGATGAGGCACATCACATCCGCAACCAGAACACTGCGAATCACGACGCAGTTCGGTTCTTCTGCGAGCACGCCGAAGCCGCAGTCTTTCTCACCGCCACGCCAATCCAACTCGGCAGTCATGATCTGTTCGTGTTGCTCAACGTCCTACGTCCAGATCTGATTTTAGACGAGGAGAGTTTCAATGACATGGCGGAGCCGAACCCGTTTATTAACCGCGCCGTTGACGTGGCACGGGCGCAAACACAGGGGTGGACGCGGCAAGCCGCAACAGAATTAAACAAGGCAGTAGCCACCGCCTGGGGACAATCGTTCCTCAAGGACAATCCGGAATTCCAGCGCATCCAGCGGCACATCGCCTCCGGGCGCGTCACACCAGAAGAACGCGTGCAACTCATCACGGATATGGAAGCGCAGCACACCTTCTCAGCGATAATCAACCGCACACGTCGTCGCGACATCGGCGAATTCACCATCCGACAGCCACAGACCGTGAAGGTTGAATTATCGGCAGACCAGGAGGAACTTCACGATGCTCTCCTGAAAATGCAAGAAGATATATTCCGCACGCTTCACGGAGACAGGAACGTCAAGTTCATGATGACGACGCTGCGCCGCCAACTTGCAAGCTGCCTCTATGGACTGGAACCCCTCCTTGAGGACATCTTGCATCGCCACCTTGACGAATTCGCCTGGGCAGAAGCCGATGCAGTCGACGCGATACCGAATGAGGAAACTATTCCGCAGATGCAGGCCCAAGTCGAACAGGTTCTGAACCAAGCGAAATCTGTCAGTTCCGACGATTTGAAATTGGCGGCCCTTCGCAGAATTGTCCGCGAGCGGCAAGGCCTGCGCAATAACAAAATCATGCTGTTTAGCAGCTTCCGGCACACGCTCGCCTATCTTTACAAGCACCTCAGCGCGGACGGCGTGCGCGTCGGCATGATTCACGGCGGTGTCCCAGACGAAGAACGCCTCGCACTCCGAAATCGGTTCGAGAGACCGGAAACCGCAGACGACTGCATTGATGTCATGCTGTTTTCCGAAGTCGGCTGCGAAGGCCTCGATTATCAGTTCTGCGACTGCATCGTCAACTATGATTTGCCCTGGAATCCTATGAAGATTGAACAGCGCATCGGCCGCATCGACAGGAGAGGGCAAAAAAGCGAACGGGTTACCATCATCAACCTCATTACCCCCGGCACCGTCGATGCTGACATTTACGAACGGTGCTTCCTCCGCATCGGTGTGTTCGAGAGTGCCCTCGGCGGCACCGAAGAGATTCTCGGTGAAATCACCACCGAAATCCAGAATATCGCCGAAAACCACGCACTCAGCAGAGAGGAACGGAAGGAGAAACTGCAACAACTAGCGGATAACCAAATCCGGCTGATGCAGGAACACGAAACCCTCGAAGCACAGCAGTTAGAACTCTTCAGCATCCATCTCCCGGATAAACAGATAGAGAGAGACGTGGAAAACGCCACGAGTTTCTGGTTATCCGCGCACTCCATCCAGCGGCTCGTCACGCACTATCTGCAGCAGCACTTCGGGCGCGACAGGGAATTCATCCTCGGTGAAAAGCCGCTGAAAACGCTTAGGCTCTCCGAAGAAGCGCGAAATACCCTGTTGCAGGATTTCCGCGAACTTTCCAGAGAAAGAAGTCCGCTCTATCGCGAATGGGAAGACTGGTTGAAGAGCGCAATCCCACATTTGTCCATCACCTTTGATTCGGAGTGCAAGCGACAGCATCCGGAGGCCACCTTCATCGTGCCAACGCATCCGTTGGTGAAACAGGCGGCGGCGCGGTTAAAAATTGAACCGAACGTCTTCGCGCAGTTGAAGGTGCGCACGCGCCATGTCCCCGCCGGCCGTTATGATTTCGCCATTTACCAGTGGCAGTTCCACGGCATTAAAGGCAATCTGGTGCTAAAACCGGTCTCGTCCTCGGCGGCATTAACGCCGCATTTGAACAAGCTGCTTGAGAAAGCGACAGATACCCGCATCCGAGAAAGCGATTCGCCGCCGGAACGTGAGTCGTTAGAAACGGCGCATCAGCAGCTGTGGGCAGAAGCACGTGAAGAACACCAACGGCGCACGCGAGAGTTGGCAAATCACCGCAAAAAGAATTTGTCAACGAGTCATCAGAAACGGATAGCTCTCCTTGAAAACCAGCGAGACCGGGTAAACGATGCGAACATTCGGCGGATGCGGCAAAGCGAGATTGCCAACGCGGAAGCAGACTACAACCGCCGCATTCAAGAACTTGATGACGCAATGAGGACAGCCGATATTACGGCAGAAGCCGTGGCGTATGGCATCTTGGAAGTGGAATGAGTCTCCATGCGTCTGCCAATCGCCTACCGAATGTCCGTAGGGCGAGGGCCTGTCCCGCGCCGCGCGCAATATGCACCCATGTTTGCGCGGTTTCAAACCGCGCCTACCGGGCGAGGGCCTGTCCCGCGCCGCGCTTCGAGCGTTCCCGGTAGGCGCGCTTTCCAAGCGCGCATGAAACGACAAAGCCTATCCCGCGCCACGCGCAATATGCACCCACGTAGGCGCGGTTTCAAACCGCGCCTACCGGGCGAGGGCCTGTCCCGCGCCACGCTTCGATCGTTCCTTATATACCAAATTTGGCACAGAAACATGCTCACAAAACTTATCTGCCGCAACTTCAAATGCTTCGGCGAAATCAAAGTCGAACTGGGAAATCCTGTCGTCTTTATCGGCCCAAATAACTCCGGCAAAACAGCCGCTTTGCAGGCACTTGCCCTCTGGGAAATCGGCCTCAAACGGTGGAACGAGAATCGGAAAGGGCGAACTAACCCCGAAAAGCGTCCCGGGGTTACGATTAACCGCCGAGACCTCATCTCTGTTCCTGTCCCCGATGCAAAATTGCTCTGGAAAAATTTGCGCGTTCAGGCCGCTCAGAGACCCGGGGGTAGAAACATCTGTATTGACATCATCGTTGAGGGTATGACTGCTGAAAAGAAGTGGGAATGTGGTTTGGAATTCTATTACGCCAACCCCGAATCCTTTTACTGCCGCCCGCTTCGACTCTCAGAAACCGAACGAATGCCGGTTCCTGACGAGGCGGGACATATCGATGTCGCCTTCCTACCACCGATGTCCGGGCTTGCCTCCAATGAGACACGGCTAGACCCGGGTGCAATCAACGTTCGCATCGGCGAAGGACGAACCGCTGAAGTGCTCCGCAATCTGTGCTATCAAGTTTCAGTTGAGCAGCAAAACGGCGAAACATGGGAGACCCTCTGCGAGCAAATCCAAAAGTTGTTTGGTGTTCAACTGGATAAACCCGATTACATTTTGGAACGTGGTGAGATTGCAATGAGCTATAAAGACCGGGCTGGCATTTCGCTGGATCTCTCCTCATCGGGACGTGGGCTTCAACAGACGCTCCTCTTGCTCGCCTATATCGCCGCACACCCGGGCTCAGTATTACTACTTGACGAACCAGACGCGCATCTCGAAATCCTCCGGCAAAGAGAGATTTACCAGACGCTCACCGAGTTGGCAACGGAACATGACAGCCAAATCATCGCCGCCAGCCATTCCGAGGTTATCTTAAACGAGGCCGCCGACCGGGATGTCGTCATCGCCTTCCTCGGAAAGCCGCATCGCATCGATGACCGGGGTAGCCACCTCCTGAAATCGCTTAAGGAGATTGGTTTTGAGAACTATTATCAGGCGGAACTGAAGGGGTGGGTGCTCTATCTTGAGGGTGCAACAGACTTCGCAATCTTAAAGGCATTCGCTGATAAACTTGAGCCTCGCGCGAAGGATGTCTTGGAGAGCCCTTATGTAGTCTACGTAGGCAACCACCCTGCGAATGCCCGCAGACATTTTTATGGACTGCGAGAGGCTAAACCAGACCTGGTTGGATTCTGTCTCTTCGATCGGCTGGAGCACGAACTTCAAGATACCTCCGAATTAAAGGAATACGCTTGGAAACGTCGCGAAATTGAGAATTACGTAGTCGATAGGAAAGAGGTGCTCATTGATTGGGCGCAAGAAGAAGCCGAACAACGGAGCGAAGGACCTCTGTTTTCTCACAAGTGGGTACCTACAATGGAAAAAGCAATTGCAGACATAGAAGATGCCTTCCGTACGCTTGGGGAAGACTCACCGTGGTCCTCAAACACCAAAGTGAGCACCGATTTCCTCGACCGGCTTTTTGAGAATTTTTTCAAAAAACTGGACTTGCCGAATCTCATGCGCAAAACAAATTATCATCGGCTCGTCCACTACGTTCCCGCGGCGAAGATCGATCCGGAAGTATCAGACGTGCTTGATGGTATTTTGGCAGTAGCGAAGCAAGCCAATGGTGCCGATCCAGTGTGATTGGCGCGATGTGTTTTTTTCTTGACAAATACCGCCAAATTATGATATAATTAAAATTACCTTTAAAGTTTGGACAATTTGCACCATCAAATTCAATCGCGCGGGGACGCGAACGGTTGTCTCGGATCCGTTCCCGCATCGGCATAAGCGCGCGTCTCGCGCTTCGTAACCCCCGACGACTCGAAAGACGGAGGCAGTCAACTTGCAGCGTCGGCAATCGAGATTCGGCACTGCAACTCCATAGAGTTTATTTCGTAAGTTTGATAAAGCAACGGGAAACTTGATGCAAATTGTCTAAACTTCGGTAAAATTAGCGGCAAAGGAGGACATCGCATGCCAAGCGAACAATTTCTCCACATTCAGCAAATTCGGAATGAATGGCAACGTGTAAGCGAGAGTGATCGGGGTAGAGATAGTCTGAACAATGCCCTTGAACTTCTCGCCGATGGGCTTTATAGCAGAGACCCCCATTTCATTTTTGAGTTGATTCAGAACGCTGAAGACAACTCATACGATGAGCCTTTGCCTTCTCTTTCTTTTTGGTTAACGAAAATCGACCCAACCGGGAGCGAAGGATCCGATGGCGCGCTGATTATCCAAAATAACGAAACCGGTTTTTGCCTCGAAAACGTGGATGCTCTCTGTGCTGTTGGTGAAACAACGAAGCAGAAGGCACAAGGCTATATTGGGGAAAAAGGGATTGGTTTCAAATCCGTTTTCCGTGTTACGGAAAACCCGCACATTTTTTCCAACGGCTACCATTTCTGTCTGCCGGAACGCGACGAACAGACAGGCCTTGGATATATCATGCCGCAATGGATTAATGTGCCACCGGCAGATCTCAATCTCACTCAAACGCATATCATCCTGCCGCTAACGAAGGCGGAGTTTGGCTATGATAAAATCGAGGAGATGCTCCTAGAGATTGAGCCGGAAACCATCCTTTTTCTTTCAAAATTGCAAGAATTCCGAATCACGACAGATACCGGAACCGATTTAGCAATTTTGAAAAACGCTGATGAGTTTCCCAAAATCGAGGTCCTCGTTGAAGGCAGTAGACAAGATCGTTCTTTCTCTAGCGTTGATGAGTTTTTGGTGTATACCAAAACTTTTCACAAACCAGAGAAAATTCATCACGAAAAGCGGGAAGAGATAAATGAGCGAGATGTCTCAATCGCATTTCCGTTAGATGAAAATTCCGCGGGGATCAGAAAGATTTTTGCTTATTTGCCTGTGTCCGACACGGATTTTCCGTTTTTGATCAACGCGGATTTCATTCTAACGAGTTCGCGCGAAGGCATTCAGCAGGATGAGCCTTGGAATCTCTGGTTGATGGACTGTGTTGCAGAAGTTATATCAGTCAAGTTATTACCTCTGTTAAAAGAAGACCGGCTTTTAACGGTTCCCTTCCTTGAAGAACTCGCGAGTAGCCTGAGTGGCCTTGAGGAAGACGAAAGGAACCTATTTTACCCGATATTCAGCAAAGTGCGTGAAACTCTCATGACACAAGAGTTTCTCCCAACTCATGACGACGCATTTGTTTCAGCACAAAACGCGATGCTTGCTGATAACGTCGGATTACCGGGTTTACTTAACCCGGAGCAGCTTAGTTTGTTGTTTCAGCAACAGAACACGATGAAGTGGCTGTCACCCGAAATCACTGCACGGCGCACGCAGAACCTCTGGGGATTTTTGAGATATCAACTTGAAGTTACTGAGGTTGATTCTGATATGTTCGCTCGCAGATTGGACAAGACTTTTCTTGAACAACAGACTGACGACTGGTTCACTGAATTCTATAAGTTCCTATCTGTGGGACAGGCACCACCAAGATCGCTGTGGGTTCGCTCACAGTGGATGCGAACTCCACCTATTCTCTGGAGGAAGCCTATTCTGCGCCTTCAGGACGGATCACACGTTAATCCGTTTGGGGAAAACGAATCTCCAAACGCTTCCCTTGCAATTGGGACAGAAACTGACGCTTCATTGCCAATTGTGAAGTTAGAGTTGTCTCAGGATGAAGATGTTCGCAGATTTCTTCAAGAGTTGGGAATCCCAGAATGGGACATCGTTGAAGAAGTCATTGAAACTGTTCTTCCGAAATATCAGAATGACTCACCGGTAGTTAGCGGGGATGAACACGCTCGCGATTTTGAAAAAATTGAACGGGCCTACAACACAGGCCCGGACCCTAAGAAAAAGCGACTTTTGGACGAATTGCGTGCAACACCGTTTATCCTTGTCGAGAATCAGGAAACAGACGTACCAGTCTACCGCAAACCAGCAGACCTCTATCTTCCAAACGATGAGTTACGCTTGTATTTTGAAGGGAACTCCTCTTATGGTTTCGTCAAACTTGAGGAATATCCTGAATCTGCGCAGCCATTATTTAGCACTTTGGGAGTTGAGGATGCCGTGAGGATTAAACGGCGTAGACAGAATCATCAGGGGTACGTCATAATTAGTGACTATTATGGTCGGCACGAAAGAGGCATCCATGGTTTCGATCCGGCCGTACATATTGATGGGTTGAAACACGCGATTAACAACCCGACTCTGGAAAAAAGCGCGATCATTTGGAATAAAATCGCTATCCCTAATGCCGATTGCATTAAGGGAGTCGTAGAGCAAGCAACAAGGCAGGATTACAGCAACCGTTCATCGTCAGAACGCGTTTCTAAGGCTTTTGGACTTTTGCTAATTGACAAGGCATGGTTACCAGATCTTGATGGAAACTTCCGCAAACCGAGCGAACTTACCCTCAACCAACTTCCGGACTCATTCACACGTGATGAGCGGCTAGCGAACCAACTGGGTATGCAAAGTAACCGCGACGATGTGCCAAGCCTCATTCGTAGACTGGCAAACATGACGGGGAGAACTCCAGAAGAACTACAGGCTCTACTTTTCCTTCCCGAGCCCCAACCAGCCCCAACTCCCACTCAGCCATCTTTTCCGGAAAGTCCCGTGAGAGATCCTGAACGGCGCGCGAATCAGGTTTTGGCAGCTCTTGACGAGGCACCGGATCAGGAATACGAAGATCGGCTGAGAAGCGTTCGGATTTCAAGAAACTGGATTTTGCCCAAGCCCTATCTCAAAGGACAGTACACGAACGATGCAGACCAGATGGTGTGCCAGATATGTCACGAGGAAATGCCTTTTAGAAACCGCGACGGTGAGTATCACTTTGATGCCGTTGAGGTTCTGAAAGACTATTTCACCAAAGAATACGTAGCGCAATTCTTGGCTCTCTGTTCAAAGTGCTCGCCACAGTACAAGGAGTTTATCAAGCGAGTGCCCGAAGCAATGGAGGAATTGAAAAATTTGCTGATGGTTCCAAATTCAAGCAATTTTTCAGTTCCCTTGAAACTCGGCAACCGTCAGAGAATGCTTCGGTTTGTGGAGCGACACTGGCGGGACATACAAGCGGTTTTGGCCTATTACGAGAACGCCGACGATGCCGATGAAGACTCAACCGACTAACCGGAGGCACCGCATGAACCGACTTCTCCTCATCATCACCCTCATCCTCGCAAGCATGCCAGCCGCGGCACAAAACACCGACATCCACGAAAATGCCGGCACCCGCGCAATGACGTTCCTTAAAATCGGCATCGGCGCGAAGGCGATGGGCATGGGCGAATCACACGTCGCCGCAACCGATGATCTTTACGCATCCTACTGGAACCCCGCCGGCCTCGCACGAATCCAACAGCCGCAACTCGCGCTGATGCATAACGAATGGTTCGCCGGAATCAATCACCAATTCATCGGCTTCGCGCTCCCTGTCGGCGATATCGGCACAGTCGGCGCGAGCGCGAATTACTTGTCTTTCGGCGAATTGCAAGGCCGCGACCGGGATGGCAACGAGACGACTATCTTCCGGCCCTATGATCTGGCACTTATCGTCTCGTATGCGAACGCTGTCACCTCGAATCTCGCGTTCGGTGCGAACGCAAAGTTTTTACGCGAGCAAATCGCCGATGAGAGCGGCACCGGCATCGCTTTCGATTTCGGTGGACTTTACACATTCCCAGAACTTCCGCTCGCGCTCGGATTCAACGCACAGCACGTCGGACCGCGGGTGCGGTTCGTAGAGGAGGCGTTCGGGTTGCCGTTTACATTCCGATTCGGCGCGGCTTATCAGCCGTGGAGCGATGCGTTCATGCTAACAGCCGATGTCGTTCGTCCCTCGGACAACGACATTACCACCGGCGTAGGGGCCGCCTATACGATAGCGAACATTTTGCAACTGCGCACCGGCTACAAATACAAGTTGGGAGGCAACGATTTAGGTGGCACTTCTGGGTTGACAGGCGGTTTCGGGCTCACGCTTCGGCGGTTCCAGATTGATTACGCGCTGGTGCCGTTTGGAGTGTTAGGGTTGACGCATCGGTTCTCGTTGGTAGCGAATTTTTAATCACGACTTCGGATTGTAGGATTTCATGAAGTTTCACAATGAAAATGGACAATTTTTGGCGCACCCCCGCCCCCTCTGTAGGGCAAGATCGCCAGATCTTGACCGTTAATTTCCTGCTCTTCATTATATTCGCCCTTGCCATTTTTCACGAAGTTGTCGCCTTGATAAACGCTTCAAAGAGTTTCGCCGCGTGTTCGCGAAGATTCGGTTCGTTGAGCATCCGTTCGGGATGATACTGCACACCAAGCATGAACCGTTTTGAGGGATTCTCTATCGCCTCAACGATGTCATCCTTGGCGTTTGCCGCGACGACAAACCCATCGCCGAGTTTGTTCACAGCCTGATGATGCGCGGAAATCACCTTAGGTGCCAAATCCCCCACAAGTTGGCTGAGCAAACTCCCCGCCTCTATCTCAATTACATGCCGAGGATTGCCTGTTTTCACTCTTTTGTGAAATAAAGTTTTCCACGGCACCATAGAGCCGATATCTTGATAGGGATATCCACCCCGCGCGATGTTCATCACCTGAATGCCCCGGCAAATTCCGAACACAGGCATGTCGACTTCAAACGCCTGCTCAAACAGAGCGAACTCCATTTCATCTCGCGCCGGGTTGACGTAGTTCAGGGTATGGTGCCACGGTTGATTGAAGCGGGCCGGGTGGATACTGCCGCCGCCGGTGAGCAACAGCCCATCAATTTCCGACAGGTATTCATCAACGGGCTGCCCTCCCCGTTCCCGTGCGACTAAGCATCGTGGTTCGCCACCAAATTCCTGAATCGCGTCTACATAGTTATTTTGTTCGTTCACGCCCACTGCAGTAGTCGACGTGAATCCGATAATTGGGCGCATCTGTGAATTCCTCCCAAATGTGTTATTTTTTTGTCAGGATGCAGCCTTGATAAACGCTTCAAAGAGTTTCCCCGCGTGTTCGCGAAGATTCGGTTCGTTGAGCATCCGTTCCGGGTGATACTGCACACCAAGCATGAACCGTTTGGACGGATTTTCCATCGCCTCAACGATGCCATCTTCGGTGCGCGCCGTGACGACGAATCCTTCGCCGAGCGCGTCTACTGCTTGATGATGTGCCGAATTCACCGCGTCAACGCGTGCGCCTATGACTTCGCAGAGCAAACTTCCCTCGGCTATCTCGATCTCATGCCGAGAATCGCGGTAGGCCACTTGTGTGTGACACAAGGTTTCCCGTGGCACCTCTTCCTCAATGTCTTGATATAAACTTCCACCCATCGCAACGCTCATAATCTGGATGCCGCGGCAGATGCCGAAAACCGGCAGGTCTGCCGCCAGAGCGTTCTGGAAGAGCGGAATCTCCAATTCGTCGCGTTCCTCGCTGACGTACCTCAACGATGGATGCCACGGTTGGTTAAAGTAGTCAGGGTGGATATCGCCGCCGCCAGTCAGCAGCAGCCCATCAAGTCCGGCGATGCTAGGTTCATCGTCTGGGGTAATGCATCGCGGGATTCCGCCGTGTTGTTCCACAGCGCGCGTATAGTTATTCATCCCGGTGTCCGCGATGTTATCTGTTAACGTGATTCCGATGATAGGCGACATGGTGTGTGCTCCTTTTTTAGTTGTGATGGCGAGGGACAAGCCCTCGCCTTACGTAAGGGAACGGCCGCGATTAGCAATGGCGAGGGATAGGTTCTCCTTCGCCGAACGAGAACAATTAGGATGCCGCTGCGATGAACGCCTCAAAGAGTTTCCGCGCGTGTTCGCGAAGTTCCGGGTGATGAAGCATCCGCTCCGGATGGTATTGCACGCCGAGCATAAACAGCTTGTCGGGATGCTCGATTGCTTCAATGATGCCATCCTCGGGGCTGCGCGCCGTGACGACGAGCCCTTCGCCGACTGCGTCCACAGCCTGATGATGCGAGGAATTCACCGATGAGACAGACTCACCGATAAGTCCATGCAGCAAACTCCCATCGGACATCTCAATTTCATGCGAGGCATCCCGCCTAGCTATCTTATGAGGTGGAGCCTGTCGGATACCCGAAATATCCGGAATATGTTGGTGGAGGGCTCCACGCATCGCGACGCTCATAATCTGGATGCCGCGGCAGATGCCGAAGACAGGCAAATCTGCCGCCAGAGCGTTCTGGAATAGCCATATCTCTAAGGCATCGCGAGATCTACTAACCCCTTTCACCATACGGTGCCTCTTCTGAAAATAGAGGCACGGATCGATGTCACCACCGCCGGGAAGCAGCAGCCCATCAATTCGACCGAGGTATTCGGGAATAGCCTCGCGATGTTCGCTAATATACCTATCCAATGAAGCAAAGACAAGCGGTTCTCCACCGAATTCCCTAATTGCATCGATGTAGTTCGTCATCACTCTTCTATCTTTGGAGGTGATTCCAATTTTCGACGTGATTCCGATAATGGGCATAACGCTCCCTCCTGTCAAGTGTCTTATTTTCGGTTAGGGAAAGTCGGCTGGCACCTCCCCCCAAATACAGAATACCCTATTTCTAAGGCAAAATGCAAATCAATTTGCATTAATACCGAGATTATGGTATAATTAACGCAATAGCATTCAGAACGGCTACATCACGAGGCACAAAAGTGGAAAAAAACAGCATCACCCGTTTACCCATCTATCAGAAAGCAGGGTTAAAACGTCCCGCGTCTCCGGCGCAAGCGCGCCAGATTTACATTGAGACTTACGGCTGCCAGATGAACGTCAGCGACAGCGAACTGATGGCGGGCATCCTTACGCAAAACGGACATCAAATGGTGTCACACTTGGACGATGCGGATGTCGTCCTGCTCAATACTTGCGCGATTCGGGAAAACGCCGAGACGAAGGTGCTCAATCGGTTGAAGCAGTTGAACCACCGCAAACGCCGCGAACCGGAGTTGATTATCGGTGTGTGCGGATGCATGGCGCAACACCTCCGCAACCAGCTGGTAGAGGCGGCTCCCTACGTCGATCTGGTGATGGGCCCCGATGCCTATCGGAACCTGCCGATGGCACTGAATGCGGTGACAAATCGGGATGCGTTTTTAGGCGTGCGATTGGACAAAAACGAGGATTACGCCGATATCGCGCCCATCCGAAAAGAGGGCATCCGCGCGTGGCTCACAATTCAACGGGGGTGTGATAAGATGTGCACCTTCTGCATCGTGCCGTTCGTGCGCGGAAGGGAACGGAGCCTGCCGCTCAAACTGCTCGTCGAAGATGTCGAAAAACTAGTAGACCAGGGTTTCAAGGAGGTAGTCCTCCTCGGCCAGACGGTGAACTCCTATCACGACGACGATTACGACTTCGGCGAACTGCTCTATGCCGTTAGCGATGTGAACGGCTTGGAGCGCGTCCGCTTTACCTCGCCGCATCCCGCCGATGCCACCGACAGCATGATAGACGCAATGGCGAACTCGCCGAATGTCTGTAACCATCTGCATCTCCCCTTGCAATCCGGTTCTACGTCGGTATTGGAGCGGATGCGCCGCACCTATACGGCGGAGGCATACCGCAGTCTCGTCGCGAAACTCCGCGAACGCATCCCCGAGCTCGTCCTCACCACGGATATCATCGTCGGGTTCTGTGGTGAAACCGAAGCGGAATTCATGCAGACTTACGAGATGATGGCGGAAATCCGCTACGATTCGGCGTTTATGTTCAAATATTCCGAACGGGAGGGCACTCTCGCGCACAAAGCGTTCCCAGACGATGTCCCGGAGCCGGAGAAAGGGCGGCGATTAACAGAAATCATCGCGCTCCAAGAGAGAATCTCCGCCGAAATCAACACTACCACTGTCGGACAAACTTTCACCGTGCTGGTAGAAGGCGAATCCCGACGCGACGCAAACCGGTATCACGGCAAGACAGACGGTTTCAAAACCACGGTATTTCCCAAGGCGGACAGCACGGTAGGGGACATGGTTGACGTTTGCATTGCGAGTGCCACAGCGCATACGTTGATTGGACAGATTGTGTCGTAGAGACAGAAAACAGAACGCTTACGCAGTTTCATCGGAATTGGAAATTTTCTATCTATGCACAGAATTACGATTAAAAACCAACGTGAAATTGAACGGATGCGCCAGAGCGGAAAAGCCGCTGCACACGTGCTACACCGAATCGCAGCGGCAATACAACCTGGCGTTTCCACCGCAGAACTGGAACAGGTGGCGAAAGAAGCAACGGCGGCTGTCAACGCTATCCCATCGTTCCTGAACTACAAAATTCCGCAACATCCGCCGTATCCCGCGCGCATCTGTGTCTCACGCAACGATGTCGTCATCCACGGCATCCCAAACAAGGCCGAGAAACTCCGCAGCGGCGACATCATCGGCGTGGATACAGCCGTGAAACTCGGTGGGTATCACGGCGATAACGCCTTCACTTTCGCTGTCGGCGATGTCTCACATGAAGCACAACGGCTACTTGATGTCACAAAAGCATCGCTATACGCCGCCATCGCCGAAGCGAAGCCGGGCAACCGCGTCGGTGACATCGCATCGCAATTGCAAAACGTCGCCGAATCCGCCGGATTCTCCGTAATTCAGAATTATGCAGGACACGGCATCGGACGGCACCTCCACGAGAAACCAGAACTCCCCTGTTTCGGCACCCTGGGAAGAGGCCCACGGCTGAGAACCGGAATGGTGCTCGCCATCGAAGCGATGGTGAACGCCGGCGGCTCAGACGTGGAATGCCTAGCAGATGGATGGACTATCGCAACCACAGACGGCAGCCTCTCCGCTTTCTTT
The DNA here is from genome assembly GCA_003635305.1 of Candidatus Poribacteria bacterium. Lineage (GTDB taxonomy): Bacteria > Poribacteria > WGA-4E > WGA-4E > WGA-3G > AGPOR5. Next base: position 16,904 of record PYJE01000206.1, on the reverse strand, counting down.
GAACACACGGTGGCAGTGCTGCCGGACGGACCGGAAATTCTTACGGAAAGTCCCATCTGGGAGCAGGATTAGCAAGATTTCCAGGATTAGCAGGATTTCCAAGATTAGCAGGATTTCCAAGATTAGCAAGATTTCCAAGATTAGAGTTTCCGTTCCTTGACAGTTTTCTTGCAGCCGAGCAGGATTTTCGAGAGGGAACGGGACTCTCATAGAGGAGGACATGATGAAGACTCTCACGCTTTTTACCGCAAGCCTGCTTTTCATCTCACTTTACCTCGTGTTCGGGTACGCGCCGATTGAAAGCACCATGCTGGAAGTTCAGAAAATTTTCTACTTTCACGTCTCCGCAGCACTCACCGTCTTCGTCGCGTTCGGCGTGAATTTTGTGTTGAGCATCAAATACCTGCTCAAACGTAAACCCACAGACGATTTACTCGCAGCTGCAGCAGCCGAACTCGGCCTGGTTTTCTGCACCATCGCACTGCTCTCCGGCCCGATTTGGGCGCGGTACGCATGGAATACATGGTGGAATTGGGAACCGAGACTGACTAGCACGCTCATCCTCTGGCTGATATATGTCGGCTATTTCATCTTGCGCTCAGCATTGGCAGAGGATAAACGCAGAATCTACTCCGCTGTGCTCGGCATCATCGCCTACATCGACGTGCCGATTGTCTACTACGCCGTGGATATCTGGCAAGGCGGATTACACCCCGACCGGGGTACGAAGTGGAACCTCGCGACACCGATGCAGTGGACATGGATGGTATCGCTAGTGGCGTTCATCCTGCTGTTTGTCCTCCTCACAGGGCTGCGGTATCAACAGAAAAAAACAGAGCAGGATTTTCAAGAACTTCAGGATTTCCAGGATTACAATACTTGAGTCTAAGGAGATGTAAGGCTTATGCGCATATTGATTTTAGCGAGTTTTCTGATTATGCTCGCGTTCTTTTTCATAACCCAAGTTCCGGTAACCTTAACCGCTGACGAAGTATCGGGCGCGGTTTCGGATGCAATCGCTGAAGCACAAGTCAACGTTGACGAAGAGGAAGTCACCGCGGCTGTCCAACTCGCCGTTGCGAAACTAGAAACAGCACAGCGCAACCGCCTCAAATACCTCACCGGTGCATACTTCGTCATCTGGTTAGTATTTATGCTTTACGTGCTGCGGATAGGGCAGCAACAGAAAGCATTAGACAAACGCCTCGCGCAACTGGAAACAGAATAATTGTGAAAACCTTTCGCTTTATCACACACCAGACGATTGAGCAACCAATCGCCCAGGTCTTCGCGTTCTTTTCGGATGCGCATAACCTCGCCGAAATTACGCCGCCGTGGCTACGCTTTGAGGTGCTGACACCAGCACCAATCGCAATGCAAGTCGGCACGCGGATTGACTATCGGTTGAGAATCCGCGGTATCCCTATCAGTTGGCAAAGCGAGATAACGGCTTGGGTGCCGCCGCGGTATTTCATGGACGAGCAACGCCGCGGCCCCTATCGTCTCTGGCGGCATACGCATACGTTTGAAGAGACTGCGGCCGGCACCGTCGTCGGCGATGAGGTGGAATACGCCGTGTGGGGCAGTTCAGTAGTCAATACGTTGTTCGTTCGGCGGGATATAGAGAAAATTTTCGCGTATCGCGCGGAGAGATTAGACGCACTGTTTCACAGAAAGAACAATAATCCCCGATAAAATCGGAGCCGTTCATAATAGCGCATCACTTTTTCAACGTAGTCCCGCGTCTCATCTGCGCCGAGGAAATAGCCGTGGGGCGGCTTTCCCTTCACTGGCCACACGCCGCGGTGCAACTGCGCATCCGCCGCTGTCAACCGCGAGAGCGCGCGGCTCACCTCCTCCCATTCCAACGGCTCCCCCTGCTGATACCGAACAATTCTCTGTGCATCTCGGACGCGGCCCTTGCCTCCGTTATAACTCGCCAGCGCAAGCCGGATGCGAGGTTCGTGCGGTGTACCCGAAAACGCATCATATAACTGCCGCAGGTATTTCGTCGCACCTGCAATATTCTGCGCCGCATCAAACGCATCGCGGACACCGAGCTCTTTCGCCGTGGCGGGCATCAACTGTGCCAAACCTTGCGCACCGACACTGCTAACGGCAGACTCATCAAACCCAGATTCCTGCACGATGAGCGCGCTTACCAACAACCAATCCAGTCTCTGTTCCCGTGCATGTTTCTGAAGCGTCCGCCGATATTTGAGAATTTTCGGGGACAGCGCAAACAACCGAAAATCCCGCGTGCTGTCAATGACAGTGTTAAATAGGAAGATGAGTGCTAACGTTGCGATGATGAAGAAAAGGGTTCGTTTCCGCATTTTTCGTATTGGTGCAAAGCGTTCTGTGCTCGTAGGCGCGGTTTGCAACCGCGCCTACCGGGGGAGGCTACCAAAGATACCCGAGTTGCAGGAACGCCCGGTGTCCCTGTCCGCTCTCCCCTACTGAGTGTTGATAATTGCGGGTATGTTGCCATGCATAAGTGAACCTAGCATTCCACGCGCGGCGCGGCCGATATGTCACCGTGCCGCCGAACGCCGTAATATGTTCAACTACACCCGTCGGAAACGGCAACGCGTTGAAATCTTCGCCGTAAAACCGGGCGGCGACGGTGCCCTCTCCATTACGGGAGACGCGCGCAGCGAACTCCGCCTTCGTGGAGACAGTGAACTGATACGAAGCGCGCATCGTGAACGTATCCGCATCGTTACCAATAGGATGCCCAATCATCGCGCCGAAGTGTGTAAACTGGTTATCCGGAACAAGATGCGTATAAGCCCACCGGTTGACGCGCGCATACTCGGCACGGAGGCCGAACTGGCGCGCCAACTTCTTCGGATACCACTCTACACCACAGAGCCAAGCGACAGCGTGCGGGTCCCGCGCTCCCGGCACATATTGAAAATCGTCGATAAGCCACTCGCCATAGAGACGAACACCGTCAAACGGCCGAATAGCGATGTCAAAAGCAAACATAACGTTATCGTCCGACTTGGCGTTATACTGCAAAGCGTAGTAGAAGGTAACCGGGTTCGCGTATTTGAAATCCAGCGTCTGTGCATCCCCACCGTAAAGCACCCATTCCGCGATGCCGATTTCCAGTCTGTCGTTGTGTTGATAATCCAGCCGATGTCCGCTGAGATAACGTTTCGCCAAGTATCGGACGTTTTCGTCGTTCCACGTCGCATCGAGTTGCGCCGTGAAGGCAGTAGCTTTGAATTTTCCGAACGTTCCGGTGAGCCGCACCTGGTCAAACGGCGGCGAATTATCTGAAATCCCAACAGATGTCTGCGGACTCGCGCCCCAGAAAATTGCGTCCCTTCCCATCAACACGTTGAACTGTCCAGCGTTGATTTGGACATATCCCCTTTTAACGTTCCCCGTATATCCGCCGCGCCAACGTTCAAGGCGTTGTTCCGCGGATGTGCCTTTCGCAGCGGGAGGATATAGAAAATTGTCAGGACGATAAGGCTCCTCAAAATTGTGTGCCTCACATTCGGTGTAGAGCGTGAGGTTTCCATGCTGATAGTGAAACGCGCCTTCAAGCGCGGGCGCGATTTTCTCTGTTGTAACGCGCAATTCAGGAAAAATTAACGAAGTCATTGACAACGTCGATGACGGGTTACGTAGAGAGACGTTATTGCGCAAATCATACACATCGAGAGCCCCGCGAAATACAGAAAATTCGCGTTTTAACTTCTCCAAGAGTTTCCTATCTATCTCCGAAGGCACCACAACCCCTGTCCGAACGCGCGCTTCCGCCTGATGCAGTATCTCTATCACCTCCGCGCGAGAGAGAGGGGCAGTATGGCGATGGAAGCCGCCGGTAACACCATCTGTCTCAAGTTTAGCGAGTGCCTCGGTTACCCAACCATCAAGATTCAGCGGCGGATTGGGGACAGCGTATGCTGACGATAGCCAGAGAAGGCACGCGATGGAAACGAGAGCAGGATGGACAAGATTTCCAAGATTGCCAGGATTACGTTTCACGTTCATTCACAGTTCCCTTGGAGGCCGATAGCGTTTGGACTTCATAAGCAGGATTTGCAGGATTTCCAAGATTGCCAGGATTACGTTTCACGTTCATTCACAGTTCCCTTGGAGGCCGAGAGCGTTCGGACCTCATATTTTTTTACAAGCACGTTCATGCGGCGAAACTGCCACGTCCAGCGCGTCTGATAAAGGAACTGCCTCAAGTCAAACCGATTATCGTCCGGCGAATAGGACTCGGCATGGTAAGACGGCGTTAACGTCGTCATCTTGTGCCGATTGATGGCGTAATGCCTAAAAAAGTGCTTTACCTTCTCCGCAACTTCGCGCGGCGGCAAAGGGTCCCACTCCTCAACCAATTTCTCAAACATGCTGACGGGCCCACACCGCTCCATCTTTCGGAGTTGCCCGAATCGACTCAATTCGGCATAAGTCATCCCCATATCATCCTCGTCTGTTTGCGTATAGGTTTCGGTGATAGGCTCCAACTCGGCGGTAGGCGGTGCCTCTACAATCTCGGCAAGCGCAGTATAACCAAGGGAGTGCTGGGCCCACTCCAAAAATCGGCGAAGATCAGCCTTGCTAATCCCGCCAATCGGATTGATGTCACCGCTGCTACAATCGTATTTGGTGAGATAACCGCGCAGTGCCTCGTCAACATTGCCAGTGCCGAGGACAAGCAGCGTCCCCTGACGGTTACGCACCCACGGCAAGGTTTGCGCGAACAAATAACTGAGCACCATCCGCAAACGCGCTTGAATATTTTGGAGTGCCTGATTCTCCGTGTGCGAACCACCCTCCACTTTGAAACGCGGTGTCTTCCGGGTGATCCGCGTAAAAAGCGTTTTCAACGCAGTAACGAGCGCGTCCATGTTGATATCCAGATGATACGCGCCTATCTGCTCCGCCAAGCGTCTCGCGCGCCGCCGCGTCTCGCGGGAACTATTCTCCGTACCGAGATAACAAGTATAGAGCAATCGATTCGCAAGTACACCCGGGTCTTTGAAAATGTCGGGCGTTTCGTCATCCCGCAGCCACCGCCTTACGTCAGCGATAACCGTCAATTCCTCATCGCAAACCGCTTTCGCAACGAGCTGGCACATCGAACCAACAAGCGTCGCGACTGCACCGCTATCCGCACCACCGGAAAGCGGAATGAAGTATCCCTCGGCACCAGAACGACGCAGATAATCCCACAGCCAACAAGCAGGGCCGAAGGCAATCTCCTCTTCAGGGATATGATAACGCGGCTCAATAGGAGTGTCACAAAATCGAGACGCGGGCCCTCCTACCGAATCTTGCTCGGATGCAACAGAATTGTCCGTGAACGGCACCTGTAATCCTGGCAATCTTGTAAATCCTGTCCATCCTGTCCATCCTGTCCATCCTGCTTCAAAATCGACATCAATCTGTGGCAGTTTCTCCGCTTGACTCGCCTGCACGGCGCGACTCGCCTTGGCACCGCGATAGGAACGGACATCGTGCAAGTTCACCACCGCCGTGACGACTTCCACATCCGAAAGCGAAAATTGCGAACCTTGCGCCAGAATCTCGCCGTTTTGCGCAATCAACGCACAGCCATCAAAATAGAGGCGGCCCCCATCGCAACCCTGCTGGTTCGCATAGAGGTAAACGCCGCCGTTTTTCTCAGTCGCATTCCGAATGAGCGCGATGCGTGTATCCAACTTACGTAACTCATGGTGGGAACCTGAGCCATTGCCGATAATCTCAACCCCTGCATTACCAAAGTGGATATGTGGACTCATCGGCGCGAACAACTCCTCGCACGTCTCCGATGCCAAAAGCGTATCGCCAAGCGCAAGGGCAGCTATGCCGATAGGCACAGCGCGTTGCCCAGTAATCTCGGCAATCTCGCGCGGGAGCGGATAGGGTTCGGTTGTCCACCCGTGCTGCCACGCAGCGAACCACCGCGGCTCGCGATAGTTCCCATCGCCTGCAAGGATTAACTTCGGACGAATCAGCAACAACTTGCCATCTAACACGAAAACACGGCAGTTGTAGCGGACATTCTTGTGCATCACCGGCATACCGATATCGCAGAGAATGCCGTTACTGTAGCCGCCTTCAAGAATGCAAGCGAGTGCCTCCCAACTATGCACGAGGGTATCCGGCTCTAAAAAATGATCTTCGCAGGAATAGCCGGTGATTTCCAACTCCGGCCCTAATCGATACCGCGCACCGCGCGATTTCGCGATTTCAATTGACTCAATAATGCGCGCCGTGTTGCCCTCAAAGTCAAGACTCCACTGATTGAGATTGCACGTTGCCAAGATTGTCTTCATCCATTTTATCCTCCGCGGCCCGTTCGCAAGATTCTCATGTTTTCTTCGGCACATGGGTGAGGTTGCGCGCTTGCAAAGCGCGCCTACGGCAGCCCGCAGCACGAGGGCCTGTCCCTCGCAAACGAGAACACTTGTTGACGCGGCTCAGGGGCATCTGCGGCCCGTAGCGCGAGGGCCTGTCCCTCGCAGCCCTCTCATGTCTTCTGCGGCTTCTTACGCGCCGGGCGAGGGTGCGCGCTTGCAAAGCGCGCCTACGGCGGCACGTAGCACGAGGGCCTGTCCCTCGCAACCCGCTCATGTCTTCTGCGGCTTCTTACGCGCCGCCGGAAACAGGATATTATTCAATATCAGCCGATACCCCGGCGA
>PYJE01000206.1:5873-10210 GCA_003635305.1 Candidatus Poribacteria bacterium | reverse complement strand
CCGTGTTGCCCTCAAAGTCAAGACTCCACTGATTGAGATTGCACGTTGCCAAGATTGTCTTCATCCATTTTATCCTCCGCGGCCCGTTCGCAAGATTCTCATGTTTTCTGCGGCATACAGGCGAGGTTGCGCGCTTGCAAAGCGCGCCTACGGCGGCACGCAGCACGAGGGCCCGCCCCTCGCAAACGAGAACACTTGTTGACGCGGCTCAGGGACATCTGCTGTCCGTAGCGCGAGGGCCTGTCCCTCGCAAACGAGAACCCTTGTTGACGCGGCTCAGGAGCATCTGTTGTCCGTAGTGCGAGGGCCTGTCCCTCGCAACTCCCTCATGTCTTCTGCGGCACATGGGTGAGGTTGCGCGCTTGCAAAGCGCGCCTACGGCGGCACGTAGCGCGAGGGCCTGTCCATCGCAAACGAGAACCCTGTTGACATAGCTCAGGGGCATCTGCCGTCCGTAGGGCGAGGGCCTGTCCCTCGCAGCCGCTCATGTCTTCTGCGGCTTCTTGCGCGCCGGGCGTGGTTGCGCGCTTGCAAAGCGCGCCTACGGCGGCACGCAGGGCGAGGGCCTGTCCCTCGCAACCCGCTCATGTCTTCTGCGGCTTCTTACGCGCCGCAGGAAACAGGATATTATTCAATATCAGCCGATACCCCGGCGAATGTTTGTGCAAATCCAAATTCGTCGGAATTTTCCCCTCGCCCACAAGATGGCGATAATCCTCAGGATCATGCCCACCGAGGAACGTAAACGTGCCCTTGCCGAGTTTACCGTGGATATACTTCGCATAGTTTGTGCCTTCCACCTGCCCCAAAATCGTGACAGAACCCCGAATAGTATCCATGTTAAACGATGTCGTCTGCCCAAGATAACCGGGGACAACACTCACATGGTTTTGCGTCAGCATCGTCGGAATCGCATCGTGCTTAGCAGCGAATTCAAACAAGACGAAATCCTCAACACCACTCTGGGCATCCATGTCCGGACGCGGGTTGTCTATATCCGAAAATTCATAACGGAACGGATTGGTATAAAGCGTGAAATTCTCAAACGCGAGCGTCCGCTGAAAATCTAATTTCGTCTGTCCGTTCGCATCTATCGGCGTTCCATCGAGTTCCGGCGCGACAATGTCCACCGCACCACCTCCCGTTGCCAGCGCGATATCCAGCGTCTCCGGGGCAGAGCACATCGCGAAGATAAACCCGCCGTTGGCGATGTAGTCCGCAATCATCTGCGCTGTCTCTCCTTTGTGGCGCGCGACGCGCCGAAAACCAGACTCGGCAGCGGCTTTCTCAAACATCAACATCCGCTGCTGATACCACACCTGAGTGGAAAAAGCGGCGTGGAACTTGCCATGCTGCCCAGTGAAGTCCTCATGATGGAGATGCAACCAGTCGTAGCCTTGCGTCTGTAGCACACCACTCTGCACGTCTTTATCCCAAATCTCGTCGTAAGGAATCTCCGCGTAATCCAACGCGATTTTAACCGCATCATCCCAAGGATCTCGATACGGCGAACTCTCCGACGGCGCATAGACAGCAATCTTCGGGGCCTTCTCCAACAAAATCTCGTCCATGTTGTTGCCCTGAAGAACCGTCGCTTTGATAGTGTCGTATTCAGCGAGACTCATCGGTTCAAAACGAACACCCATAAGGGCAGCACGCACGCGCACATCTTGCGAATCGGGCAGAACGAACGCACCGCCACGATAGTTCAACCACCAATAGCATCGATATTCACGCGGCACCTCTAACGCCCAATAGGTGAGCCCGTATGCTTTGAGATGGTTCGTCTGCGCGCCTTGCTCCATCGGAACGATGAGCCACTGCGCAACAGCACTATTCGCCAATATGAAAAAAAAGCAGAAGCAAAAATGTTTCATTATCCTTATCCGAACAGGATTATGCACGATTCACAAGATTTCCAGCTCCTGCTAATCTCGCATCATCCCAGAAATCCTGCTCACAACGACAGGCTGGTGCCCGAATACTACCTGTCCGTGATGCATCAGCGGCATTTCGCTGGTTTCAGGGTTCAGCGTATCAACTGTCCAGAGTTGCCCATTGTTTTCATACAAAACCCAGCGTCCCTCAGGGGGCATCCAGACAGGATGGCTGCCACCGTGGCGCGTCAATTGCAGTTCTGTCGGAACACCCGTGTCTGAGTAGGTGACGAGCCAAATCTGTCGCGACTCTTCAGTTGGAGCTCGAGACAAGGGAGCCTCTCCTACACCGGGCTCATCGAGCCCGACAGTACGGGTAAAGGCGAGCTGATTCAGATTTGCCGAAGACCAGGTGGGCTCGTCATCCGTGTGCGGTGAGACGACAACCGGCTCAACGCTGTTTTTCACCCGGTCGAAGGCATAAATATTTCGCGAGGTGGCGGCTTCTCCCGAATTTTCAAGCGTTCCCTCCGTGACATAGGCGAGCAGGGTCCCATCGGCATTCCACGCCGGTGCGAAGTGACGCTGCGCAGCGGACGGAACAATAAACTCCTCTTCACTCCGAATGTGCCGAATGACGACACGACTTCTGCCACCAAACTCGGTGCGGATGTAAGCAACGTAATTCGCATCCGGGGAGAGGACAGCCTCGCGCGCCATCGCACGCGCATTCAGCACCACGCGCCCCTGCGGCGCGGCGTTGTCATGGAGGATAATAGCACCTTCCGGCCCTTCATAGAGCAACGTGCCATCACTAGCCACCGTGGGGTTGGACCCGGGGCCCAACGCTACCAACCCTGCCACGGAGGAGAGATGCCAGACGACATTGTCGTAAGCAAAGTAGATGAGATGCTGTTCCTCCAACGGAAAACCTGACACCGAGGAAGTCAAGACAGGGAAGTCGCTCCTACTCGAAAGTGAGGTAACGGAATCAGACGATTCTGTCCCACTTTCGCTTCCGCCGGAAAGGGCATCCTGTGTCGGTTTAAACTCTTGGACTTCAACAAATTTCCAGCCTGCGCCATCTGCCTCCCATAGGAAGCCAATCCCCTTCGTCCAATATTTCCACTCTTCGTATTGCTTTCCGTTGCGGGTGAACCTGAAAACATCCGCCGGTTCACCGTAACGTCTCTGAATCTCCCAACGGCCGCCATCTTCGATTTCCGCCATCGTGCCGTTTTCGTCAATGTAGGATGCGAATATCTCAATATCAATATGTGATGTTGTGCGGCCAGGATAGACGGTGACAAGCGTCGGTTCACCGCGCACAGGAAAACGGGTGCCGTAAAGCCCAACCCCATCGCCGATGCCGACATTCCCATCGCTGTCCCCATCAATGACGGCCATCACATAATAACGCCCCGGTAGCACATTGACGCGGTAATCTCCCTCGTCTGTCAACGTGATAGGCATCGGCACCGGTGATTGGAAGTCCGGCGTATAGGCAAGACTTAAAATACCGGAAACCTCTTTCGTATTCGGCACCGGCGGCTTCCCATCAAACGTGATTCGGCCGGCAATGCTCCCCTGCGCAATGTCTGCCTCAATGCCGGGCAGCGCGGCTTGGAGTTGTCCATTCGCATCATACCGTGCACTGATGATGATGTCAACGGTGCGCTCAGCCCGTCCTGCGGAATCCGCTGCTGTTAACACTAACGGCGTAGGTTGTTGCGCCGTGATGTCCAATGTCCCATAACCACCCAAGCCATCGCCTTCGCTGTATCTACCGTTTCCATCGGCATCGAGCGTCGCGATGAGATAGTATTCGCCAGGAGGGAGCTTGAGGCGAAACGTGCTCCCCTCATCAGTCTCCGCACTAGCAAGCGGCACGACGAAGCCCGCGTCTGAATACGCGTGAACCCGCACATGCGCAACTTGCGGCGGAGATACCGTGCCGATAACGTCAATGAGTGTGTCCCCTTTTTCAAGCAACGCCTGATACCCTTCGTTCTTGCGAACAGCGTCATACGTCGCAGTGATAGCTATCCGTAAGTCCTCTGTCCATTTATTGGCGGCGACGAGCACAGGCTGCGGCATCGCGCTACGCGACTGTAGAGTCTCAATCCCATAGAACCCAAAATCGTCCCCTGCATCAAGGGTATTCGTGCCGTTGTTATCCAGAATCGCCATGAGGTAATACTTGCCAGGTGCTAAGTTGAGCGTCCATTCGCCGGAAGATGCCACCCGCGCGATGCCAGCGCGATACTTCCACGACAAATCGGTGTAGGCAAGGATTAAAGCGTGACGTTCCGACAAATCAATCTCGCCAACTGCTCCAAGGCTCAGCTTACCCCGACAACCACTCGTCGCCTTGCTCAATGCTGTCTGAAACTGCTGGAGTCCGCTGGCTTGATATTCAGAGACAGGCACAATCTGAACCGCACCATCAATCACTTGAAC
>PYJE01000206.1:0-5853 GCA_003635305.1 Candidatus Poribacteria bacterium | reverse complement strand
ACGCCCCGGTAGCACATTGACGCGGTAATCTCCCTCGTCTGTCAACGTGATAGGCATCGGCACCGGTGATTGGAAGTCCGGCGTATAGGCAAGACTTAAAATACCGGAAACCTCTTTCGTATTCGGCACCGGCGGCTTTCCATCAAACGTGATTCGGCCGGCAATGCTCCCCTGTGCAATATCTGCCTCAATGCCGGGCAGCGCGGCTTGGAGTTGTCCATTCGCATCATACCGTGCACTGATGATGATGTCAACGGCGCGCTCAGCCTGTCCTGCGGAATCCGCTGCTGTTAACACTAACGGCGTAGGTTGTTGCGCCGTGATGTCCAACGTCCCATAGCCGCCCAAGCCATCGCCTTCGCTGTATCTACCGTTTCCATCGGCATCGAGCGTCGCGATGAGATAGTATTCGCCAGGGGGCAGCTTGAGGCGAAACGTGCTCCCCTCATCAGTCTCCGCACTAGCAAGCGGCACGACGAAGCCCGCGTCTGAATACGCGTGAACCCGCACAGACGCAACTTGCGGCGGAGATACCGTGCCGATAACGTCAATGAGTGTGTCCCCTTTTTCAAGCAACGCCTGATACCCTTCGTTCTTGCGAACAGCGTCATACGTCGCAGTGATAGCTATCCGTAAATCCTCTGTCCATTTATTGGCAGCGACGAGCACCGGCTGCGGCATCGCGCTGCGCGACTGTAGAGTCTCAATCCCATAGAACCCAAAATCGTCCCCTGCATCAAGGGTATTCGTGCCGTTGTTATCCAGAATCGCCATGAGGTAATACTTGCCGGGTGCTAAGTTGAGCGTCCATTCGCCGGAAGATGCCACCCGCGCGATGCCAGCGCGATACTTCCACGATAAATCGGTGTAGGCAAGGATTAAAGCGTGACGTTCCGACAAATCAACCTTGCCAACCGCCCCAAGGCTCAGCTTACCCCGACAACCACTCGTCGCCTTGCTCAATGCTGTCTGAAACTGCTGGAGTCCGCTGGCTTGATATTCAGAGACAGGCACAATCTGAACCGCACCATCAATCACTTGGACACGCCCGGTTATCGGGATGTGGATGCCGTGAATCTTTTGGTTCTCCCGCAATTCAACAACCTGTTTCTTTTGCTCGGTGTCTGTCCACGCCGTGACACCGAAATAGCCGATGCCATCGCCTGCATCAAAACGACCGGATTTGTCGACATCAACATAGACGACGAGATAATACCGTCCCGGCTCCACGCCGAGAGTGAACTGCCCATCGCCGCGCTGCGGGATACCCATCAAGTAGAGTTGCGTTAACCCTTCATCCCGGTAGACAGACACGTTCGCATGCGAGACATCTTGCCCCGGCCACACAACCTTGCCGGCAATCATCGCCGTCATCCGTTTCGTCAACTCGCGGTTTTGTCCGTTTCGCGCCGAAGGCACCTGTGAAAGCGATGCAAGCGGACAGAGCCCAACGCATATCAGCAGCAATAAGCATAGCAATCGTTTCATACTTTTCTCCAGTCAAGCAGCATCTGCAGGATTCTCAAATCTCCAATTCAGGCAGATTCATTCTACACGACAAAAATTATAGCATAATTCGCTGCAATTGTCAAACAGGATTTTCCTACTTGACATTCTTTGCGTTTTCATGTTAAACTAACATCACAAAACAAAACGGGAAGAACAAAATCATGATTTCCGCAAAAGAAATTCAAGCCACGTGCGATGACATCGTGCGCGAATTCGCGCCACTCCAAGTCATCCTGTTCGGTTCGTATGCATATGGCACGCCGACGACGGAGTCGGATGTCGACTTGTTCGTGGTGATGGAGGAGAAGCGGCAAGCGTGGGAGATGCAAGAACGCATCCCGCGTCGTTTCCAACTTGATTTACACGTCTGGTGCCCGAAAGACATCGCGTATCGCGTGGCGCATAACGATTGGTTTCTGCGCGAGGTATTTGAGAAAGGTGACGTGCTTTACGATACGGAGGGGGCATTGCCGCCGTTGGCACTCGCCGAGGATGCCTTGGTGCCGATTTGGGAGGAGACGGGGATTATCAACCCGTTGACATTAGAGAGAGTCCGGAAAGCTGAAACCGACTATTTGGCGATGAAGGTGCTCCAGCAGATTTCGGCACCAGATATGCAGGACCAGGTTTGTTTCCACGCGCAGCAGTGTGTAGAAAAATACCTCAAGGCGTGGTTGCAGGAGGCAAATCTGCGCGTGCCACGGACGCACAATCTCAACGCATTGTTGCGTTTGATTGAGCCGATGCATCCCGAATGGCGCGCGTGGCGAACAGACTTTGCGAAATTCACACCGCATGCGGTAGATGTCCGCTATGAGATATTCTTGACAGCGGCGGATGCGACGCATGCGGTGCGCGTCTGCATCGAAGTGCGCGCTGCAATTCGCACCGTGCTCCAACTCCCCAATGATGTCTAATTGAAAATAGACGGCTTGACAGACGTTCCCTTTTGATGTTATACTGACTGAGAGACGCAGGAGGCACAGATTCATGATTCCTTTAAAAGCGATTCAAGCGACGTGTGACGACATCGTCCGCGAATTTTCGCCGTTGCAGGTTATCCTGTTCGGTTCTTACGCGTATGGCACGCCGACAGAAGACTCCGATGTCGATCTGCTCGTCGTGATGGAGGGCCTCAAATCAGATGTGCGGCGGCAAGCGTGGGAGATGCAAAAACGGCTTCCCAAACGCTTGCCGCTTGATTTGCATGCGCGTTGCCCGGCGGATATCGCCTATCGCGTTGCGCACAACGACTGGTTTCTGCGCGAAATCCTTGAAAAAGGCGAGGTGCTTTACGAGACAGCGGCGGCACTGCCCCAGTTAGGTTTCGCAACGGATGCCTTAGTGCCGATTTGGCAGGAGACAGGCGTGATGAACCCATTGACATTAGAGCGGGTGCGGAAAGCTGAAGTTGATTATTTGATGATGCAAGCTGGACAACAGATTGCGGCACCAGATATAGAGGATGCAGTCTGTTTCCACGCGCAACAGTGCGTCGAAAAATATCTCAAGGCGTGGCTACAGGAGGCGAACATCCCGATTCCACGGACGCACGATTTGAATGCGTTGTTAGTGCTGATTGTGCCAACGCACCCGCAGTGGCGTGCATGGGATGCCGATTTCGAGAATTTCAAACCACATGCCGTGGATGTCCGGTATGAGGGACATTTTGCGGCGGCGGTGGATGCGGCACACGCCGTGCGCGTCTGCACCGAAGTGCGCACAGCCATCCGCACCGCGCTTCAACTCCCCAACGATGGCTAGTTGAAAATAGACGGCTTGACGGACGTTCCCTTTTGAGGCTATACTGACTGAGAGACGAAGGAGACACAGATTCATGATTCCTTTAAAAGCGATTCAAGCCACATGTGACGACATCGTCCGCGAATTTTCGCCGTTGCAGGTTATCCTGTTCGGTTCTTACGCGTATGGCACGCCGACAGAAGACTCGGATGTCGACATGCTCGTCGTGATGGATATTCTGAAATCACAGACATGGCAGCGGCGATGCGAGATTAAAGCACGCATTCCGAAACGGTTCCCTCTCGATTTGCAGGTGCGTTCGCGGGAGGATATTGCGTATCGGTTCTCGCATAACGACTGGTTTTTGCACGAGGTGCTGGAAAAAGGCGAGGTGCTTTATGACACGGAAGGCGCGTTGCCACCGCTGCGGCTCGCCGAGGATAACACCTTAGTGCCGGGCTGGGAAGAGAACGGCGTTCTTAATCCGTTGACATTGGAAGAGGTCCGCGCAGCCGAGACTGACTGGGTGTCAATCCAACGGCTTCAGCAGCCATTGACACGCGATGTCTACCCTTCGATTTGTTTCCATGCGCAGCAGTGTGTTGAGAAATACCTGAAAGCGTGGTTGCAGGAGGCGAATCTCCGCGTCCCACGGACGCACGATTTGAACGCATTGTTGCACTTAATCGTGCCGATGCACCCCGAATGGCGCAAATGGCACCCCGACTTCAACACATTTGAGCCCTACGCCGTGGATGTCCGTTACGGCAAACATTTCGCAACGGCGGCAGAAGTGGAAAACGCCGTGCGCGTCTGCACCGAAGTGCGCACTGCAATTCGCACAGTGCTCCAACTCCCTAACGATGCACAGGAGGAATAATGCCAACACTGAACCTCAAACCAACGCATAAATCCATCACCGCCTACTACGATGCACTCGACAGGTATCGCCAACACGGCGTAACCCACGAAACCGCCGTGCGCGCCGCCTTTCAAGCACTCCTCGAAGCCTGCGCAAAACAGCGCAACTGGACGCTCATCTGCGAACAAACACTCCGAATCCCCGGCAACAACCCCATCCGCCTCGATGGCGCACTGCTTGACGAACACAGTTTACCCCGCGGCACCTGGGAGGCAAAAGGCGTTCACGGAAACCTCCTCGCCGAGATTGAGAAGAAGTTCGATGCCGGCTATCCAGACGACAACATCCTCTTCCAAACCCCAGAACGCGCGATTCTCTATCAGAACGGACACGAAGTGTTAGACGCGGACATCACCGAACGCGAAACCCTCGTCACCGTGCTGCAGACATTTTTCGCCTACGAACGCGCTAATGCCGCCCAATGGCGCGCCGCCGTCGCACGCTTCAAAACACTCGTACCGGAACTTGGCACCGAAGCCGCCAACATCATTCAGACGCACCGCGAAACCAACGCGCAATTTCGCGCCGATTTTGCCGCCTTCCACGAACGCTGCAAAACCGCCATCAACCCAAATCTCTCTGCGGCAGCGGTTGAAGAAATGCTCGTCCAACACCTCCTCACCGAACGGATATTCCGCACGGTTTTCGAGGATCCGGATTTCGCACACCGCAATGTCATCGCAAGGGAAATCGAAAAGGTGCTGAGAGGCCCCCTCGCCCAAGCCTGGAACCGCGGCGAACTCCTCAAACAGTTAACACCGTTTTACCGCGAAATCGAACGCGAGGCAGCCACACTCGTCGACTTCTCCCAGAAGCAGCACTTCCTCAATACCATCTACGAGCAGTTCTTCCAAGGCTTCTCTGTCAAACAAGCGGATACGCACGGCATCGTCTACACGCCGCAGCCCATCGTCGATTTCATGGTGAACAGCGTTTCGCATATCCTTCAAACCGAGTTTGGCCGTTCCCTCGCCGCTGAAGGCGTTCACATCATCGATGCCTTCGTCGGCACCGGCAACTTCATCGTTCGACTCATGCGCGACATCCCCAAGACGCAACTCGAACCGAAATATCGCAACGAATTCTGGTGCAATGAGATTCTCCTCATGCCCTACTACATCGCAACGCTCAACATTGAGCATGAATTCTACGCCGCGACGGGCACCTATCTGCCGTTTGAAGGCATCTCGCTCGTGGATACGTTTGAACTCGCCGAGGAACGGCAGTTGTCGCTCTTAACAGAGGAGAACACTGCGCGTGTGGCGAAACAGAAAGCATCGCCGATGTTCGTCGTCATCGGCAACCCACCCTATAACGCCGGACAGCAGAACGAAAACGATAACAACAAAAATCGGAAATATCCCGCGATAGACAAGCGGGTGCAAGAAACCTACGCCCACGCCTCAAATGCCTCCACAACGAAAGCACTCGGGGACCTTTACGTGAAAGCAATTCGGTGGGCATCCGAACGCATTGGAGAAGAGGGACTCATCGTCGTCGTCACCAATCGCAGTTTCATTGACAGCACCTCTTTTGATGGAATGCGGAAATGTCTCGCCGAAGAATTTGACGAAATCTACATCCTCGACCTCGGTGGAAACGCACGCAAAGGCACCCTCGTTTCCAACACAAATGTGTTTGACATCCAAGTCGGGGTCAGCATCAATATCTTCGTCAAA
>PYJE01000205.1:14049-20005 GCA_003635305.1 Candidatus Poribacteria bacterium | reverse complement strand
CTGGGTTTAACCTGCGTCGTAGTTTGACACGCGATAGCGGTTATACCTTGCTGAATCCTGCTCTCATCGCCGGTGCTGGAACGACAGGGGAGCGTCAAACGTATACGTTCATCGATACGTCGGCGAAGCCTGGGGTTGAGCATTACTATCAGATAGAGGAGGTTTCGTTTGGTGGTAAGCCGGAGACGTTGGTGACGCGTCGGTTGCGGGGGCCTGTGTCGCCTGCGCATCGTGCGTTGAAAACGTTGGGGGAGGTGAAGCAGGCGAAATAAGGGGTGCGCGGGGGCGTGTTCCGCCGCGATGCCGTGAGGGCTCCGTAGCGCGGGGGCCTGTCCCCCGCGCGGGCTGCGGTAGTCCGAAGACATGGCGAGGGACAGGCCCTCGCCCTACGTCAAAAGTTTGTAGTGCAGGATCGCCTGATCCTGCACTATGGCGATCAGGCGATCGCCATCTACAGGGTTTGTCCCCCGCGCGCGTTAACGTTGGCGAGGGACAGGCCCTCGCCCTACGTCAAAAGACGGAGGTTTACTGGCGCGCGGGAGCCTGTCCCCCGCGCGTTTTTTTTTGCGCTCAGCCTATAGGGCAGGATCGCCCGATCCTGACATGTTCGGGCTCGGGCGAAGGGGGAAGAACTGAATGCCTCCGTGTCAGCATGCACAAATTCCTTGACAATTTATAGCACATCCTGTAAACTTATTTAAAGCGCATCCGTTTAAAAAGGTGTTGCTTGCATTTTATTTCTGCTACCCACAGGACGTTATGGACTCATTCATTGATGATGAAACGCTCGTCGCTCAGTTTCAAGCGGGGCAGCAAGATGCCTTTGATGAGTTGATGAGACGCTACAAATCCAAAATTTTCGCATATCTGCAGCGTTCCGTCGGGAATTATGAAGATGCGGAGGACTTGACTATTGATGTCTTTGTCAAGGTGTATCGTGCGCTTGACACATGGCAGCCGAAGGCGAAGTTTTCAACGTGGCTCTACAAAATCGCGGCGAATCTCGCGATCGACCATCACCGCGCCAAGGCGCGCAATCCTATCCGACCTTGGGACGATGACGAGATTCCGGAGTCACGGCTCGTTGCCACGGATCTGGCGAGCAACCCTGTCAAGACGTTGGAGGAAAAAGAGCGCGGGCGCATCATTCGCGAGGCGTTAGAGCAGCTATCGCCGCAGCAGAAGGCTGTGTTTATGCTATGCCGTTACGAAGGCCTCCCGATTAAAGAGGCCGCGGAAACACTCGGCATTGCGGAAGGCACCGTTAAGATTCATCTCCACCGTGCCACGAAACGGTTGCAGGAGATATTGCGTCCGTTGTGGGAGAATAGGGATATATAATAGCACACCCCGTAGGCGCCCCGGAAGCCCGCGCGCTCCCTACGCGCGCCTACCAGGCTGGTTCTGTGTAAATCCTATCAAGGAGGATGTTTGATGCCAAAATGTAAAAAGTTTGAAGGACACGCCATTGACTACGCTTACGCGCTGCTGCCCGAAGCGGAAACGGGTATCTTTGAGCAGCATCTCCAGACGTGCAGCGATTGCACCGAAAATGTCCAGACGCTCACAAAGGTGCTGCGTCTGACAGACGACGCGCAGGGAGAGATGCAACTGCCCGAACGCGCGCTACAGGATATTGAGATGAACGTCTACAAACGGCTCGCCGCCGCGCAGCCTACGCGTTCGCTTTTCCGTTCCTGGGCGGCGATACTCACGCAAATATGGCACGGACATCGAACCACCGCAGTGGGTTCCCTCGTCACCGCGCTCATTGCTGTCGCCATTTTCATTAGCAACCCGTTCCAATCCAAAACACGGGTGCAATTAGCCGAAGTCCAGCCCGCCGATGTGCGGATAGAACAGTACCGGCAGCAGGACATCCAACGCAGTTTAGAGGAGGCACTGATTACGCATCACCTCCGCAACGACGCGTGGGAGACGGCGAGCCAATTCCAGCGCATGAAGGAACAAGCGCAAGGCACGAACTGGGTGCAGGTGGCGAATACGCATTTGCAGAACCTGCCTAGCACTGCAGAAGGATATTGACGATGCGAACGCGAAAATCAGTTCACCCGAAAACTCATCGCGGCAGAATGCAGACACACCTCGCGCTGCTGATGTTCCTTTTTAGCATGACGCTGCTCGCCGGCGCGCGCGCGCAAGTTGATGAGGTAAACGCCTTAATTCGGGACAAACGCTATCCAGAAGCGATTACGAAACTGGAAGCACTTGCCCAGGCTGCCGCAAACGTTGACATCCAAAGCTGGTGCTACTACCAGAGCGGCGAAATCTATTACCACTACACGCAGCAGTATCCTAAAGCAGTGGCGGCTTACGACAAAATCTTGCGGCTTGAGCACAAAGGGCTTGCAAGTGAGGAGCTCTTCCTTGCCTCCATCAAGAAAGGCGATGTCTACAGCCGAATGGGCAAATATAAGGAGGCAATCCAGACTTACCACACACTTGTTAAATTGGCTCCAGCCACCCATTTCGTCCACAAGACCGGATTACAGAAAATTCGTGATATCCGCACGGCACTGGAATCTCTGCATGTGCAACAGGAACTTGTGCGCACGCATCACGGCACACCGCTCGCCGCCCTCGCGCAATTTCAGATAGCCGAACTCTACCGCAACCCATCCCAACTCAATCGGCCAGAAAAGGCGATTGAAGTGTATGAAGCCCTGCTAGTAGCGCACCCGGATGCCATCGTCGCGCCGGAAGCGCGATGGCGCATCGCGCATTTAAAACACACCGTGCTCCATCAATTGCCAGCGGCTCTTGACGCATACCAGAAAGTCGCCGATACCTATCCTACCAGCAATTTCGCAGCGGAAGCACTTTACCACATCGCGAATATCTATCGCACCGCCGAGGAGATTCCGCAGGCACTCGCCGTTTTTGAAGCACTCCAACAGAAATATCCGAACTTCTGGAATATGCACGCCGTCCTCTATTGGAAAGGCGTGTGTCATGAAAAAGCGCGGAACTATCCGAAGGCGGTAGCAGCGTTCAAAACCTTCCTTCACGCCTATTTGCCACACCTTGGGCCCGGTTATCTAGGGCAAATCTCCATGTATGACAAAAGTGTCACGGAAGTGAAGGCACTCCTGCGCGCCAAAATCGAGAACCTTGAGGACGAGATGTCCAAAATGGAGGTTGAACGGCTGGAAAAAGCGGTTGCGGCGGGTAACTTTGACGACGCGCTGAGTATCGCCCAGAATCTCATCGCCACGGCACCGGAGACTTCTGATGCGGCTGCGGCTGCCGCGCAACTCCGTTCCCTCGAACATCGAACCGCTATTCAGAACCTGCGAGCGAACATTGAGAGCGGAACGTTACGCGATGCCGAAAACGCGAGGGCTCTGCTACAAATCGGCACCATTTATGAACGGCAGTTAGCGGATTACCCGAAGGCGATTGAGGGGTACCGCGAAGTCGCAGAAAAATATCCTGCATTGCCCTACGCTGCCGAGGCCCTCTATCGGACTGGGCTGGTTTACGCAGAACAACTCGCCGCGCCAAACGAGGCACTCGCTGCCTATGAAAAGGTTATTAAGCAACATCCAGACGCGCTGCAAGCGATGATGGCGAACTTTCAGTTGGGCGAACTCTACAGAAAGCTGCGCCGATACAACGAAGCACTGCAGGCATACCAGACGACGATTGGGTATCCGGAACGAGGCCGGTATCTCGCCGGGGGGTATAAGGATAGTTTCGCAGACCGGGCGCAGTTTCGCATCGGGCGCGTCTGTTATGACGATAGACGTTATTCGGAGGCGCGCTTCGCTTTCGAGGAGTTTATCCAGATGCGTCAGCAGTCTCCCCGACGCGCCGCCGCTTATATCTACCTCGCCGTTATCCATCAGGAGCGAGGCGAAGATGAACTCGCCGCGGGCTTTTACAGAGAGGCAAAAAGACTGCTCACAAACAACCCGGTGCAAATGACAATTCTCATTGAAGAGGCAGGCACACTCGGTTTCCAAGCTACCGATGCGGATGCCGTGACGCGCTTCCTTGAGGAACAGTTGCAACGGCTTGATGACAAGTAGTTTGTATCGGCGCAATGCGTTCGTCAAGGTTTCTGGTGCAACAACCGGATATTGCCAGAGCCGCATGCGCTGTCGTTGCATGCTACTTTCCTAGTTGAATTTCTTTCAAAAACGTAGTCATTGACAACCTCAATGACAGATATACGGAGGGAGACGTGACTGCACCAGAACCGTTATCAAACGCATTGCGAAATACAGAAAACTTGTCAGCAACGCTCCTGAACGGCACTCTTCTCGCAAAGCGCGTCCGCAGCCAGATTCGCAAGGAAGTGAAAAAACTCACGTTCACGCCAGGGCTCGCTGTCGTGCAAGTCGGCGAAGACCCGGCCTCAACGATTTATATCCGACACAAACAGCGCGATTGTGAGAAGGTGCATTTCCATTCAGAAGTCCACCGCTTGCCGGCGGAGATTCCCCAACGGCGGCTCATTCAGCACGTTGAAAGTCTCAACGAACGGCAGGATATCCACGGCATCTTGGTGCAAATGCCGCTGCCCGATGGCATAGATGCACAGGCGGTTATCGATGCCATCGCCCCGGATAAGGATGCCGATGGACTCACGCCTGTCAATTTAGGGAATTTACTCATCGATAGGGAACGGATTACGCCGTGCACGCCTGCAGGGGTTATCCGCCTCATCGAATCCACAGCCCAGCCAATTGCGGGCAAGCACGCGGTTTGTGTCGGCAGGAGTCAGCTCGTCGGAAAGCCGGTGGGTTTGATGCTCCTCAATCGGCACGCTACCGTCACCTACTGTCACTCACGGACAAACAATCTGGCGGCGGTGACACAATCGGCGGACATCCTCGTCGTCGCTGTCGGCAAACCCGAATTGATTACGGCAGACATGGTAAAGCCAGGCGCGATTGTCATTGATGTAGGCATTAACGCCGTTGACAATCGCCTCGTCGGGGATGTCAAATTTGACGAAGTGAAAGAGGTTGCCGGGTTTATCACACCGGTGCCAGGCGGTGCCGGGCCGATGACACGCGCGATGTTATTACAAAACACATTGAAATTGGCGAGTGCGCGCGGACAACGCGCGCCTACCGAAAACTGAGGTTAACTATGGCATTTCCAGGATTTGAATTGAACGATAAGGTGATGCTCATCACTGGTTCCGGCAAAGGCATCGGCAGAGGTATTGCCCTCGCCGCGGCGCAGATGGGCGCGAAGATTCTCTTGAATAGCCGAACCCTCGCCGACTTGGAAGAAGTCGCGAGTGAGATTCACGCGAACGGCGGTGAAGCCGAGCCGGTGGTGTTTGATGTGAGTAAAATGGACGAGGTTGCGCGCGGCGCGCAAGCCGCTATTGACGTGTGGGGACGCATCGATGTCCTCGTCAATAACGCGGGGACTAACCGTCCGAAACCAGCCCTTGAGTTGAGCGAGGAAGATTGGGATGCCATCTATGATCTCAATCTGAAAGGGCTATTCTTTTTGACGCAGACGCTCGTCAAACCGATGATAGCGCGGAAAAACGGGAAGATTATCAATATCTCGTCAACGATGGGATTGGTAGGCGGTCCGCTGCGCACGGCGTATTCAGGCAGTAAGGGCGGCGTTGTCCTATTAACGAAAGGGCTCGCCGTGGAGTGGGCCCCGCATAACGTCACCGTCAACGCTGTCGCCCCGGCATTTACGCGCACACCGCTTGCAGATGTCCTCTTACAGCGGAAGGAATTTTACGAAGATGTTGTCCGCCGCATCCCGATGGGGCGCGTCGGCGAAGTTGACGAAGTCGTCGGGGCCGTCCTATTCCTCGCATCCGAAGCGGCGAACTGGGTGACAGGACAAACCATTGCGGTTGATGGCGGTTGGGTGGCGTGGTAGCCTGACTCTCCGCTTCTCTCCGTAGAAGGTAGGACAGATGCAAATCCCATGATGCACCTCAACCGTAGGC
>PYJE01000205.1:8118-14029 GCA_003635305.1 Candidatus Poribacteria bacterium | reverse complement strand
TACCGGTTAGTTCCCGTAGGGCGAGGGCCTGTCCCTCGCCAGGCATCTCCCTTCCGTAGGCGGCGCGGTTTCAAAGCGCGCCTCCCGGTTGGTTTCCCGTAGGGCGAGGGCCTGTCCCTCGCCAGGCAGCCATCATGCACCTCACCCGTAGGCGCGGTTTTCAACCGCGCCTACCGATTGGTTTCCGTAGTGCGTGGGCCTGTCCCTCGCCAGGCATCTCCCTTCCGTAGGCGGCGCGCTTACAAAGCGCGCCTCCCGGTTAGTTCCCGTAGGGCGAGGGCCTGTCCCTCGCTAGGCAGCCATCATGCACCTCAACCGTAGGCGCGGTTTTCAACCGCGCCTCCCGGGCTGATGCTGCGTCTGTCCATGAAAAGAAAAACAGAAACGTCCACAAAAATTTAGGAGAAAAAAAATGAAACGCTTTTTTGTTGTCGCAAGTGTTGCCGTCGCGCTCCTGTTTCAATTCGGCTGCGCGACAGATGAACAGCCTACATCGCCGACAGTCACCGACTCATCGACGATAGGCGCGCCGCCGTTCGCCGGCGACGTTCACTTAGAAGATATGTCCGAGGACGAGGTGAGGGCTCTCGCGCTTAAAACCCCCTTGGAGATGATTACCGTGCTGGAAGGCACAGCCAAAGTCAAGCTTCAGGTGCGGTTCCGCGGATTGCGAGATGTCGGGTTCGGCTTCCCACTCTACGAGTGTGAATTTATCGATGCTTCAGCGGATGCCTTAGCCGGTATCTCCGCGGGAATGTCTGGAAGTCCTATCGGCCCCCCGGGGCGTGTTATGGGCGCGGTGGCTTATGGCCGGGGTTTCTCTAAGGCACCCTATCCGTTCTTAGTAACGCCGATTGACGCGATGAAGGCCTCGATTGAACATCGCACACTGGCGGAATTCTTGGAAGAAGCTCCTGCCGCACCGATGCACAGTCTCTATGCACCGGTTAAAACCCCGGTGATGGTTAGCGGCATTCAGGCGCACCGCCTCCGAGAAATCTCGGCGTATCTTGAAGGAAGCGAATTCGATTTCGTTGAATTCTATGCCACCTTTGATGGCGCGCCCGCCGCACCGCCGGCCGGGTTCTCGCCGCGACTCTCGGCAGGCGATATGATTGGTGTCGCGCTCGTCACAGGCGATGTCACGAATACCATCGGCTTCGGCACCGTGACGCAGGTTTACGACGATAAATTCGTGGCGTTCGGGCACCCGATGTCTTCCACGGGGTACGCGTCACTCCCTGTCTACAAGGCCGGTGTTCGTGGCATCGATACGAGCCTGCAGTTATCGGCGAAATCGTCATACGCCATCGGCAACCCCATCGGCACGATTACCAAAGACCTCACGCCAGCAATTGTCGGAGAGTTGGGGCCAGTACCGGAAACCATTCCTGTAACGATTGTCTATCAGCCTGTTAACAACAGTGCCACAGAGACACATCACGCTGTCTCCTACGGCTACGAACACCTCATTGCAATGACTGTGGCGACTACCGTTGACGCGCTACGGATGGAGCGCAGCCCTGGCTCAACGGAAGGCACTGTAACGCTTGCGTTTAAAGAGACTGACAGCGTCTATACCGAGTCGTTCCGGGTTGCATCGGCCAATCCATTTATGGAGGTGGTAGACACGGTGAACGCCATTGTCGGAGGATTCACAGGGCTGCTCACCAATAACTTTAGCAAGGCTACACTGAAATCAGTGTCTATCTCTGTTACGGACAGCCCCCGCATTGTGCGAGCATTAATCGACGAGGTTAGTGTTCCCGATGAAATAACGGCTGGTGAGAGTGTCAACGTCAAGGTAGTCTTGCTACCGCATTGGAGTGTTGCACCTGATGATGGCCGGACGATGCAGAGGGAGGTTACGTTTGAAGTCCCCGAGGCGTTTCCTGCTGGCGAAGCAATCGTCACAGTTTCTGCTGCCGTGTTAGGTATCCCACCTCAAGATGCAGCACAAGGCCCACCGCCTCAAGATGCGATTCCCGGTTTTGGGCAGGATATGCCAAATCCGAAAAATTTGGACGAACTGATTGAGCAGAAACTGGCGGAGCAAGTCGAGCTGGGGTTAATCAAGGTGACGCTGATGCCGGCAGGCTTTGGCGCGAACCTGCCATCGGGGCCGATAGAAGGGGCACCGCCACAAGACGTGCCATTACCCCTGCCGGCTGATATTGAGGAACTGCCGGATATCGGAGCAGAACTCGTGATTGATGGCTTTATCGTGGCTGGCACGCAAAGCGCGCCAATCATGATTTTACCGGCGGCGGATGGCGAATAAAGGTGTCAAGGCGGATGTCCATATCCGCCTTTTTCCATAAAGCGGCACGCGAGGGACAGCCCACCGCGCGCTTAATCTGTAGGTTGCGAGTGCCTGAGCGCAACGTTCGCGAGGGACAGGCCCTCGCGCTCCGGTAACAGCAGCGTCGGCCCCTCGCGCTATGGTAACGGCAGCGTCGGTAGGCGCGCTTTGTAAGCGCGCACAAGGTTTTCATCTTGATTGAGGGTTCGCGAGGGACAGGCCCTCGCGCTCCGGTCTTCATCTGTAGGTTGCGCTCGCCTGAGCGCAACGTTCGCGAGGGACAGCCCCTCGCGCTTCATCTGTAGGTTGCGCTCGCCTGAGCGCAACGTTCGCGAGGGACAGGCCCTCGCGCTACGGTCGGTAGGCGCGCTTTGTAAGCGCGCACTCGGGAACAGCCCCTCGCGCTACGGTAACAGCAGCGTTTCTCGTTTCTTTGCGAAAAACACATTAATCCGAAGAAGAACTGAAATAAAGTTTACTAACTTTGATAATACCAATTCAACCTTTGTTGAGCGAAAGCACCTAACCCGGTAATTTTGCCCGACAACAATTCAAAACAGCGCGTGAAAACGCTGTTTTCGGAGGCAGAAAAGTGAAACGCTTTTTCGTTTTGGCGGGCATTGCTCTCGCCATGCTATTTCAATTAGGCTGTTCGCAAGATGAGGAGTTAGCACAGCCTGAAAATCCGACGGCCGCGGATGTTACGGATGCGTTTAACGCCGCGCCGTTTGTCGGCGATGTGCATCTAGAGGATATGTCCGAGGCCGAAGTGAGAGCCCTCTCCACGAAAACGCCGCTTGAAATGATTACCGTACTGGAAGGCACCAGCAAAGTGAAACTTCAAGTCCGGTTCCGCGGCGTTCGAGATTTTAGTTTCGGATTTCCACTCTATGAGTGCGAATACATCGATGCCTCGGCAGAGGCTTTAGGCGGCGTTGCAGCAGGAATGTCTGGGAGCCCTGTCGGCCCGCCAGGACGCGTCATGGGCGCGCTGGCTTATGGCGGTGTTTTCGATAAACCACCGTATCGGTTCTGGGTAACGCCGATTGACGCGATGAAGGCAGCCATTGCACATCCAACGTTCGGTGAGTTATTGGAACAACCCGATAACCCCGCCGCGCCGGGGATGGGGATTCATGCCACCTATGCGCCGGTGAAAACGCCTCTGATGATTACCGGCATTCAACCGCACCGAATCCAAGAACTCTCGTCCCATCTCTCTGCCGCACAATTCAATTTTGTCGAATTGTATGCACAGATTGGCGGCGCGCCAGCGGCACCCGCTGCAGGGAATTCTCCCAAACTCTCCGCAGGAGATATGATTGGTGTGGCGGTATCTACCGGCGATGTCGTTAATTCCATCGGCTTCGGCACCGTGGCGCAAGTGTATGACAATACATTCGTCGCGTTCGGACACCCCATGTCTAACAGCGGACACGCCGCATTGCCTGTCTACAAGGCGGCGGTTGATGGAATCGTCCATAGTTTACAGGCACCATATAAATCGTCATACGCGATTGGCAACCCTATCGGCACGATTACCAAAGATCTCTTGCCATGTATTGTCGGGGAACTCGGTTCAACCCCGGCAATGATTCCTGTAACCGTCTCCTATCATCCTGCTAACAACACAGTGATGGAGAAACACCACGTCGTTGCTTACGGCTACGAATCGTATATCTCCATCGTTGCCGCGGTTACCATGGACGCACTTCGGATGGAGACTAGTCCGGGAACGGTGGAAGGCTCCGTGACACTTCACTTTAAAGAGACAGAAGAAGTCTACACAGAGCCCTTCCGCAGCACTTCGGCGGATCCGTTTTCTGATGTGCTATTCACTACGGATTTCATCGTCCAATCGTTCACCGAGCGGCTTCAAAACAGCGCAGGCAAAGCTACGTTGAAAGCCGTATCGGTGGCTATCACGGATAAACCGCAGATTGCTTCGGCAGAGATTGACGAAGTGGATACGCCGACAGAAGTGATGCCCGGCGAAACTCTCCCTGTCACAATTGTGCTTGTCCCGCATTGGAGCACAGCTAAAAACGGACGCACGATTGAGAGAGACATTCTGCTTGAAATCCCTGACGATTTTCCCGCAGGCGAAGCAAGCCTCACAGTTTCAGGGGGCTCAGGGTTTCCAGGTGAATTGGGTCCGCCGCCCGGAGTCCCTGTAGACTTTGGTTTTGGCGAGGAAGACGAAGAGAGAACGGTTCCCAAGACTTTGGACGAACTAATCAAACAAAAGCGGGAAGACCAGGTAGACCCGGGCTTGGTTACGGTGACGCTGACATCAACCGGCTTCGGCGGCGATTTTCCGGGGCCCGGAGATCTCCCTGAAATGGAAGAGCTGCCTGAAAATGGTGAACTGCCGGAAGAGCTGCCGGAACTGGAAGATTTTCCGCCGCCAGATGCCTTCCCCTTTCCTGACGAGTTTGAGCCGCCACCTAGCGTAGAATCCGAACTCGTCATTGACGGCTTTGTCGTATTCGGCTTTAAAGAGACAGAGATTACGATTAAAGGGGCCGATGAGGAAAACGGCATGATGCCACCCGAGGACGTGGAGAAGGAAGCGGAAGAATAATTTGAATTCTCATCGCTCTCCGTAAGGCAAGGGCCTGTCCCGTGCCTTACGCCGGTCTTCTGTTTTATCGTAGGGCGAGGGCCTGTCCCTCGCCTTGCCTCAAGCGTAACTGAGAACGTCCTTGGCTCCTTCGGGCCAAGGACGTTTTTCGCGTAGGGTAATAGCTCGCGGGGGACAGGCCCCCGCGCTACGTGACAAGCGGCGGTTCTCGTTAAGGCAAGGGTCTGTCCCGTGCCTTACGCCGGTCTTCTGTTTTACCGTAGGGCGAGGGCCTGTCCCTCGCCTTGCTTCAAGCGTAACTGAGAACGTCCTTGGCTCTTTCGGGCCAAGGACGTTTTTCGCGTAGGTTAATAGCTCGCGGGGGACAGGCCCCCGCGCTACGTGACAAGCGGCGGTTCTCGTTGCAATTCAGGGACAGCCTCGCTATCTACAAAATGTCCTAATCCTGTAAATCCTGCTCATCCTGTAAATCCTGCTCCTGCTTCAGACAAATAGGGTTCGCGGGGGACCCGGTAGGCGCGGTTTGAAACCGCGCCTACCGGTGGAGTGCTTCAGACAAATAGGGTTCGCGGGGGACAGGCCCCCGCGCTACGTTCAACGTTTGCCTGCCACATAACACCGAACAATATCAATAATCAACGCGATGTCATGCCGAGCAGATGCCAAGGAAGTGTAGCACGCCGTGCCTTCGGTGATGCATTCGTGGAAGTGACGCAACTCCCGCACGAACGCGCTCTCCCACTCGACTGCAGGCTGCTTGTTATAGGTTACCCCATCCGCATCGATGCCGTGTATCGTCACCTCCGACAGAATGCCTCGCGAGAAACCGGTAGGATAGGATACCAACACCCGTTTGTCATCGCCGTAAATCTCCAATGTCTCCTTGAAATCCCAGAGATCTGGTAAATCTACCCATGTAGCGATGCATCGCGCGCCGTTCGGATACGCAAACACGATGCTGACACCGCGGCCATCAGCCCAGATTTCCACGCTCACTACCTCACTCGGCGAACCGAGCATCACGC
>PYJE01000205.1:0-8098 GCA_003635305.1 Candidatus Poribacteria bacterium | reverse complement strand
CTGTCCCTCGCCTTGCCTCAAGCGTAACTGAGAACGTCCTTGGCTCCTTCGGGCCAAGGACGTTTTTCGCGTAGGTTAACAGTTCGCGGGGGACAGGCCCCCGCGCTACGTGACAAGCGGCGGTTCTCGTTAAGGCGAGGGCCTGTCCCGTGCCTTACGCCGGTCTTCTGTTTTACCGTAGGGCGAGGGCCTGTCCCTCGCCTTGCCTCAAGCGTAGCTGAGAACGTCCTTGGCCTCTTCGGGCCAAGGACGTTTTTCGCGTAGGTTAATAGCTCGCGGGGGACAGGCCCCCGCCCTACGTCTAAAGAAGCGAATTTCGTTTTCCCTCCACATAACACCGAACAATATCAATAATCAACGCGATGTCATGCCGAGCAGATGCCAAGGAAGTGTGGCACGCCGTGCCTTCGGTGATGCATTCGTGGAAGTGACGCAACTCCCGCACGAACGCGCTCTCCCACTCGACTGCAGGCTGCTTGCTATAGGTTACCCCATCCGCATCGATGCCGTGTATCGTCACCTCCGACAGAATGCCTCGCGAGAAACCGGTAGGATAGGATACCAACACCCGTTTGTCATCGCCGTAAATCTCCAACGTCTCCTTGAAATCCCACAGATCTGGTAAATCTACCCATGTAGCGATGCATCGCGCGCCGTTCGGATACGCAAACACGATGCTGACACCGCGGCCATCAGCCCAGATTTCCACGCTCACTACCTCACTCGGCGAACCGAGCATCACGCGCAGACTGTAGATGTCATGAATCATGCTGCCCGCCAGCAGAAAGAAGGCGCGTTGGGCATCCGGTGACACATCACCAATTGCTTCGGCGAGTGCTTTCTCGCGCGCTGCGCCAGCCGGTTTAAACGCCTCCGGCGGCACGTCGTTGAACCGTTCCACGTCAAACTGACTCAAGTGCAAACTATTGTTCGGATGCAGGTGGTTAATCTGAACGAAGCGATAGCCTGTCATCATATCCACTTCACGCTTGGCGAGTTGAAACCCCGGGTCATGCACCTTCATATAGCCTGCCTGGCCGACGGTGCCGGCCCGCTGTTGCGCAGCGAGCATCGCATCCATCTCTTGGAGTGAGAAGCAGACCGGTTTCTCAATGAAGACATGTTTCCCTGCCTCAAACGCGGCGAGGGCCACTTCTGTCTTCGGTTCTCCGTGGCAGAGCAGCACTGCGTCTACGTCAGTTTTGAGGAGTTCAGTGTAATCTGTGACGAAGTCGGGGATGTGGAATCGCTGCGCGACTGCCTTCGCCGCACCGGGCGACAAGTCGCAGACTATCGGCACCTCGAATTCGCGATGCAGTTCAGCAAGGTTGGGAAGGTGCTGGACTTGGGCAATCGCCCCACACCCGATGATTCCAATACGGACACGGCTCATATTTTCTAACCTCCAGCAATCATCTCAATTCTGTGTATATATCGTATCATATCCGTGAAATTGATGCAATTTTCGATAATTTGACAACGAAACCGAAATCCTGCATAATAGTAGAAACAGGATGGACGCAAATGCCAGAATTCCCAACCGGTCTGCGTCAATCCGAGGAGAAAACAGACTTTTTTTAGGAGACGGTAGGTATGGAGATAATCACTTTTCCGTGGCAAATGGTGATTTTGTGCGGTTTATCCCTCTGTGTGGGATGGGGTATCCGCGGCAATTTTGGGCATGAATACGGTGCGGCACTGCCCGGCGCGCTTGCCGCAATAGCAATTGTCCTGCTTTCTGGGCGCGAGGATTGGTGGCGATATGTCCACTATTTTGCGATGTTCGGCGCGCTCGGCTGGTCCTTCGGGGGCAGCATGTCCTACATGCAGGTAGTCGGCTATACACATTCGCCTCACTCACTAACGGTGCTTTACGGGTTTGCGAACCTTTTCGTCATCGGTTTCTTATGGGCCGCCCTCGGCGGTGCGGGGACAGCTCTACCCGCGTTCCTCACAAGTGAACAGATGTCTCTCCTCTTTGTGCCGATGTGCGCCGTTTTTACCGCCTGGGCATTGCAGGCTGTTGTAATTGACAGGATTTTCGCGCCAAAACGGATGCAACGGCATGAAAGCCCACTCTATTGGTATGATACCGATTGGCTGGCATCCCTCGGTGCGATAGTCGCCGCGCTTATCGTTGCCCTTTTCCGGGGCGGTTTTGATATGGGCACCTCGCTGGTTCTCTACATGGGCATCGGCTGGTTCGCGGCGTTCCTGCTCCTTGTCAACGTTTTCCACTTACGCATGACTCCGCCTCGCGGCGATAATTGGGCTGGATGCGTCGGCCTCGTCATCGGCGTATTGGCATACTGCTGGCGGTATCAACTTGACGGCGTTGCTTTCGCTACCTTGATGACAGGTTTTGCCGGTGGGATTGCGTTCTCATTCGGACAACTGCTGAAACTGCTCTGCATTCGGACAAGGCTCCAGACAAATTGGCACAGTGTAATGGAACAGACACAAGGCATGCTTTTCGGCCTCGGTATCGCTGTGACGTTTTGCCTGCTGCGCAATCGCGCGCCGGCACTCGCGGCAGAACCGGGTGTGCCGCGGTGGATGGAAATCTCCGCTGTCTTCTTCGTCCTCATCGCCTTGACGTATCTGAACTACCGCAAGGCAACGACGACATGGGTTGAGCAAGTCGCCCCGTTACCGGAACGATTTTTCGGTTTGCCTGTGGCGGGTTGGTTTCGGCACTCATCCGGTTGGATAGGCTGGTTTGAACTTTTTTATATCGGGCTCGGCAGTGCTTGTGTTTGGATTTTGAGTGCGCATTTCCAAGAGCCGCTTGCCTTCATCCCGATAAGTTGGTTAGGTAAAGGGCAGCTCCTCTACTTCATTTTTCTCTGGTGGGTAGTCATTTTCAATTTTGAGCGCGCCCTCGTCGGGTTTAGTCCGCATCGGTTGGTGACAGAAGGCACAATTACCCTCAACGCGATTATCTGCACCGTGCTCATGGCACTCGGCGCGCGGGCAATTCCAAAACAGACGGGCAGTCTCTTCTCATTTACCGAGTGGCTTTGGAAAACGTCGTTGTGGGGAATCGCGGTGATGATAGTGAGCACGGTGGTGTTTTGGGGCATCAAGCACGCGCTCTATGGGAAGGAGCATGCCCCCGGTGCCGCATTGCATATCCGTTTCGGCAAGGATTCTAACGCGCCGAAGGAGAAACCGAAGGTAGGGCAGCCGCATCCTTAACGCAACTTTTTTTGAAAAAAGGGTTGACATCCGTTTGGAAAGATGGTATCCTATTTCTATCTTTTCATGTAAAGGGGGCGACTCATGACAAATGAGGAACTCATTCTCAAAAAACTGGACGAACTCGCAGCGGAGGTGAAGGAGGTGCGCACCGAAATCAAGGATGTCGGCACCGAATCCGCTTCTGAGTTCAAGAAGGTGCGGGCTGATAGTTCTGAACTGAAGGTGAACCAAGTCAAATTGGAAGGCGACCTCGGCGCGTTAGAATCCAAAATGGGTGGCAAATTGGACACGTTGGCGACGAAGTTTGAAGCCTACCTCGCCGATGTGCGCGAGCGGAAAACAGATACCAACGAGCGGTGGAAAATAGCCGGCATCATCGCGTCGGGCTGTCTTGCGCTCGTGTCGTTGTTCCTCTCGATGTTGAACAGAGGATGAGATACAGGACTTGCCGCGTGAACCCCTCGCGGGGCAGGCTCTACCTGCAGTCGCCTGCCCCGCGGGAAGGTGATTGTGCGGCACAGGCAGTGTCACCGCACGCTGCACACGAAATGCCAAAAAAGGTTGACATCCGTTTGGAAAGGTGGTATCCTATTTATATCTTTTCGTGTAAAAGGAGGAAGACTCATGACAAACGAGGAACTCATTCTCAAAAAACTGGACGAACTCGCAGCGGAGGTGAAGGAGGTGCGCACCGAAATCAAGGATGTCCGCGCCGACAACTCCGAAATGAAGGTGAATCAAGTCAAATTGGAAGGCAAATTGGATACGTTGGAAGCCAAATTTGACGGGCATGTCGCCGATATGCGCGAGCGGAAAACGGATACCAATAAGCGGTGGAAAATAGCCGGCATCATCATCGCGTCTGGCTGTCTCGCCATCGTCTCCCTGTTCCTCTCGCTCTTCAAATAAATAACCCGCTGTGTCAGCCGCGAGGTTTTAGCCTCGCGGCTGACACAGCGTTTCTAGTTTAACCACCTATTCGTTTCTGGCGATAGACTCGGCCGCTTTTGACAACAACGATAGGTTCCAGTTTCTGTGTGCCAATGCGGCTCTGCCCGCGGGCATCCACCAATTCAAACGCGCCTTCGCGTAATTCAAAAACCACCGCATCTCCCCACGCGCCAACGGCCAGCGTGCCGACTTCCCCCGGCATCAATATCGTATCCGCAGGCACACTTGTTACTTTCGCCAACGCATCGTCAAGCGGCATGCCGAGATACAGGAATTTATTGACGACGTTGACTAAGTCATAGACAGGGCCGTCCACGTTGTAAACGTGCAGATCCGAGGAGATTGTCGTCGGTTCAACGCCTTGCGCCATCGCCTTGTTGACGACATCCCAACTGAAAGAGCCCGCGCCGTGCCCAACGTCAAAGATAACGCCGCGTTCAAGGGCGGCATGCACGGAGTCGCGGATTTTGCCGTTTTCGTCCAAGATGCCACACGGCATATCGTGGAAGCAGTGCGTTAAAATATCACGCTTGCCCATCACTGCTAAAATGTCGTCAATGGATTGACACCAGGCATCTTGTGGATGCACCATCAAAGGCAGGCCGGCAGCATCGGCGGCTTCCCGCGCCCGTTGCAACGGTAACATACCGGCCCTCGCGCCGACAATACTCTCCCGCGTCAAACGCACCTTGACTCCCAAGATAATATCGCGATGCGCTTCTATCATTCGGCACGCTTTGCCGACATCGGCGTAATCCGGGTTCTCTAATTCGCCAATCTCCTGTGTCAGCATGCCTTGCGATGAGATGTTCAATTGCGCGAGTATCCGCGTGTCGCTCACATCAATGACGTATTTACGGAAGCCGGGGAAGGTATCGGCACCTGCCGAACCCGCATCGACGACTGTCGTCGCGCCGCGCGCCAAACAGGTGGAATCGGGTTCAATCCCGAAATGACTGACACCATAGAAGACATGCACGTGCAAATCGATGAGCCCCGGTGTGACGAAGCATCCGTTTGCATCAAGCACCTCACGCGCTTCGGAGATAGGGATGTCATCGCTAACCGCGGCGACGTGGCCATTCGCGAACCCTATGTCCTGGCGCGCGTGGATACCTTGCGCGGCATCGATGAGCGTTCCGTTTTTGATGAGCAGTTCATAATTGTGCATATTCATTTCGTCTTTGCGTATACCATTTGCCTTCACTTAGAAGTGGAAGGTTAAACCCGTAGGCGCGGTTTGAAACCGCGCCTACGGAACATGCTTCGCCTAGGGCTGAACCTTAATGCGTGCTTTCGCGATGCGTCATCGGACACCACCGCGACATGAGCAGATAATCAAACAATGCCGATTCCGCTGCCGGCGTGCCGATGCGTTTCAATGCGAGGACAGAGTTGTCCCGCACATACCGATTTCCATCGCGCAAGGCATCTGCTAATACGGGGATTGCGTCGCTTGAAGCGGGGCCTATCTGTGCCAACGCCAATGCCGCGTCAAACCGCACCTGGTCATCCGTATCGGAGGCTAACATCTCAGTTAACACCGGTACAGCCTCGTCGGCAACAGAGCCCATGCTTCCCAGCGCGTCTACGGTATAGCGACGCACCTCGACAACGCTGTCTTCCGCACGCGCCATCAGCGCGGGCACTGCGTTGTGCGCGGGACTGCCTATCTGTGCTAGTGCGTAGGCAGCCTCCACACGCGCTGCATCTTCTCCTTCGCCTAATGCCTCGCTTAACGCCTGCACCGCAGCTTCGCCCACCGCGCCCAATGCATACGCCGCCATTCGTCGTGTCTGCCCGTTTTCAGCACCGAGCGTCTCTATCAGTTTCGGCACAGCCGGTTCGCCGATGGCACCTAACGCGTAAGCGGCGTTTAACCGCACCGGTTCATAAGTATCGTGCAATGCCGCGATGAGCATCGGCACTGCTTCTGCCGCCGATTCGCCCAACACTCCCAGTTCGTCCGCGGCGCGCGAACGCACTGCGGGACTCTTATCGCGCAATGCCGCGATGTGAGTTGCAAGGTTTCCGTTGGCAGTGGCGGCCGGTTGCCCATTTTTCTCGCCTGTCATCCAATGCCAAACGTGCCGCCACGTTCCTTCGTGTGTCAACGATGCGGCATCACCGTTCTCATGAAGTCTCTCCATATCCCAATGCGGATTCGCCACGTTCCACTCTGGCTCTTGCGGTTCGTCCATTCGGATGAACTGAAACTTCATCATATACCGCGTTTTGTCGGTGTGGTTCGCCATGGCGCGGTGCCACAGATCGAAGTGAATCAGCGTTACCGTGCCTGCCTCCCCACTCATCGGCAATTCGTCCTCATTATTCTCCGTAATGCGGGTGTCGTAATACTGCGTCCCCGGTAGGATTGCCGAGGGACCCAGTTTTAGCGGCGCGTCCTGCGGATAGTAAAACGCCATCGCCCAACGGGGCCGGTGATGCCGCACCTTGTTGTAGCCCCAATAACTATCCTTGTGAAACCCCTGTCCATCGCTGTGCGGCCGGTTCTGATGCGGATGCCGATGCGAATGCATGACGTAATTCTCGCCGAGAATGCTCGTTAGCGCGCCGCGCACGGCAGGCTCCTCGAAAACCGCTTGCAATTCAGGAACGCGCGGCAAGATGTTATTGCCCAAATTCCCCTCTTTTGCAGTCAGTTCCTGCGTTTTGCGATAGATAGTCTCATGAAAACTGCGCGATAACTCCGCCTTCACCGTGATATATCCGTTGACGATGAAATCGCGCATCTGTGCGTCCGTGAAAAGATGTGAATTGACTCGCATGATGGAATCTCCTTTTCTGGCATTCCGTTCTATCCGTAATCAAAAATGGTGAAATTCAGCCATTTTGTAACCGTGCACTATTTTACTTGACTTTAACTTAATTGTCATGTATTTTTTAACAGGAGAGACACAAATGCTATAATTCTCTCCCCGGTAGGTGCGGTTTTCAACTGCGCGCAAACCGGGTTCGTGCTGCGACAGGCCTATTTAACATCAGATTTTCTCTATTTTGAGGGTGCCTCACGAGGAGAATACGTCAAAATGGAAATTCTAACGCCACTTCAGAAACAGCAATGGCAAGAGCAGGGATACCTCGTCTTGAACCAGGTCCTCTCTGTTAAGGAAGTCCAACAACTGAATGCGACGGTAGACGCGATGGATGCTGAATTCCGCCGCGGCGAGAATATCAACGCCGATACGGTTTTTGACAAACGCAACGTTATGGAAGATAACGATATCTTCGTTTCGCTGATAGATCATCGCGTTACCTTCCCGATAGTGCTTGAGTTGCTGGGGCCTTACATCCAACTGAGCATGTCCGAAGTCATCGTGCGGCCGCCGAATCCGAAGGATAAAGGTTACCTTCACACCGATGGCGGCCAAGCGATGCGCGGCATCCGGGTTAGCGAGACGAGTTGGCCGCTTCAGGTTAAGATTCACTATTTCTTGACAGACTTGGATAATCCTGACAGCGGAAATTTCACCGTTGTGCCCGGGAGTCACAATCGTCCATTTCCAGAGGAAGGCATCTCGGATGGCCCCTATATCTCCGAGGCGTTGCAATTGTGCGTCAAAGCCGGTGATGCCGCGGTGTTCCCGCACGCGTTATGGCACGGTGTCGTTGGAAATAAATCGGCGCAGCCGCGCAAGACGCTTATCTACTGCTATAGTCATCACTGCTTCCGGCCGTTTGACTACGAGAAGGCATCGCAGGAGCTCTTGGCGCGTTGCACGCCGCGCCAACGCCGATTAATCGGCGACATCGGCGATTGGAAACCGGGCGCATATTTCTATTCGCCGGCAGACCAGGGGACGTTAATGTTCGGCGAGTGAAAGGATAACCTACATTGATTCAACAACGCACCCATACCAGCCTCTCCGCGCGGGCCGTGATTATCGGGCTCGTCTGTGCAACTACCGAATGCCTGCTCGCGCCC
>PYJE01000204.1:40084-45860 GCA_003635305.1 Candidatus Poribacteria bacterium | reverse complement strand
AGCCTATATCCACCCCTGTTGTCCCCCAGCGATGGAGACGTAATCCTGGCAATCGTGGAAATCCTGCAAATCCTGCTCCACTTGGTAAGAGCCTCAGAGTTATGGACAGCCTATATCCACCCCTGTTGTCCCCCAGCGATGGAGACGTAATCGTGGACATCTTGGGCATCCTGCAAATCCTGCTCTACTTGGTAAGAGTTCCAGAGCTGTGGACAGCCCATATCCTCCCATGTTGTCCCACGGCACTGGAGGCGTAATCCTGGAAATCTTGAAAATCCTGCAAATCCTGCTCCGATTTGACAAAAAATTTGAGAAATGTTATCATAAACAAAAGCATTATGACACCAAATCTGAATCTATTATAGCACAAATGTCATATTTAAAACAATCTTCATCAGAGATACCGGCCGCCCTCGGTGGCACGCCTGTCTTTGAACGAACGCCAGAGGCACCCTTTCCGAAATTGGACAGGTGGTGCCAAATGGCGGAAGCAGAGGCTCAGGTTGCTTATGAGATGACGCTGCGCAATGAATTATCCGGCGCATCCCCTACCGTGCAGGCGTTCGAGGAGATGTGGCGCGAACGGCACCAGACGCGTTTCGCTATCAGCGTTGTCAACGGCACGGCGGCGATTCAGAGCGCGATGTTTGGACTTGGGGTTGGACCGGGGGATGAAGTCATCTGTCCGACTTACACGTGGATGGGCTCCATCACACCGGCACTGATGCTGATGGCAAAACCGGTTTTCTGTGAAGTAGAACCGGGCACGTTGCTCATTGATGTCACCGATGTTCGGCGGCGGCTTACCGAACGCACGAAGGCGATTGTTGCCGTGCATCTGTGGGGTAACGTCTGCGATATGGACGCGCTGATGGCACTCAGCGAAGAGACAGGCGTGCCTGTCATTGAAGATTGTTCGCACGCGCACGGGGCGGCTTACAAAGGCAAGCCGTGCGGCAGCATCGGACACGCGGGCGCGTGGAGTTTACAAGGCAACAAACCGGTGAGTGCCGGTGAAGGCGGCGTGTTGGCGACGAACGATACCGCGCTCTTTGAACGCGCCTGTCTGCTCGGCCAAGTCAATCGCACGGTGGAGATTGACGCAGAGGCGCGGCACTATGCGCATCTCCCGATGATGGGACTCGGCGTGAAGTTTCGCGCGCACCCACTGGCTATCGGGATTGCCTCGGTACAGATGCAGAAGTTGGATGCCCTCAATGCGGGCCGCCGCGCCTATATTGACGAAATTTCAGAAGGGTTGCGAAATATCCCGGGTCTGCATCCCGTTGAGAGATATGCTGGCACGGAACCGGCGGGGTTCTTCGGATTTCCACTCCACTATCGTGCGGAAGAACTGCACGGGCTTCCTGCCCCAGTCTTCGCAGACGCGCTCCGAAAAGAGGGCGTTTTAGCGAATAACAACCCTTATCCTGCCGTGGTAGGCGAAGGCGTGCCGGTTTTTTCAGATGGCGTGTCAACAAATAGCAATCCGTATCCGTTATTGCATACGCTCCCTCTGTTCGCGCAGGGACTTGACATTTACACGGAAGGACGCGGCTCACTCTGCACGCCTGCGATGGGCGGAACTTACGAAGGGTATACCGCCGGTGCCTTGCCTGTCACCGAGAGAGCCTGTTCGCGGTTGGTGTTCTTACCGTTATTGACGAACCCAGTGCCGCGCGCGGCAGAAGGCATTCTCACTGCTATCCACAAGATTGTCGCACACGCAGAACCGTTGGCACGTGCCCTCGTCTCTTCTGTGTAGCAAAAAAAAACTGAGTCATCGACACCGTCGATGACGGCACTACGAAGAAGGACGCTCTCGCACCAGAAATGCACATCGAACGCCTTGCGAACAACGAAAAATCAGAATTTTCTGCTCGAACTCGCGCACAAAATATAGATACCTTAAAGTCAGAGCACCTAGACGTGCTTGTCATCGGCGGCGGTATCGTCGGCGCGGGCATCATCCGTGATGTGGCACTGAATGGCGGCATCCGAGCTGGGCTCATTGAGCAAGGCGATTTTGGCAGCGGAACAAGCAGCGCGACTTCGCAGCTTGTGCACGGTGGGTTTCGCTACCTCTCCAAAGGCGACATTGCGCTGGTGAAAGCGTCGCGGCGGGAACGTGAGGTGTTGTTACGCATCGCGCCGAATGTCGTCAGACCGATTCCTATCGCCATTCTTTGTTACGCTGGCGACAGGTATCCGCTCGTCGGTATCCAGATGGCGGCGCACTACTATAACCATCTGTCGCAGACAGATAGAGCGGAGAAATCTGAGGTTATCCGTGATGTGGTGGAAATCCAACGTCGCCTCGGTTCGATTGAGACAACGGGATTGAAGGGTGCCGCTGTCATTTGGGATAGCATGGTGGACGATGCGCGGCTATGCCTCCTCACGCTGCGGGATGCCTATTTGCACGGCGCGAGTGTCGCCAACTACGTCCGATTTCTTGACTTTGTGCGGCAAACCGGTGCAGAGACAGTCGTGCGCGCTGCAGATAGCATCACCGGTGAGGAATTTGAGGTGCGCGCGAAGCACATCGTATCGGCAACGGGCCCTTGGACAGACGGGGTATGGGAGAAGGAGCAGGGATATGATGGCGTGCCGAGATTGACGACGCAGCGCGCGAAAGGGATTCATATCCTCGTGCCACGCGTGCCGGGCAATCACTACGGCATCGCGACGCTTACCCGTTCGGAGAAATCGCATCACGGAAAACCGCGGGTTATTTTTCTTTTGCCGATAGGCGCAAACACTGAAGAAGCAGCGAACGGATACCAAGAACTATTGCTCATCGGCACCACGGAGACGCAGCCGGAAGGAGCACCCGACGCTGTCCGGCCCACCGCTGCGGAAGTAGACTATCTCCTCTCGGCGACAAACCGAGTTTTCCCGAACGCTGCATTGACGCGTTCTGACGTTATTTCTGCCTACGCGGGCGTGCGGCCCCTCATCTCTGCTAGGAGAAGCAGGCTGGGAAAAATAGGGCAAGCCCGGCTGAACTCAACTAAGAGCCGGCGCAACTGCAGGAATGACTATGTCACAAGAGGACATATTATCGCTGAAAGCCCAAGCGGTGTCCTGTATATCTACGGCGGGAAACTGACGACGCATCGGCAGATAGCAGAGGAAACGGTGGACAGACTTGCAGAAAAACTGGGCGTTGCCCGGCACTGCCAGACCGCGGTACTGCCGCTGCTTAACGACACACCGGTGAATGACGTTTGTAATCCGGCAGCGGCGCGCCTTATTCGGCGGTATGGAGGCACTGGTGCCGACATCATCCAGCAGTGGGTGGATAAGGATGCAACGCTCTCGGAATCCTTAACAG
Organism: Candidatus Poribacteria bacterium; assembly: GCA_003635305.1. GTDB lineage: Bacteria > Poribacteria > WGA-4E > WGA-4E > WGA-3G > AGPOR5. Next base: position 42,523 of record PYJE01000204.1, on the reverse strand, counting down.
CCGCCTTTCCGTTCCTGAAAGCGGAGGTTCGCTACGCATTTTGGGGTGAAATGGCGATGAATCTGGAAGATTTCCTCTGGCGGCGCACCCGCATCGGATTGACAGTTGGACAAGGCGTTGACATCGCGCCCAAAATCGCCGCATTGCTGGGAGAATTCTCTGACTGGGATGCATCACGCATTGCGGCAGAAGTGGAAACCTATCGCCAACGGATTGCGTGGTTGAACGCTGATTGGGTTGTAGAAAATCTGAAAAAATAAGCACAGAAACGTAGTCATCGACAACATAGCATTGCGCCAAAAAAGCCGGTCGAACGCGTTGCGAAAGACGAAAAAATGGAAGTTTATCGATGGGAAGAGAGAAAATTTGGGAAACTTGAACCGCTGCGTTTCGGCGCGGAACGGGACTTCGAGGATTTGCTGGAACAAGACCCGAGGCTAGTTCTCGGCGAGCCGCTTTGCGTCATCAGCCGGCAGCCGCCCCTCAGCACGTCAAAACAGAAAATCGATTTGCTCGCGTTGGACCGGCAGGGAAACAGCGTGATTATTGAGCTCAAGCGCGGCCGCCCATCGCGCACCGCCATCGCGCAGATTTTGGAATACGCCGCTGGCGTTGCACAACTCGTCTACATTGATTTGGAGCGGTTGACTTACCGATGGTTTCAACAGCAGGGGAAAGAATTCACGTCGCTTGCAGCATTGCACAGCGAGTTCTTTGAGTATTCCATCGGCGATATCCCGAAATCGGCGTTCAATCAGAAACAACGCTTGGTGCTAGTCTCCGAAGGTGTTGATGCGCGCGTGCTGGAAGTTGCCGAATACATGCGGAGTTTAAACATCGACATCACCTATATCTCCTATTTTTCCTACCATGCGCCGGATGAAATTTTAGTTGCCACGGAAACTGTCCTCGGGGGCAATGTCCTGAAAGAGAAGCAACAGGCATATCGGGAGACAGCGCAGCGGTTTATGACGCAGGAGTTGTTCATGGAGATGCTAGCGGCAAACAAGGAATTGCTCAAGGTTGCATCCGAGTTCTTCGGGTATGCGACTTCGTGCGGCGCGACGGTGCGCCCGCGCATCGCGAAACTCCGTATGACTATCGGCGGGTTTTGGTGGTTAGATACGTATCCCTCAAAACGCGCGACGCACTTCCGCGTTGATGTCCACGGCGATTTTACGCCACTTCACATTGTAGAGTGCCGTGCGAATTTACCGAATGTGACGGTGAAGAATTTCGGCATTTCTTTTAACATCGCCACGTCTGAGCAGCTTGAGTATGCGGTTGAAGTTTTTGAACGCATCCGGAATACGATATTAGGCAACTGAGGAAACCGCTGGCGTTTGTCCGAGACTGGGCATTGCGAGGGACAAGCCCGCACACACCGTTAAATGTAGACATCGACAACGTCGATGTCGGCTTTACGAGGAGATACGTCCTCCCACCAAACAACCTACGCTGAACGCCTTGCGAACAACAGAAATACGATGAGGGTGCGTAGGTTGAGAGCCTGTCTCTTGTGAATGAAGGAATGTAGAAAACGACAACGTCGTTTTCGGGTTACGCAGAAGGATGTTCAAGCACCAACCACCCTCATCGAACGCCTCGCGAACAACAAAAAAACGGTAAAAAACTCATGACTTGGATTGGCTTTGGCTCTCCTGAATTCCGCTATTGGCTGTGGAGCGTGCTGCCTATAGTCCTCTTGATACGCTTTGGCATCTGGCAGCGGCGGAAGGCGAGCGAACGATTCAGTAGCATTCCAAATCCAACCGATGCCCGGCGACACAACATCCAAGCAGCATTGCTGATGGTAAGTTATCTTCTTGTGACATTCGCTATTGCGCGGCCGCAGTTTGGCGAGAAACGGGAGCCGGTGCAACAGCAAGTCGTAGACATCATGCTCGCTCTGGATATTTCAACGAGTATGCTGGCTAAAGATGGACAAAAAACAGTTCGGCTGCGCCGCGCAAAACACACCATGTTCTCGCTCATTGAACGGATGCAGGGAAACCGCATTGGACTGCTGCTGTTTGCCGAGGCAAGTTTTGTCGTCTGTCCCTTGACAACGGATGCAGCGACGCTCAAAGAATTCGTTGCAGCAGTTGAGCCGGAGACGCTCGTTCACAGCGGGACTCAAATTGGAAATGCGATTGAGGCCGGCGTTGCTCGGCTGAACAGCGAGCGAAACAGTGCGCATAAGACTCTCATATTGTGGACAGATGGCGAGGACCACGGTGACACCGCGATTGAAGCGGCAAAAGCGGCGGCGAGTGTCGGTGTGCATGTCTACTGCATCGGTGTTGGAAATCCTGGGCAACCTGCGCCTATTCCGCTGGCTGATGGCGCGGGATATAAGCGGAATGTCAACGGGCAGCTTGTGCTAACCGAACTTGATGAAGAGACGCTACGCGAGGTTGCCGCACAGGGACGCGGACG
>PYJE01000204.1:15386-40064 GCA_003635305.1 Candidatus Poribacteria bacterium | reverse complement strand
CGGGTTACGCAGAAGGATGTTCAAGCACCAACCACCCACATCGAACGCCTAGCGAACAACAAAAAAACGGTAAAAAACTCATGACTTGGATTGGCTTTGGCTCTCCTGAATTTCGCTATTGGCTGTGGAGTGTGCTGCCCATAGTCCTCTTGATACGCTTTGGCATCCGGCAGCGGCGGAAGGCGAGCGAACGATTCAGTAGCATTCCAAATCCAACCGATGCCCGGCGACACAACATCCAAGCAGCATTGCTGATGGTAAGTTATCTTCTTGTGACATTCGCCATTGCGCGGCCGCAGTTTGGCGAGAAACGGGAGCCGGTGCAACAGCAAGTCGTAGACATCATGCTCGCTCTGGATATTTCAACGAGCATGCTGGCTAAAGATGGAGAAAAAACGGTTCGGCTGCGCCGCGCAAAACACACCATGTTCTCGCTCATCGAACGGATGCAGGGAAACCGCATCGGACTGCTGCTGTTTGCCGAAGCAAGTTTTGTCGTCTGTCCCTTGACAACGGATGCATCGACGCTCAAAGAATTCGTTGCGGCAGTGGAGCCGGAGACGCTCGTTCACAGCGGGACTCAAATTGGGAATGCGATTGAGGCCGGCGTTGCTCGGCTGAACCGCGAGCAAAACAGTGCGCATAAGGCTCTCATATTGTGGACAGATGGCGAAGACCACGGTGACACCGCGATTGAAGCGGCAAAAGCGGCGGCGAGTGTCGGTGTGCATGTCTACTGCATCGGTGTTGGAAATCCTGGGCAACCTGCGCCTATTCCGCTGGCTGATGGCGCGGGATATAAGCGGAATGTCAACGGGCAGCTTGTGCTAACCGAACTTGATGAAGAGACGCTACGCGAGGTTGCCGCACAGGGACGCGGACGTTATTATCATGAGACAGAAATGTCTCAGCAAATTGGGCGGCTTGCGGGAGATTTAGCACAGTTGGCGACGCGGCAATTCAAGGTGGGGACTCCCGATGGCGGAGAACGTGCGGAACGGTTTCAGTTGTTTGTCGGCATCGCGCTTCTCTTCTTGATTGCAGAAATGTGCGTGTCCCTCCAAAAAAACCCGTAATACCCGCAAAAACGTTAAATGTAGAAAACGACAACGTCGTTTTCGGGTTACGCAGAAGGATGTTCAAGCACCAACCACCCTCATCGAACGCCTTGCGAACAACAGAAAGCCCTCCAAAAAAACCCGTAATACCCGCAAAAACGTTAAATATAGAAAACGACAACGTCGTTTTCGGGTTACGCAGAAGGATGTTCAAGTACCAACCACCCTCATCGAACGCCTTGCGAACAACAGAAAGCCCTCCAAAAAACCCCTATCTCACCGTAAGTTGAGGGCCTGTCCCTCAACAGAACGCACGATGGAAAGAAAGGGACAGGCCCTCGCGCTACGTTGAAAACGTGTTAGATAGGGATCCAGTCTCATGTAGTCAGATAAGTCTGCTCCCCGCCGTAATGTCGCTCCGCCTTGGGACGTTCATCGATTTGCCACGGCAAGTTCACCGGAATGAGTCCCTCCTCAAAATAGGTATCGGTTATCTGCCAGAATTGCAAGCGCGGGTAGTGTTTCCCGTTGTGCTCAAAAGTGCCTGCCGCCTCCGAGAGATTACGCATCCCGCGCGTGACAGGATGCAACGTGATAAAAATCCCTATAGCCGCATCGGTATCCTGCATCGCTGTGCGGAAGGCGCGCACCTGATTCGGGTTCAAACTCCTCCCCGATTTCACCTCGGCGATGACAGGCAGCGACATCCGCGTCGCCTCGGCGAGGTGATGATTCTCCCAAAGCACCACCTTCCCGCTACCGTCAAACCCACCATCGTTGCTATTCGGCGTTGGCGAAAGGCCGAGTCGGGTGACGGCCCAGTTGGCGAAATCGTGTGGGTTCTGCTCGGCGAGGAGGATGGCATCCTCCCGCGTCGTCGGGTATCCCTCAATGCGGTAATCTACCTTGGGCTGGAGGTTGTGGCGTTCGCGGAGCCGCCGCTCCATCGGTTCCAAGGCGAGCACGGTTAAATCGATGCCTACCCAATTGCGTTTCAGTCCATGTGCGGCATCTAACGCGGTGCCGCAGCCACAAAACGGATCGAAGACAATGTCACCCGGTTTGGTGGCGGCTTTGATAATCCATTCCAAGAGTGCGAGCGGCTTCTGCGTCGGATAGCCGAGACGTTCTTTGGACATGGCATTCAGCGATGGCATGACAAGCACGTCGTCAGGCGTTTTCCCTTTCGGCATCGCCTTGCCGGATTGCCCACCTTTGGCGTATCGCCACTCAGTCATGCCGCTCTCAAAAGGCACAAGGATTTCATCGCGGTTGAAAGTGTAGTCCCTCGGCGATTTGCTATACCAAAGAATGACATCGTGCGCTTTGGCGAGTCGCCGTTTGCCACGCGAGGCGTTTTTGTAATACCAGATAATTTCGTTCTGAAAGTTCGCCGAACCGAAGATAACGTCCAGCATGCATTTCAGATAGTGACTCGCGTGTGCGTCGCAGTGGAGATAGACGCTGCCATTCGGCGTTAGCAACCGCCAAATCTCCGCCAAGCGCGGTGCCATGAACGCTAGATACGCACGCATTGACTCGGCTTCACCTTTCGACCCCCCCTTCAAAATGTTGTCAAAACCCGTTAAACAGTGTGACACATTGTCCATGATTTCAACGAGTTCGGGGTGATGTCCATCGTAGTGGAGAACGGCCGCCTGATTGTGGCGCGCCGCGTCGTCCCATCGCCAAATGTCGTCAAACGCTTTGCGTTGCGCTTTTGAGCCGGCGAGGAAAATGTTATAGTTGCGGCCGCTGTTGAACGGCGGATCGAGGTAGCAGATGTGGTAACTGCCGCTCTGCATCTCGCGCATGACGTTGAGATTGTCGCCGAAGTAGAGTGTATTTCGCATAGTTTTCAGTGGGCGGTTATGGACATCCGCCATGACACTATCTGACGTTACGCTTTTCTGATGAGGCCGTCGGGCCGGAATCGCATCAGCGCGATGAGAATAATGCCGAAGATGAGGTAGCGCGCGCCGCTCAATTGGTAAGGCAGGCTGATACGGAGGATTTCGCCGAGGGATGCTAAAATCGCTGCGCCGATAATGGCGTTCTTAATGCCGCCCATGCCGCCGAGCACTACCATGCAGAGGATGAAAATAGATTCCCAGAATTCAAAGGCATTGGCACTGAGATTTATCCGAAACTGCGCAAAAAACGCGCCGCCGAGCGCGCCGATAGCCGCGCTTACTGCAAATGCCAGTGACTTATAGCGGCTCAGGTTAATGCCCATGCTCTCCGCGGCTTGTTCATCTTCGCGGATGGCAATCCAGGCTCTGCCAACACGGGAGTGTTGTAACCGATAGGTGACAAGCACTACTAGCGCAAGTAAGACGAGGATGTGGTAATAGTTGTGCCAATTCTGGTCCAAGACTATGCCGAAGAGTGTCGGTGGTGGGATGTCGTGGACGAACCCGTTGGGTCCGCCGGTAAGCCATATCCAATTTTTGATGATACGAAATAGGAGTTCTGCGAACCCGAACGTCACGATGGCGAAGTAATCGCCGGTGAGGCGGAGTGTCGGTGCGCCACGGAGGAGTCCCCACAGCGCGCCGTTCAGCACAGCAATCGGGAGAACGAGCCAATAATTGACACCGAGGCGCGTCATCAAAAGGCCCGCTGTATAGCCGCCGACGAGATAAAACCCGACATAACCTAAGTCCAACAAGCCGGTAAATCCGCAGACAATGTTCAGCCCGACAGCGAGTAGCATATAGATGCCCGCCCAAACGATAATCCGCAGCAGGTAATCGCCACTCGGAATGCTGGTGGGGACAGAGATGCCTTGTAAGGACAGCCACTGGATGGTGTAGTCAAGGAGGTAGGTAAGTCCCGGCAGAAAACAGATGACGACGAAGAGGATGATGTTTTTCGGTTTTTTGTAGTTCGCAAGGCGTTCGGTAAGGTTTAACGTCATTTTGAGTTCTCTTTGCGTAACCCGACATCGACGTTGTCAATGTCTACATTTTTGTGTTTCGCGTTGCGTTCGGCGGGTTTTCACGGATGCAGAGACAGTTCCCTTCCATGTCTGTCTTGACGTTGTCACGACTTGCTTTGACATACTCCCCACGCTGAAGCGTGGAGATTCTTTACAGAATCTGACAGGGGCGTGTCGGATTGTGAGTTCTCGGAACAGGGTAGTTCCTGCGGTGATTGCTGGCGATTGCCAGTCTGACATCACCTACCTCAAGGGTTGATGTCCCAACCCGAAGAATGTTGATGGCGGCGTTCACATCTCTATCATGCTTGGATTTGCACCCTTGACACTGCCATCGTCTGGTTTTCAAGTCCATCAGTGCATTCAGTTGTCCACAGACAGAGCAAGTTTTGGAGGTAGGCTCCCATCTATCGATGTAGATAACCTGCTTACCGTGTTTCGTCGCAAGGTGTTTGAGTTTCATATGGAACGCATAGGGCGCGATATCAGATACCTTTCGCCCCCACAGGCGTTTCATTCCCTCAAACGTGAGGGTTTCAAACACAAGGATGTCATGAGTCAGTACAAGGTGCTTGGCTAACTTCCAGTGATGGTCTTCGCGTTGTCTGCGTATCTTCCGATGCGTTCGGGCGACATCCTGCTTCGCACGTTCGCGGTTGCCACTGCCGAAAGGTTTAGAAGACAGGGCGCGCTGCACCTTTGCTAAGTTCGTCTGTGCCTGTCGATAGAATTCAGGTGACTCATGTGCGATGCCCTCACTGCCTGTGAACATGCGTCTGAGGCCGAAGTCAAACCCTGCCGCTTTACCAGTCTTGGGTGTGACTTCGGATGCAACGTCGTCCGTGACAACAGTGAGATATGCATCGCCAAGTGCGTCAAACTTCACGGTAACCGTCTTGACATTACCGCGTATCGGGCGCGATAGATTAAATCGGTAGGGCCTACCGAGTATGTGAACGGTGTCTTCATCAAACTTGTAGCCCGATGGAGACATCGTGAAGGAATACGGCTTCCGCCAGGACTTGAAACGTGGCAACCGCACCTTACGTGGCTTACCACCCTCACGTCGCTGCTTGCAATACGTGAAGAAGCGTTCATAAGCGCGATGCAGGCGCATGAGGATATCCCGTGATGCCCACGAGTCCAGTTCTCTCCAGTGTGCGAACATCTCTGGATGTGCAGTGCGGAGAATCGTGAACTCACGTGACATGGCGTGATAGTTCATATACGGCAAACCGAGCGAGTAGCGCATACGGTGCCAGCCGAGAAAGTAGTTCCATATCTGGCGCGCAATGTCTGTCTGATGCTTCAAATGACGCAGACGCGGCGCGCGGAAGAGTTTGTAACGTGTTGTATACATTGTTGATACCCTGCCCGTGTCACACCGGCTTGCAACAGTCGGGTGGCGAGAGAGACTGCACGAGCGTGCAGGTTGCAAGTAAGAAGCCAACACGGTATCTTAAGGATACCACACAAAACACGAAATGTCAAATGAAAATGATGAGCGTTTCCTACATCCCCAACCTAAAGGCTGGGGTTTTGGAAACGGGGAATTTGATAAGCCTGCTTCCATATTTTTGGCGCGCGGGACCGCTAGGCACGGGTGCCTGTTGTTTTTCCAAAGAGTCCAGAGGGCCGGATGAGGATGACAGCAATCATAATAATATAGGCAATGGCCAGCCGGTAGCCGGAGGAAATATAGCCGGCACCAAGCACTTCGGCGAGTCCGATGAGGATACCGCCTATCATCGCGCCGGTGATATTGCCGATGCCGCCAAGGACAGCGGCGGCGAATGCGGCTACACCTTTGTAGTAACCCATCGTCGGTTCGATCACTTCGCGCAACCCTACCATCACCCCGGCGACGGCACCTAACGCTGAACCGATTGCGAACGCCACGGCGATAACGCGGTTCGTCTGAATGCCCATTAGATTAGCCGCGACTGGATTTTGCGCGCAGGCACGCATCGCTTTGCCAATTTTGGTTAAATAAATCAGCCGATTGAGCAAAATCATGAGCACGGCGGCGAACAAAATAATAAAAAAATCGCGGTAGGGTAAATCCGCGCCGCCGGGCAGCGGAATCGCGTTTTCACTTAAGAAGAGTGCCGGGATGGCATCTTCGGGGAAGGTGCGCTGCCGCGCACCCCAGATAATCCGCGCCAGATTCTGCAGCGCGAGCGACATCCCGATGGCTGTAATTAACGCCGATAAGCGTGGTGCCTTGCGCAGCGGCCGATACGCGATGACATCCATCGCCATCCCTATCCCCGCGCAGAGCAGCATGCAGATAGGCAACGCTACCCAAAACGGCACATGCAACACCGCGACGAGGACAAATGAGAAGTAGGCACCAAGCATGAAAATCTCGCCGTGTGCGAAATTAATCAGCTGAATGATGCCGTAAACCATTGTATAGCCTACCGCGATGAGCGCGTAGATGCCGCCAAGCACCAGCCCATTAATAAGTTGCTCTAAAAATTGTGCCATAATTTGCAAGTCCGATAGGACGAGGGACAAACGTTCCTCGTCCTATCCCAGGACATCTTGGAGTTATTCCGGCGCGTCCAGATTCAGCAGTTGCTGGGGAGCCGCCGTAAATTGTCCATCCTTAACGACTTTGACATAGGCAGGCTTGTTCAGGGTATCGCCGTGTTCATCAAAATAGGTGAGTCCCGTGATGCCCTTGTAGCCTTCTTCCGGCGTGTCGAGGGATGCCAAATAGTCGCGGATGGCTTTCCGATTCTGTTTGAGAAACGCTTTCTCCGAGTAAGTGGCTTCGATGGCTTCCGCAATCATGCCGACAGCGTCATAACTCAGCGCGGCCCAGGTGTCCGGTGCTACGTCGTAGGCGGCTTTGAAATTGTCGGCAACGACTTGTGCCGCCTCGTTATCTGCACCGAAGAGAAAGGGTGTCGTGAGGTAGGTGCCTTCGGCGGCGGGGCCCGCGATTTTGAGGAAATCGGGTGAATCCACGCCATCTGCACCGAAGAACTGTGCTGTGATGTCAGCCTCTCGGGCCTGTTTCGCAATCAGTGCCGCCTGGCCGTAAAGCCCAGAGATGAAAATACCGTCTGGATTTTTGGCTTTGATGCTGGTAAGTTGCGCCTTAAAATCGGTATTATCCCTGTCGTAAGCCTCCGAAGCGACAAGCTTGAGTCCAACTGCCTTCGCCTCCATGATGAAGGCATCAGCGAGCCCTCTACCGTAGTCGTCGTTGTCGAAAAGCACAGCGACGTTCTGTAATTCAGGCAAGACACTCTTAATGTATTTCGCGATGAATTGTCCTTGAAAATCGTCGCGATACAAATTCCGGAACGTCCAATCGCTGCCTTTGCAAACGTTGACGTTTGTTGAACCGGGCGACAATGCAACGATGCCAGCACGTTTGTAGATGGGTTTGCCGGCGAGGGAGCACGAGCTGTTGAAATGCCCGACGACGGCGAGGATTTCGCGGTTGGTGGCAATCCGTTCTGCGACAAGGCTAGCCTCGCCGTCTTTGCCGGCATCGTCTTCAAAGATGAGCGTCAGCGTCATGCCGTTGATGCCGCCTGCTTCGTTGATTTCGTCGGCCTTCAACTTCGCGCCGCGTTCTATCATTTCTCCGAATGCCGCCGCACTGCCGGTAAACGGCCCGGCGACAGCAACTTTCAAATCTTTTACGGCTTCGCTTGGCTGTATCCCCCCGAAACCAAGGGCGATGCCCATCAGCAGAAGCACTAAAAACCATTTTTTCATTATTCGGTATTCCTTTCTTTGTGGTGCGTCTTCTGCCTATCATAATCGTTGTGGCAGAAAACGCGAGACGTTTTGAATGCCTACTAGGCCTATTCAGTTTGCGGATACACGGTAAGGACAGATGTCTATGTCTGTCCGCTGTTGTTGACAAACACGGGCGGATATGAACGACATCCGCCCTTACCATCAAGTACCCGAAGATGAAAAACGAAAATGTCCTGAGTTCCTAATCTATTTTAACGCAACTACTTGTTTAAAGTCAAATTTAAATTCAGGTTCAATCGGCTGTCCCTCTAGGGGGATAATCTGGATGCCGGAGACAACGAGCCTGACTTCGGTTGCGTCGTTTTCAAGCCGATTGAAGATTAAAAGCCCGCGCCGTTTCGCGCCGCGAAACAACTTGCCGCCGGCGAAAATGCTGTCCTCAGCTAAGGCGCGTCCTCCTTCCAACGCCTCCTCATCAACGTAGGAATAATAGCGATAATACGAAGGATAATAGGGCGCGTAGCCGTAACGGTAATAGGGCGAATAGGCGTAAGGATAAACGGGACGCGCGGTTACTTCGCCGCGAGAGATGTCTACGTCATCGTAGAGCCGCTCGAAGTAATCGTAAGGGAGCGCGGCGTGTTGCGCGCCGTTTTTATCGATTAACACCGCCGCGTCATCGGCAACCTGCACGCGCGGGCTATCAAGGTTGTGAACCGTCACTTCAAAAACGGTGTAGAGCGGCTCAACAGCCCCATTCCGTTCAACGACGAGATAAGGGTTCATCCACGGCTCATCGGTGAGCGCGAAGAGATCTACTTCTGTGAGCGGCTGCAGGGTAACTGCGATGCCTTTCTGTTCAATAGTCATCGCGCCTGTTTGGGTATCAATCTGCGCGGGCGAACGTTCCGCCACCGGCTCCATGTAGATATCAACAGCCGGATGCGGTTTCGCTGCACATCCGCAAAGCACGAGAGAGACTGCCCCGACGAAGAGGAGCATCCATTTCGTGTGCGTTCCGGAAAAAATTTGGGACATCATGAGAGTTGTCCTCCTAAAACAGTCATGAATTCTATTATACTGTGAATTTGCTTAAAATGTCAAGTTTTTTCGCTGATTTCTCCAATTGTTGATACTGCGTTGTCAAATTGGCGACAATGCTTGCCCATAAACCTGCCATCACCATCGCTGTGATAGAGAAGGCGGCTCCCGGAACCGTCTTGACTCCGAGACGCACGAGTTCAATGATTCCCGCGCTTCCGCCTTTCGCGGAGCGGTAGCCGAACGAATCGATAAGTTGTTTGGCACGATACCGTTCATCATAAGAGAGCGGCATGTAGAACAATTCTTTCGCCGCCCGGAAAAGCGAATAGTCAAACGCTTTAAACAGCAGGTATGCCAACGCGCCCGTGCGGAGTGAAGGACGCAGCGTCAGCGCAAGTCCACTCAGCAGATGCACCGTCGGAATGCTGAGATGAATCGCGCGCACGGAAATAAACCGCAATGCAAGTGGCACGACTATCAGTTGCAAAACGGCGGCACAGCTGTTCAAAACTGCGGAAAAAGAGCCGTAGAAAGCGGTTCGCGCATCGACATCCGGCATCTCGCTTTCGACGAGCCCGTTGAACCGAAGATCGAAGACGGTGGAGACGACTTGCGTGCTTAAGATGAGCAGCGCAATGAAGACGAGGTATCGGGAACTAAAAAGCGTGCGGGCACCGAGATGTCCGCGGAGCCCACCGGCTTCTTCCAACGTCGGTTTCGGTTCTCCGGCGAGTCTGTAGGCGATGGCACTGAAAATCGTTGATGGGATGAGAGAGCCTGCGGTGAATAGTAGCAGCGTTTGCGTCCCTAACGGTTCCGCCCATCTGGCGACGAGCAAGCCGCCTACAACAGAACCTACCGAGGCGACGGCACAGAACGGACCGTTAATCCGTTTCGCCTGTGCCGATGTAAGCGTGCTGTTGACGAAGGACCAGAACTGCTCTATGATAATCACGATGTATGCCTCGCGGAAGACATAGATGATAGCCGAGGCGAAATGCACCCCGCGGGAGAGCGCGATGTAGCACCCGAAGATTAATGCACCGGACAGCAGCGAGGTTATCACCAAAGTGCGCGTTGCACCGAGTCGCGAAAGGAGGATACCGTAAACATAGAGCAACAGCACGAGACCCGGGGGCACCGCCACCATGGCGCGCGATAGGTTTTCCGCACCGTAACTCTCAACGAATAGGGAGTTGGAAACGGCGCGGATGAACTCGTAACCGCACAGCAGGAAACTCGCGGCAATTGAGATAGAGATGGCGGCGAAAATGATACGTCGTGGGAACATATACCAGAACCCCGTAGGCGCAGTTTCAAACCACGGTTACCATTATTGCCGCTCTGGGATCGTATCTTCCGCCGGCCGGGGCGCATGGAGCCAGTGGCCGCCCGGGTCGTTGCCTCTAGCGATGATGGCGCGTCGGTTCCAACTGTTCGCCGCACGGACATCCGGTGGGACGAACCGCATTGTTAAACCGCATCGCCGCCGGTTGGAGGTATTCGGTTCAGAACCGTGGAGTAGCAAATCCGAATGCAGCGAGATTTGTCCTGCTTTCATCTCAAACGGCACGGGGGCATCGCCGTATTGCCCCGGGTCAAGCACGGTTTGGCTCAGCACATTCTTTTCCTCGGTGGTGCTGCGTTCAAAGGCGATTTGTCCGTGCAGATGCGATTTCGGGATAACGGTCATCGCGCCGTTTTCCACGGCGGCATCGTCAATGGCGAGCCAGACGGTGACAGTCTTGCTCGGCGACAGGGGCCAGTAGGAGGCATCCTGATGCCAACTTACCTGTTGTTCTTCGCCGGGGAGTTTGCAGAAATAGTGCGTTGCCCAGCAGATGAGGGTTTCGCCGAGCAGATCTTGCACGTAATCGAGGATTCTGTCCTCGTTGATCAAATCATAGATGCCGGTGCAGTGCGTCTGCCAGCCGTTAATGGAGTAGCTATTCCATCCTGCGGCGACAGCCTTTTGCATGAGTCCATCAAAATAGGCGCGGTGTTCGGCAATCTCGGTTTCAGAGAAGACATCAAGTGGGAAGATGAAGCCGTTCTCATTGAAGCCTTGGATCTGCGCGCGCGTGAGCATTTTCGGGTGCTCGGTGTCCACAGGAAAAAACTGAAGGTTGCGATTTAATTCAGGCATCGCATCGGTGATTGGCATGGGAAGTTCTCCTTAAAAAGCCGCTTGTGAAACGTTTTTGGGTATTATACCGAATTTGGTAGGAAATGTCAATCTTTTTGGTAAAAAAGGGTTCGCGGGGGACAGGCCCCCGCGCTACGTGCCGGGGTTTGTAAAAAAGGGTTCGCGGGGGACAGGCCCCCGCGCTACGTGCCGGGGTTTGTAAAAAAAGGGTTCGCGGGGGACAGGCCCCCGCGCTACGTGCCGGGGCCGGTTATCGCGGCCCATGTCCCGCCTCAAGCCGCAAAATCTGGTCCGCCTTTAAATGAAAATACTGCTCAACGTGCCCACTCGGCCAGCGAATCTCAAGCAGTTCGACCTGGGTATGTTCCCTAAGTCCGAAGTGAACGCGAAGATCGCTTTGGGAGAGATAACTCGCGCCACTCCGCACCTCTCGGATAAGCGACAAGTCGCCTGCCTTTACGGTAATTCGCGCACCGATAGAAGGGCCGCTCGCTTGAACCGTTATCCAATGATTGCGATTGCCGCCCTCGTTGCGGAGGAGCGTCGCGAGTTGATTGGAGTTGTTGAGAAATATGTCGATATCGCCGTCATTGTCGTAGTCGCCGAAGGCGGCGGCGCGCCCGACTTTAGGAGCCAGCTGCGTCAAGCCAACGGCGGATGAGATGTCCGTGAAACGAGTCCGTGGGCGCGTCCTCCCGGTTTCGATGCCGTTATTTTCAAAGAGCAAATCCGCCTGCGCATACGTCGCATCTGAAAAAAGCCCAATGTTTTCTTGCAAATGCCCGTTGGCGACGAACAGATCCAGCTCGCCGTCGTTGTTGTAATCAAAAAACTCCACTGCCCACTTGAAATAGGGAAGTGTAACCGCACCAACGCCTGACACATAAGAGACATCGGTGAAAAATTGACTCCGTTCGTTGTGATAGAGGAGAACGGGGAGCGCGGAGGCGTTGCTCACAACCAGATCGAGGTATCCATCGTTATCGTAATCGCCGAACGCGCTGCCCATGCCGCTGCCGGGCATCCCGTTTTCGTCGTAGCCGACACCGGCGAGGGCGGCGGTTTCAGTAAATGTGCCATCACCGTTGTTTTGATAAAGGAGATCAGCCTCCATATCGTTGGCGATGTGCAGGTCTGCGTCGCCATCGTTATCGTAATCCCCGACTGCCACGGCGAGGCCAAGGGCGCGATGCGATATTCCCGAAGCCTGCGTTACATCAGTAAAGGTGCTATCGCCGTTATTGCGATAGAGGATATCGGGTTCGCTGACGAAGTGACTGCCGGCAATCCGGTCGGTGGGACTACAATAGGTTCGGATGCCGCGCGTCTCCCACCATTGGTTCTCTTCCAGCGAAAATTTCATATAGTTGACGACGTAGAGATCCGTGTCGCCATCTAAATCGTAGTCAAGGAAGGCGCAGCTTGTTCCCCACCGTTCATCGCCAACGCCTGCCATCTGCGTAATGTCGGTAAACGTTCCATCGCCGTTGTTATGATAGAGGCGGTTGGCACCGAAGTTGGTGACATAAATGTCTACGTAACCGTCGTTGTCAATATCGGCAGCTGCGCAGCCGACACCGTAGCCGATGTCGCCGACACCCGATGCATCTGTCACATCGGTGAACGTTCCATCGCCGTTGTTGCGATAGAGCGTGTTTCGGTTTTCGGCTGAGGGAGGAATGGTGTTGGCATTAACGACATAGAGCTCAAGGTTGCTGTCGTTATCGTAATCAAAGAAGAGCGCGCCGGAACCGAGCGTTTCGATGAGGTATTTTTCCCCGGTGCGGCCATCGACGTGCCGGAAGGTGATGTTTGCCTCGTCCGTGGTATCAATGAAACGGACTTGCGCATGGGCGAAAGTGGAAAGGGTGAGAGTGAGGAGTAGGCAGTAGATGGACTTCATTTGTCTGAAGGAGGATTTCCAAGTTGAGGGGAAGGGTGTTCGCGCGATTGAGCTCTCTTTAGGGCTGTCGGCACTGAAACTTCCGTTTTTTGGCGGGCATGTTGCGCATTCTTGTCCAAACCGAGCAATGCATAGACGTGCGCGAGCGTATCCCAATAATTCTGTTCATTTGGTGCGAGACGCACGGCGGTTTCGGCATGAGCACGCGCTTTATCCAATAACCGTAGGGCGAGGGCCTGTCCCTCGCCATGCTTATCCGTATCTAATTGAGCCTGTCCTGCGCCGTGCTTGTCTAAATAGCAAACCGCCAGATTATTATGTGCGATGGCAAGGTTCGCATCGGCAGAAATGGCGCGTTGATACGCCGCAATCGCCAGTTGCAACTTCTCTTGTTTATGGTAAGCATGCGCCAGATTGTAGTGTGCTGTCGCCAACGTCGGTGCAAGTGCGATGGCGCGTTGATAGTTTTCAATCGCCGTATCAACTCTTCGGCGCGCGAGGTAAACGATGCCGAGGTTGTTATAGCCTTTCGCGTCTTCAGGATGCGTTTTTACCCACTTCTGTGCCTGTTCCAGCAGAGCGTCTGTCTGGCGCAACACTTTGAAAAATTCCATCACTGCGGCCGCCTTCTCCCTTTTTCCCGATTTCAGCAGTGCCCGCGCGAGGTGATAATGCGCCGCCGTGTTATCGGCTTGAATGGCGATAACCTTTTCAAATGTCTCAATTGCGAGAGGCAAGTGTCCCTGCTTGGCGTAGACTTGCCCTAAGCCGACAAGCGCGACGGTTCCGTTCGGATGAAGTTTCATCGCCGCGGTATAGGCACGCGCCGCCTCTTCCAATAACCCCTGTTTCAGAAGGACCTCGCCGAGCCCGTTGTAGGCATCCTCAACATCTGGGGCAAGCGAAATCGCCTTTTCAAACGCTTCTTTTGCCATCGGCAATTTCCCTTCCTTCAGATAGACTAAGCCGATGTTATAGTGCGGCTGCGCGTTTGCCGGTGAGAGTTGGGCAGCTCTGTGATAAGCGGACAGTGCTGCTTGATACTGCTTGAGTTCCGAATAGGCAACGCCGAGGTGAAGGTGCGCCGTGAAGGAATTCGGTTCATAGGCGATGGCTTTCTGGTATTCTGCCACCGCCCGGTCGAATTTCTCCAGGGCGTGATAGGCGAGTGCCGTTCGGTAATGCACATCGGCTCTGTTCGCAGCGGCGAGGTTGCCCATCGCGCCGAAGATGAGGAGTATGGCGAGGTAGTGTTGCATCAATTCATTAAAGGACGTAGGCGCGGTTTGCAACGCGCAATTCGGTGGGCGCGCTTAGAAAGCGGGCCCACGGGCGGCAGAACTACTGTCGATTTGCCTTCACGCTTCCCCAAGTGGTAGCCAATTTCCCCGCGGGTTCCACCGGCAAAAATTCCCCATCTTTGATTTCGTTAATTTCTGCTGCCGTGATAATTCGGTCGAAGAGGAACACCTCATCAATGATGCCGGTGAAAAACTCTTGCCCTGGGTGTCGCGCGCCTACCATGACAGAACCGTCAATTTCATCGACGACTGGCGGTTTCGCACCGCCGCCCGCTTTTTTGCCATCGTTGTAAATCACTACCTCGGATTTCGTGTCATGCGTCACGGCAAGATGCACCCAGTCCTCGGGTTGAATGTCATCGGTGATGGCTTTCTGTGCCCATGCGCCGCCCGATGTGCTCCAGAAATAGGTATTCTTATCTGCGTTTCTGAAGATGGATGCCCATTTGAGGGTGCCGGCGGTAACCATGTAATTCCATTCCCGAATTTGTGCATCGCCGCGTTTTACCCAGAAAGCGATGGAGAACTGCTCAGTCAACTGAAGGGTGTCGTTAATCGGCACCATGACGTGCTGTCCCTTTGTCCCGTCAAATTCGAGAGCCTTGCCGAATTGTCCATCGACCCATTTCGGGTTTTGGATGAGTTCGCCGTCGTGTCCGTGGATGGAGCCGTCTTTGGCATCGCCGCCCTGTCCTTCGTCAAAGGAGAGGTATAAGACGAGGGATTTGTCATCTAATCCTGCGAGTGTCGGCATCGCAGCGATGAGTGCGATAACCAGCGTGGTGATGAATAATTTTGTTGTCATCGTGGATTCCTCCTGTGTTGTGTTAGGTATGATATTATATTCGGGGTTAAATGTCAAGCCTGGAGCAGGATTTTCAGGATTTTCAAGATTTGCAGGATTAGGGACATTGGGGAGCAGGGATTTGCTGGTTCAATTACGGCGTTGTTAATTACCTGATTCAGATATTGCAAATTACCCCGAAACATGGTATACTATCCCTATTACAAAGGATGGGAAAATGTATGCAAACCCAACGTATCTGCCTCTGGTCTGGGCCGCGGAACGTTTCGACGGCGTTAATGTATGCGTTTGCGCAGCGGCGTGATACGCGCGTGATTGACGAACCGCTCTATGGATACTACCTCCATGCAACTGGTGCTTCGCATCCCGGCAGTGCGGAGGTTATCGCGGCAATGCGGACAAATAGCGAACAGGTTATCCGCGAGGTTATCCTCGGTCCGTGCGAGAAGCCAGTGCTTTTCATGAAACA
Organism: Candidatus Poribacteria bacterium; assembly: GCA_003635305.1. Classification (GTDB taxonomy): domain Bacteria; phylum Poribacteria; class WGA-4E; order WGA-4E; family WGA-3G; genus AGPOR5. The sequence goes on along the minus strand of PYJE01000204.1, from coordinate 24,674 downwards.
GATGGCGCATCACCTCGTTGACATCGAACTCGGTTTTATGCGGGAGACGGTGAACGTGCTGCTCATCCGTGACCCGGGAGAGATGCTTCCGTCGCTGGAGAAGATCATCGGGAAACCGACGTTAGCCGATACCGGATTGAAGAAGCAGGCAGAGTTGTTAAAGTTTTTGAAAGCGTTAGGGCAGTCACCGCCGGTGTTAGATTCGCGTGAGTTGCTGCGCGATGCGGAGAGTGTGCTGCGTCAGTTATGCGAACGGCTGGGGCTTCCGTTTGAGCGTGCGATGTTATCGTGGCCCCGCGGTCCGCATCCTGATGATGGGGTGTGGGCGCGGCATTGGTATGGTAACGTGCATCAGTCGACAGGGTTCGTGCCGTATCGTCCGAAAACGGAGCCGTTTCCGCCCGCGTTGCGCGATATATTAGCAGAGTGCGTGCCGTATTATGAGACGTTGCGCGCGGAGGCACTTACCCCAGAGGAACCACTGTAGTTCGGGCTCGCGTTCTTGTCCTATGTGGGCCGGAACGGTTTGATGAAGAAAGGAGAAGCTATGTCCCCACAATTACCGGATGCCAGAAATGAAAACATTTTGATCTCTATCAACGGCGAATTACTGCCGCGCGAAGAGGCGAAGATTTCGGTGTTTGACAGTCTTGTTCAAGGTGGCGATGGCGTGTGGGAGGGGTTGCGCGTCTATAACGGCAAGATTTTCGCATTGGATGCGCACTTGGACAGGCTATTCGATTCGGCGCATGCGATGGCGTTCGTCGGCGTTCCGTCTCGCGACGAAATCAAATCGGCGATTTTTGAGACGCTTCACGCCAACGGCATGCACGACGGTGCTCACATCCGCTTGACGCTCAGCCGTGGCAAAAAGGTTACGTCCAGCATGGACGCGCGCGTAAATCAGTACGGGACGACGCTGATTGTCCTGGCAGAGTGGAAGCCGCCTATCTATGCGCGCAGCGGCATCCGCCTGATTACTTCGGCGATTCGGCGGAATCCGCCGCAGTGCATCGATTCCAAAATCCACCATAACAACCTGATTAACAACATCCTTGCGAAACTGGAGGCGAACGTCGCCGGCGTGGACGATGCGATTATGCTGGATATCCACGGCTACGTTTCTGAAACTAACGCTACTAACATTTTCGTTATCAAAGGGGGCGAGGTGCTGACACCGCGTGCGGATAGTTGCCTTCCGGGGATTACGCGCGGCGTGGTTATCCGTCTGGCGCGCGCAGCTGGCATGCCGCTGACAGAGCGGAACGTGTCCTTAACCGAGGTCTGGACAGCAGATGAGATGTTCACGACAGGGACTGTGGGTGAATTGAGTCCGGTGTTGGAAGTTGATGGCAGGCAGATCGGTGCTGGCACGCCGGGACCGGTGACAGCACAGTTGCAGGCATTATATGCGGCATTAACGGCACAGGAAGGCGAGCCAATTCCGCCGCGATAATCGTAGCGGAATACACGCGATAGGCGGGGTTTGAAATTAGGTCGGGATAGACGCGGTAGGCGCGGTTTGGAACCGCGCCTACTCGGTGAATGGATGTGCGGTGGTTGGTTTTACTGCGGCGGTGGCGGGGGTAGTTCGGTAAAGGGTTGTCCCTTCGCCTCGGCATCCAAGCGTCGCGTGTTCCAAGCGGCCCACTGCTGATACATGTCAACGGTGCCCTCGGTTCTGCCCTCGGTTCTGCCTTGGGCAATACCCTGGGCTCTGGCTGCGTCGGCTTCGCGCTGGATGCGTTTTTCGCGCTCGGCGCGGAAATAATCTCTCAGAATCATCATGATGTCGATACCTCCAAAGATAAGGACAACCGAACCGAAGGCAACAGTCAGGAAGTTGGCCATGTGAGCGAAGATTGCCTGTGTTGTCTCCATTGCCGGTTTGCCCTTTGCGATTTCGTATGGCATGAGAAAATAGGCGTAGGTGCCTATTTCGAGCGCGAAAACGATGAACGCTGCGATAAACCATTTGAGGCGAATTGTCAGCAGCGAGATGCGCGCGTCTTTTTTCTCGGAATCGTTTGTCATTAAAACTCCTCCTATTAGTATACCCTATTGCGCGGTGCAGATGCAACAAAAAACACGTCGCAAGGGATATTTGTAGCCGCTGGGGTAGGAGTGGAATCCACCGGGTAGGCGCGGTTTGGAACCGCGCCTCCGGTGCAGGGATGTGCAGTAGTTGGTTTTACTGCGGCGGTGGCGGCGGCAGTTCGGTAAAGGGTTGTCCCGCGCGACTGGATTGCAGAACTGAACGTCGCGATGCAAACGGTGCTTGACAACGAAGCAGGCGCACAAAACGGCGAGCATCCAATGCTGAAAATGCCGTTCATGGACGCGCGCATTATCAATAACCCGTTCGCAATGCCGATTTTGAAAGCGGCGATGGGTGAGAAAATTTTCGCCTATCTGCCATACGGATGCAACACTACTGTCCCCGGCTGCGGCACGCAGCACATCCATCGCGATTCAGGACAACTCTTCCCCGAACTGCCGTTCGCGCTGCCCGTTTCAACGATTGTCGTGAACATCCCGCTTGTCGATTTTACGGTGGAAAACGGCGCAACCGAGGTATGGCCCGGCACGCATCTCATCGTTGATGATGCAGCAGTGCGCAACACGCCGTATCATGTCTGCACGGAAGAACGCGCGGCGACACTCCCCTCGTTTCAACTGGAGATGCCGGCTGGCTCAGTTGTGGTGCGGGATATGCGCTGCTGGCATCGTGCCATGCCGAATCGGACGCAGACTATCCGACACATGCTCGCATTAGTCTATTTTCGCCGGTTTCACCACCTTCCCGATGCACCAAACATCTTTAAACCAAAAGTCTCGGAAGAAATTTGGGAGAACCTGTCTGAAGAGACGAAGGAGATGTATCGGTTTCAAGCGCACGTTTTGTAGGTTGAGCTCGCCTGAGCTCAACCCGTTATGCAAGACAAAATCTCTAAGGAACGCCATGAAACGCACACCACTCATTCACCCAGATATGCCCGAACTCCACCGAGAGCACGGCTTCTCGAATATCAACGGTCCCTCACTTGTTCGCGTGCCTGAATGGGTGGAGAACCCGTTGGGTAAATACTATCTCTACTTCGCGCACCATCGTGGTGCTTATATCCGCTTGGCTTATGCGGATGCAATTGAAGGCCCTTATACCGTCTACAAACCCGGCGCGCTGCATCGGGACGCTACCGTCTTCCAAGGGCGGGACCACGTCGCGTCACCGGATGTCCATATTAACGCAGAAAATCGCCGATTTTTCATGTATTTTCATGGGACTTATGGCGGCGGACAGGCGAGCAGTTGGGCAACGTCTACCGATGGCGTGCATTTCACTGCAGCGGAGACGCTGGAGAAAGGCAACGGTGCCTATTTTCGCGTCTTTTGGTGGCAGGGGCATCCGTATGCGACGCACCACGGCTGGCTGAGCCGCGCGAAAACAGCGGCATGGACAGCGGCGTTTGAGCAGCGAGATACACCGCTCTTTCCGCGCAAATCGGCGGAAGACAACACCGGTTTCCCGCGCCACACGGCGAATCACCTTGCAAACGATACGCTCACCGTCTATTATTCGCTCTACGGCGATAGTCCCGAACGCATCCGAAAAAGCACCGTGCAATTGACAGACGATTGGAACGACTGGCATCCATCGCAGCCGATTGAGGTGCTAGCACCGAAGCATGATTTTGAGGGAGTCGATTTGCCGATTCAGCCTTCAACAGGTGGGTTGGACCGGGAACGCGTGCATGAACTCCGCGACCCGGCCATTTATTGTGAAGGTGCTGAAACGTGGCTGCTTTACTCGGTGGCAGGCGAACAAGGCATCGCGATAACGCGGGTGTAGGCGCGCCCGGATGCCTTCACGAACGTTTCTCAATAAGTCTTCCGACGAAAAAGACTAAGATGCCGAGCGTCAAGAATCCCATTTCAACGCCCATCGCTTTCGCCTCGCTGTAGCCGTAAGGGTTGGCACAGCCGAGATAGAGCCCCGCGCCCAAACACGCGATGCCCATCAATTCTAACGTTTTGCCGATGTAGTAATACACGCGTCCTCCAATTGAAATCCGCACCTCTGTAGAGCAAGAGTGCCCGCTCTTGCTCTGTGGCACTCAGGCGAGCACCACCTACAGAAATGAATCCCGATTTTGACCTGTTCGGGCTCAGACGAGCCCGAACTACAGAGAGGAATTTGGTATCAGGGAAGTCGCCCGTTAATAAAGGCTCTTGATGCGTCCCCACTGAATCAGTTTTTGTTGCGTATTCGGCTGAATCTCCGCCGTGAAAACCAGGTCTGGGAGCATGCTGTTATCCTCCGTGTAACCTTCGGGGGCCCATGCGATTCTGTTTTGCAAGCGGCCGCCATCAACGTCGTTATAGGCGATGCCGAAGCCGAGTGCATTGCCCTTCTCGGCGAGAGCGTCAAGCCGGAAACTCAACTCGCACGTCTTCCCATCGTTGCCCCACGCCACGCGCGTCAGGGGCGATTTCAGTGCGTTTGTCTCCCGTCCAATCGGGATTTCATAACGGTAGAGCTCATCCTGGTATCCCGAATGATGCGGATCCAAGTAAAGCACCAGATGGTCTTCACGAAGGAGCTTGGCTTCCTGCGCCTCAAGACTGTCATCCGCTATTTCAATGGCGATATAGAGGAACCCGCTCCGCCAAACCGCGGCGAAGGTGCCAGTGAAATCATCGGATTCGGGCCACGGGTCGCCTGTCATCACCTCTTGTGTCAGTTTACCCGGGTCCGCGTCCTCCCAAACCGGGTCATCGAGGTAACCGTCTACGATAGGCGCGACCGGGACAAGTTCAGCGTTATATTGGAAATTGTGAAGTTTTGCGCCAGTGAGATGCCCTAATGCATAAGGCATCGTCATCAGCAGAAAGAGTGCTGTCAGAAGCAGCTGTTTTTTCGTGTGCATGATTTCCTCCTTGCTTCAGGATTTCGCTTTTTTTAATTATACCCTAAAAGCCGGTCGTTTTTCAAGATAAAAATGCGGTTATCGGGAAACAAACCGCAAAATTTCAGCGGAATTCAAAGATTTTTTCAATTTGGGTTGCAATTTGTCAAAAAATCTGTTATACTTTTAAGCAGGTTTTATGAATCGCAATTTTGCGTGAGCAGGACTTACGCGATTCAATGTTTTCGCGCCGGTGTGAGTGCGCGCTTGCAAAGCACGCCTACCGACATCGCTGATGTTTTCGCGCCGGTGTGAGTGCGCGCTTGAAAAGCACGCCTACCAACATCGCTAATGTTTTCGCACCGGTGTAGGTGCGCGCTTGGAAAGCACGCCTACCGACATCGCTAATGTTTTCGCACCGGTGTGAGTGCGCGCTTGCAAAGCACGCCTACCGACATCGCTAATGTTTTCGCACCGGCGTAGGTGCGCGCTTGAAAAGCACGCCTACCGAAACACTAACGTTTTCTGGCCGGTGTGAGTGCGCGCTTGAAAAGCACGCCTACCGACATCGCTAATGTTTTCTGGCCGGTGTGAGTGCGCGCTTGAAAAGCACGCCTACCGACATCGCTAATGTTTTCGCACCGGTAGGCGCGGTTTGAAACCGCGCCGGTGTGAGTGCGCGCTTGGAACGCGCGCCTACCGACATCGCTAATGTTTTCGCACCGGTAGGCGCGGTTTGAAACCGCGCCGGTGTGAGTGCGCGCTTGGAACGCGCGCCTACCGACATCGCTGCTGCGTAAGTCCTAGTGAGTTCAGATTTTAACAGAGAGGCATTTGGTTGTGAATAAAACGAAAAAGAACATGGTGTTTTGGTGGGTGCTTCTGGCAGGCGTTGCTATCGTCGCCATCTTCCAACTCATCAATAGCAAAGAACAAGTTTACACGCTGGAAACCTCTATTTTCCACGACTATATCAAGCAACCCGGCTACTTCCAAGGAGAGCTGCTTCTGGATGAGGAGTGGGTCGAGGGGAAGTTCGTGCCTAGCGTCATCAACGATGTCAGAGGAGAACTTGAGGAACGCGCGCAGGAGCGCCAAGCTGCCAAAGCCGGCGCAACGTCAAAAAAACAGAACGACGAAGAGGAGGAACAGCGCGAAACCAACCTGACAGGGCTCACTGACGAGTGGCAGGGGCACTTCAAAGTGAGTCGCGATAAAAACGAGGATTACGGACTCCAAGCGAAACTTGATGAGAGTGAGATTCCGTATAACGTCAAGTCTTCCTCGAACTTCACCCAATGGCTGTTCGTCTTCGGGACAACCGTGGTGCCGCTGCTCATTTTCTTAGGGCTGATGATTTTCCTGTCGCGGCAGATGCAAGGCAGTGGGAACCGCGCGCTCTCCTTCGGCAAAAGCCGCGCACGCCTCCATTCCGACACACAGGAAAAGGTGACGTTTGAAGATGTCGCCGGGGTGGACGAGGCGAAAGAGGCTCTTGAGGAAGTCATTCAATTCCTCAAGGCACCGAAGAAGTTTGAGCGGCTCGGCGGCAGGATTCCAAAAGGCGTGCTACTCATGGGACCGCCCGGCACCGGAAAAACTGTCCTTGCCAAAGCCGTCGCAGGCGAAGCAGATGTGCCGTTCTATAGTATCAGCGGCTCTGATTTCGTCGAAATGTTCGTCGGTGTCGGCGCGTCTCGCGTGCGAGATCTTTTTGAAACCGGCAGGAAAAACGCGCCTTGTATCATTTTCATAGACGAATTGGATGCCGTCGGACGGCACAGAGGCGCAGGTATCGGCGGTGGACACGACGAACGGGAGCAGACCTTGAATCAACTGCTCGTTGAGATGCAGGGGTTTGACGCATCGGAAGGTGTCATTCTCATTGCAGCAACGAACCGTCCCGATGTCTTGGACCCGGCCCTGCTACGCCCAGGCCGATTTGACCGGCAAATTGTCGTAGATCTGCCCGATGTGCGCGGCAGGGAGGCAATCCTTCAGATAAAAACCCGCGAACCATACAAAGTCGCCGAAGATGTCAACCTTGAGGTTTTGGCCAAAGCCACACCCGGCTTCTCCGGGGCAGACCTCGAGAACGTCACCAATGAAGCCGCACTGCTTGCCGCTCGACATGACAAAGAGCAGATTGACATGGCATGCTTCGATGAAGCGAAGGACCGGGTGCTGATGGGACCGGAACGCCGGAGCCTTGTCATTAGCGAGGAAGAAAGACGCATCACCGCTTATCATGAAGCCGGACACGCACTCATGCTGCACTTCGTCCCCGAAAGCGATCCGAATTACAAGTGCACCATTGTTCCGCGCGGACGCGCACTCGGCGTTACAGCGAAGTTGCCGCTCGAAGAACGGCATAACATGAGCAAGAAGGGGCTCCTCGCGCACATTATCTTCGCGCTCGGCGGCCGCGTCGCCGAGGAGATAATCTTCCGTGAACAGACAACCGGCGCACAAAACGACTTCGAGCAGGCGACACGCCTCGCACGACGCATGGTAACGCAGTGGGGAATGAGTCACCTCGGCCCACTAACGTTCGGTAGAAGAGACGAGCAGGTCTTCCTCGGAAAAGAGTTAGCCGTTCATCAGGATTACAGCGAGAAAACCGCCATCGAGATAGATCAGGCCGTGCACGAAATCGTGATGGAGTGCTATAAAAAGGCGTGGTCGATCTTGGAAACCAACATGGACGGGTTAAAGCGACTCGCCGATGCATTACTTGAACGCGAAACGCTCGTCACGGAAGAGATTGACGAAATTCTGGGACCCCGGCCGCAACTCCCAGACAAAACTTTCGCTTCGTAGGGCGACATGACATGAACTGCCGCGGAAAAACGCTCACTTTCGGAGAATACACCCACGTGATGGGCATTCTGAACGTCACACCGGATTCCTTCTCCGATGGCGGGCACTATCTTGACGCTGACCGGGCCGTCGCGCATGCAAAAGCGATGGTAGCGGAAGGAGCAACGCTCATCGACATCGGCGGCGAGTCCTCGCGTCCGGGAGCGGTGCCGGTGCCTGCGGAGGAAGAGTTGTCAAGGGTTGTCCCGGTTATCCGCGCGCTTGCCGGTGCAGTTGACGTGCCACTCTCGGTTGATACCTACAAGGCGTGTGTTGCGCGGCACGCGCTTGAGGCCGGCGCGCACCTGGTTAATGACATCACAGCCTTGCACGGTGACGCGGAGATGGCAGCCGTCGTCGCCGAAATGGAAGCGGGTGTCATCTTGATGCACATCCAAGGCACGCCGCGCACCATGCAACTGGCACCGCATTATGACGATGTCGTCGATGAAATTCGGCAATGGCTGCAAGAACGGGTTCAATTGGCGGAAGCAAGCGGTATTGCACCGGAACGCATTATTGCCGACCCGGGCATCGGATTCGGCAAGACTACGGCGCATAATCTGGAGATTTTGAAACGACTTGACGCATTCCGCGAACTCGGCAAACCGATGCTCATCGGCACCTCACGGAAAGCCTTTATCGGGACTGTGTTGGACCTTCCGTTAGACGAGCGGGGCGAAGGCACTGTGGCGACGGTGTGCTGGGCCATCGCGCACGGTGCGGATATCGTTCGGGTGCATGATGTCAAAGCTGTATCCCGTGCCGCGCGCATGACAGACGCGCTCTATCGGTAATTTATGGAAAAGATTTTGACGAAACAAGCGAAGTCATTAGGGAAGTTCGCAGAATTCGGCACCAAATTTTCGGCGAGTATTAGAGCGAACAAGAAGATGAAAGCCGATGCACTACCACAAAATTCACGGGACAGGGATTGACATCGTTGAGGTAGCGCGCATCCGAGATGCCGCCCACCGATGGGGCAACACGTTTGAAAGGCGAGTGTTCACCGAACAGGAACTCGCGTATTGTGGGGAACCGCCTTCGCGACAGTGGAGACTCGCCGCCCGATTCGCCGCCAAAGAGGCAACGCTGAAAGCACTCGGCACAGGCTTAACCACCGGCATGCGTTGGCGAGATGTAGAAATTCAGGCAAACGCCGTCGGAAAACCGGAACTCGTCTTGCACGGCGAAGTCCAGCGATATGCAGCCGAACTCGGCATCGGTGCCTCGTTCGTTACGATGTCTCACACGCGGGCGTATGCAGTAGCACACGTGACGCTTTGCTACGCATAAGCAGTATTGTGCTGTAGGCGAGCTCTCCCGGAGGGCCGGCATTCGCTGCCAACCGTTCTCGATGCAACAACGCGAGGAGCACACAATTGAAATACCATCAGTGGGTTACCTACCTAATCTGCTTTCTATGCCTTTGGTGCGGTGTTGCCGCCGCTGCAAACACGACAGCGGCGGCAGACCGGTTTCTGAAACAACTGCTCAGTGCGGAGCACGATGGAATGGGGGG
>PYJE01000204.1:5639-15366 GCA_003635305.1 Candidatus Poribacteria bacterium | reverse complement strand
GGTTAATGACATCACAGCCTTGCACGGTGACGCGGAGATGGCAGCCGTCGTCGCCGAAATGGAAGCGGGTGTCATCTTGATGCACATCCAAGGCACGCCGCGCACCATGCAACTGGCACCGCATTACGACGATGTCGTCGATGAGATTCGGCAGTGGCTGCAGGAACGGGTTCAATTGGCGGAAGCAAGCGGTATTGCCCCGGAACGCATCATTGCCGACCCGGGCATCGGATTCGGCAAGACTACAGCGCATAATCTGGAGATTTTGAAACGGCTTGACGCATTCCGCGAACTCGGCAAACCGATGCTCATCGGCAGCTCACGGAAAGCCTTTATCGGGACTGTGTTGGACCTTCCGTTAGACGAGCGGGGCGAAGGCACTGTGGCGACGGTGTGCTGGGCCATCGCGCACGGTGCGGATATCGTTCGGGTGCATGATGTCAAAACTGTATCCCGCGCAGCGCGCATGACAGACGCGCTCTATCGGTAATTTATGGAAAAAGATTTTGACGAAACGAGCGAAGTCATTAGGGAAGTTCGCAGAATTCGGTACCAAATTTCACGAAAGTTTGGACAGGAGTTGAGTAAGTTCGGCGAGTATTGGAGCGAACTAGAAGATGATGAAAGCCGATGCACTACCACAAAATTCACGGGACAGGGATTGACATCGTTGAGGTAGCGCGTATCCGAGATGCCGCCCACCGATGGGGCAACACGTTTGAAAGGCGAGTGTTCACCGAACAGGAGCTCGCGTATTGTGGGGAACCGCCTTCGCGACAGTGGAGACTCGCCGCCCGATTCGCCGCCAAAGAGGCAACGCTGAAAGCACTCGGAACAGGCTTAACCACCGGCATGCGTTGGCGAGATGTAGAAATTCAGGCAAACGCTGTCGGAAAACCGGAACTCGTCCTGCACGGCGAAGTCCAGCGATATGCAGCCGAACTCGGCATCGGTGCATCGTTCGTTACGATGTCTCACACGCGGGCGTATGCTGTGGCACACGTGACGCTTTGCTACGCATAAGCACTACTGTGCAGTAAGCGAGCCCTCCCGTTCTCGATTTTAACCTGTGCAGTAGGCGAGTTCTCCCGGAGGGCCGGCATTCGCTGCCAACCGTTCTCGATGCAACAACGCGAGGAGCACACAATTGAAATACCATCATGGGGTTCCCTACCTAATCTGCTTTCTATGCCTTTGGTGCGGTGTTGCCGCCGCTGCAAACACGACAGCGGCGGCAGACCGGTTTCTGAAACAACTGCTCAGTGCGGAGCACGACGGAATGGGGGGCAGTTTCGTCGGCACGACCCGAGGCGCGAACGCCCTCGGCAGCAATCCTGCCGGCATTAGCGTTGCGGAGGGGAGCCGGTTCGCTCTCCATGCGCGCCGTTTTCCGCGCACCATCGCGACAATTTCACGGCGAGATGCTCTATCAGATAACGTCTACAACGATGACAGGCAATATGAACAACGCGCAGCCGGCATTCAGACGTTGAACTGGGCATTTCCGCTGGGAAAGACTGGCACTCTCGGCTTGGGCTTCGCTTTCGCGCAAGAGGGTGCGTTTCGCCGCGTCAATCATGAAGGGAAGGCTCTCAACAGTTTTCCAGAAAACAACATCGCGCTCGGGCTCAGTTACGGTGTCAACTTCTTCGGCGGCACCGGGATAGGGTTCGATGCGAAGTGGCTCCGTTCCAAAGTCGCCGATGCCGCCGGTAATGAACACCTCGGGCACGGCTACGCCTATAACGTTGGCATTATCCAGCAGCTCGGCGATGCCATTCAAGTAGGCGTTGTGGTGCGAAATTTGAGCAACGGGTTGTCGTTTTCCGATACAACTATCGCGCGCGCGATGCAACGCGATGTTGTCGCCGGTATCGCCTATCGCCGCCAGATGTCAGATGTCGCGTTCCGCATTGGGCTTGACGCACATCCCCCATTCCGCGATGGCATCCGCGCCAATATCGGGATTGAAGTGTGGTATCGCGAACGCATCGGCTGCAGCATCGGCTACCTGCGCGACACTGAGAAGCGGTATGCCTCCGTGCTTCTCCTAGACGCGGAGACTTTTGAAACGGAGGAACGGCTCTGGAAAGCGGAAGGGGTGTGTTTCGGGCTCGGCGTGAGATTTGGCAGTCTAATAGTGAACGCCGCCTATACGCCACAATTCACACCCGCAGCGGCAGCGGACGAGCGCGTCTACATTGCCCAGGGCGAAGCAATTTACACCTTCTCAATCGGGCAAGTTTTTTGAGCTTTTGTCGTTCGCAAAGCGTTCTGATACGTTTCCTTGCGTAAATCCATCATCGCCGTTGTCGATGACTAGGGGTTGGAATTGAAATATAAAACGGTAGCAGGCATTGCTTATACCAAACATGTTGTCAAGAAATCGCGGTTCTTCGGTGAGGCGACAGCGGTAGATAGCACCGAAGCGGTGAAAGCGTTTCTGGGGGAAGTGCGGGAACGGTATCCAAAGGCATCGCACTACTGCTACGCTTACAGCATCGGCAGTGGTTCGGAGAAGCGCGACTATGCCACCGATGCCGGTGAACCGACGCATTCCGCGGGGCCGCCTATCCTCGCCGCGATTCAGGCGAACGAATTATCCAACACAGTCTGTGTCGTTACGCGGTATTACGGCGGCATTAACCTCGGCATTGGCGGGTTAATTCGGGCTTACGGACAGTGCGCGCGGGAATGCCTCCAAAACGCCACTATTGAAACGCGTATCGCATATCAGGAGTTGCAGTTAAAGGTGTCTTACGCGCACATCGGCACTGTCGTGAACCGATGTAAACGAATGGGAGCCCAAGTCTTCAAGATTGACTATACCCCAGAGCCGCTCCTCACGTTGCGCATCCGGCGCAGTGCAGTGGAAACGTTCCAATCACAACTTCAAAGCATTGCACACTTCATCAACCCGTAGGGCGAGCGACAGGCTCTTGCCATGCCGAACCCCCCTCAAGATACACGCGTTGCAATAAAAACGCGTCGAACGAGGTTCTGCTTAGGCACAGGAATGATTGTCTCAATCCGATAACCGGCATCTGCCAGCGGTTGACGCATATCGCGAATATCAATCAACCCGATTTTGGGGGCGCAGTGCCGCAGGTTCGCCAGAATCTCTGCATCCCGAAAAGTATCTTTGACAAGCGCAATGCCGTAGGGCAAATCTGTGGCGATAGCACTGAATTCCCCGCGAATCTCTCGCGCATCCCCTAAATGCACCGTTGCGTTGAGTCCAAAATGCACCAGATTCTTGCTTGTCGCGCCTACCATCCGCGGGTTGATGTCGTAACCGACGGTTTTGACACCGAGATGCGCCGCAGAGATCACAATCGTGCCCGTGCCGCAACACGGCTCGAGCAATGTGAATTCGGCACCTGTTGTCAAGGGGCTGCCCAAAACTAAATTGACTAGCACGCGCGCGAGCCGCGCGGGGAGCGAACTAGAAGTCACGTGCGGCCTTCGGTTGTGTGCCTGCCACGCGCCATCGGATTCGGAGAGGAGCCGCCCGAACCATAGTCTGTCTTCGGTGACAACCGTAGGAAAAACAATATTTGGTTGCGTCAGGTTCGGTTTACCGCCGATGACACCGCCAATCTGCCTACCGAGTTCCGTGGTGCTTACCTGAAGGTTACGCGGCTTCTTCACAATAGATACCCGAAACGCGTCGGCATGTAAATCGGTGGCACGGATTTTCGTGCAAAGTTCCGCCACGCTTGTCGCTTGAAAAAGCACTTCGGTGCAGCTTTTGAGATACGCGCCCCGGCGCGCGTCAACACACATTTCTGAAACGGCGATGCCGTGTGAATCCGGTGTGGATGCCGTTAAGGCAAAGCATTCAGCCGTCACTAATTCCATCAGCCGGTCTGGCATCGCCATAAGATAAAGGTATTTCTGCATTTTTTGTTTTTCGCAATGCGTTCGGCGATGGTTACTCGCGCCGATAGCGTTCACTCACCAGGCCGTCTTGACGTTGTCAAGACTTGACTAACTAACGAGACATTGTGAAAATTGCAAGCAATGAGAACAAAGGAACCCTTCATGCCACAACTTGAGACAATTCGGATTGGACACAGTCCCGACTCCGACGATGCATTCATGTTTTATGCCCTCGCCAAAGGGCTGATTCCGACTGAGCCGTTTGAAATCGTCCACGTGATTGAAGACATCGAGACGTTAAACCGGCGCGCGCTCGCGGCGGAATTGGAAGTCACCGCGATTTCCGTTCACGCTTACGCCTACGTCGCCAACGATTATATCCTCATGCCGTGCGGCGCGAGCATCGGCGATAGATACGGCCCCCTCGTCGTCTCCAAAAATCCGATGGAGAGCATCGCCGGCAAGCGCGTCGCCATTCCCGGCGAGATGACAACCGCCTATTTGACGATGCGGCTCTATCAACCCAATTTTGAGGCGGTAACGTGCCGTTTCGATGAAATCCTAGCGACAGTCCAGCGAGGCGACGTTGATGCCGGGCTTATCATTCACGAAGGACAACTGACTTATGAGCGCGAGGGATTCCACAAAATTGTTGACTTAGGAGAATGGTGGGACGACGAAACCGGTTTACCACTCCCTCTCGGCGCGAACGTCATCCGCCGCGACCTCGGCCCCGAGAACATTCGGAAAATCACCGCATTGCTTAAAGAGAGCATCCAGTATTCGCTGGAGCATCGCGAACGCGGGCTTGAATACGCAATGCTTTACGCGCGCGACATGGAGACATCCCTCGCCGACCGGTTCGTCGGCATGTATGTAAACCACTACACCCTTGATTACGGTGAAAAAGGGAGAGCCGGCGTGCGCGAGCTGCTCATCCGAGGACACCAAGCAGGTATCATCCCGCACCGCGTGGATGCCGATTTTGTTATGTTGTGATGCGTTCTCCCCTTTTCATCCCACCTAAATCCGTAGGGCGAGGGCCTGTCCCTCGCCGTGCCTACAATCTGAGGAAGTCCCCATGAATGCGAAACGCCGCAGACAATTCCAATTAGAAGACGCTAACGGCGAGAAACTGGCGACAGGCGTTCTCTATAACGAAGGGAACGTGCAAGTCCTGTGGCGCGCAGACATCGGCTGGACAGGGGAGCAGTATTCCTCCCTCACGCCTCTTTTAGATTTGATGCCGGGGATTGCCGTGCTCCGCCTCATCGATACGGAAAGTTAACCATCCCCGCATTTTCATTTGACAAACCGCGTGCTAATATGGTATAATTAATCCCAGGTCAGCAAGGAAACCTCCAGTCCGCGGGAAAGGTTCAACCTGCCTTGCTTTTTCACAACAATCGAAATCTTCTTTCTTTGCCTGACAATGCGGACACCAGGCCCAATACCAGAGAGGAGATTCTCATGCAATTCAAGCAACTTCCACCCAATCCGAGCCTTGAACACCTTAAGTCGCAAGCCAAGAAGCTGCTTAAGGCGCACCGCCAAGGCTCTGTCGACGCGTGCCATCGTATCCGCGCGTCTTTCCCGAAACTCGCCACTGCCACCGAGGCAGAAATCCAACGCGCAGCGTGCGGTTTGCAAGACGCGCAACTCGTCATTGCCCGTGAATACCGGTTTGCGAACTGGACGCAGCTCAAGGAAGAGGTGCTCCGCCTGAACCGCGGCCCGGACGCAGCCCCCGACTTGTTCAAGATACTCCACACGCCTGTGAGATAACTTGTGCCAGCTGATATCCAGACGGTAGAGGAGCTGCTCGCCGCCGACCCGGGCCTGATTACCGCGCAGGATGAACGGGGACGCACGCCTGTCCAAGCCGTGGCAACTCACAAAATCATCCTTCCTGACGAGCACTGCTTACCACAACTCTATCACACCTTGATAGAGCACGGCGCGAAGACTGATATCGTAGCCGCCGTGGTGATGAACGACGTTGAACGCGTTGAAGCGCACATTCATAGCCACCCGCAGGTGCTGCAACAACGGTTCAACATTCCAGGGCGATGGAGAGGCATCAGCCTCCTCGCAATCGCTGCACGTTACGCCCGCACCGAAACCGCCAAAGTCCTCATCGAAGCCGACGCATCGCTTGTCACCGCAGGCGAAACCCAAGGCAAAGCACCCATGGATTTGCTCGTGAAACCGTGGCACCATTTCCTCTTTGAAGCCGAATCCCGGATGGGTATCTACAACCTCCTCGTTGAAAACGGCGCAACTCCCGACTTAGGTGCCGCCATTATCATGAATGAGCTGGGGAGAATCCAGCGCACTCTCGCCGCCAACCCACAACTGCTAACGCAGCCTTTCGTCTGTGGCAACCAAATTGTGCTTCGGCCCGTCGCAATTGCCGCCACGTATGGACGAACAGAAAGCCTCGATTTCCTATGCTCCGCCGCAACCGAGGCGCAAATAGACATCTCCAAGGATTTGGCAGAATCCCTCGTGCAAACCTTCAGTCTGGAAGTCACCGAATCGCTGCTTGCAACCCGCAAACTTTCCTCCGCGTCCGTGCTGACAGAAGCTCTCGCCTTTGCCTGCGAAGTCTACCAACCCGAAAAGGTGCGGCTATTGCTCAAATACGGCGCAGACCCGGGTGCCCTTGTCAAAACCAAGTTCCGCTACGATGTCGTGCAAAACCAGAAGCCCAGTGCTTGCGAAATGTCACCCCTCCTTATCGCAATCGGCACATGGTATGGCCCGCGGGACGGTGGCATTGACGAATGCCTTGAAATCCTCCAAGCATTCATCAACGCCGGGGCAGATTTGCACTCGCGGCTATGTTCCCCGATAAACCGTTTGACCAGGTTATCGCACTTCTCGCCGCGCACGTCTAATGCATGCCCACAGCCTGGACAGATTTCTCTATCTGTCCAGGCCCTGCCTTAACGCAACCGCCTGTCTGCCAGTTTGATAATCTCGCCACTCTCCTGCGCAATATACAGATAGCCCAGCCCATCCAATACCACTCCTTCCTGCTCGTCTCCGGGCAAGAGATACCGATGTAGCACCGTCCCATCCCGCTTCAATTCCACTAAAAGATTCGTCGTATCGCTAATCAACACCAGGCAATCCGCCCTTCCATCGTAGGCCAGCCCAGAAATGTCAATGAAATCCATCCGATAGAAACCGACGATAGTTCCCGCCGCCTTTCGCGCCTGCGAAGAACGCAGCGGCACAACCACCTCACACACAACCGACGGTTCATCCTTCGGCTTCAGGCTAAATGACTGATTTCCCACCCAAAACGTGCCGCCTTCGGGATGCTTCGCATCCGGCACAAAAACAATCGCCTCGATGCCCATGCCGCCCTTTTTCAGGAGTTGCGCCCCCTCAAAATCCCGCGCAATCTTGAACTCTCGCCGAACCGTCAACGTACCCGGGTCAACTTCCAGAATCGCCTCCTCATCTTCAACAGCCGCGTAGAGCAGCCCCGTGACAGGGTTTACCGTGATGCCCTCCAAATCCCGTCCATTTACCGCTTTCGATTGCACCAGCGCGCCATCTGTCGCGTCTATCTCCCAGATACTCCCCGAATCATCTGCCACGAACAGACTCCGGCGCATCGGATGATACGTGATACCCGAAGGTTCAGCAATGCCCGCTTGGCTGATATTGCCCATCCAGTGATAGGGCAGCGCGACAGGACGCGATGCTGCTGTCCGTTGCATCAGAGTCCGCTCCACCGTCACCAGAAAATAAACGAGGGCGGCACTGAACCCTATAATCAAAATAATGATGAGTGCGCGCTTATAGGACATCGAAAAATCCTCCACCTTGTATCGGGCTGCTGTCTATGCATACTCTACCACATTTTTCTCGCAGTAGCAAGGAAAAAAACAGTGCCATATAGAAATCTGTCCTTACAGTGTCTCCGAAAACTGAGTCGCCCTAAGCAAAAATAACAAAATAACATTTTTTCTTGAAAAAATTGCCTTTTTAATGGTATCCTAATTGATAAAGAAGGAGACATCTCATGACAAACATGCCCCGACTCATCGTTGAAGTCTTTGAACACGTCAACTTTCACGGACGCAAAGTCACACTCATCGACTCGATATCCAACACCGCCGAAATTGGCGCGCAAGACATCATCTCGTCAATCAAGATTTACAAAGGCCCCGGCTTCAACGCATCGCCCAACTACAAAGCCATTTTTCACGAACATGAAAACTATCGCGGGCAGCGGCTCGTCCTCGCCCCCGGATTCTACCCCAACATACACGAGATACCCTACAACTTCGGCGATGCCATCACCGCCATAAGTTTCAGTCCCTCTGCGCATCCCACACCCCCCGAATATGGGGCTGTCCCTGTCATCATCGAAGTCTTCCGCGATGTCGATTTCAGTGGGCAGCGGAGCATCATCATGCGCGATGTCAGCTCCATGTTTGACATCGGCATGAACGACACCATTTCCTCAATCCGCATCCAGCGCGGTCCTAGTTTCCCCTTCCGCGGGTGTCACGTCATCTTCTATGAACACGTCAATTTTGAAGGCAGACGGCTAAATCTTAACCTGAGTACACAGGAATTCCAACTCGCCATTCGGAACCTCCGTTCTCTCCCACATTCGCAATCCTTTTCCGACATCATCTCCTCCGTAAAGATTGTGCCATCCGGAGCCTTCCGCGTCCTCATTGTCGTCGGCGATAACCTGACCGGGGAGCCTGCCGTGCTCGAATCACTCACCACAGTAGAGGGACTAGAATTCCAATTTACCACCGTGCATATCAACGACAATCCGGACAACCGTGGCGATGCCAACAACGCCATCAACCTCTCCAGCGTCACGCTGACTGAATACGATATTATCTGGTTTACTTGGTTCGCTACCGGCCACGATGGCGAATATTTTGTCGAAGATGCCGACGCGGCAATTCAAGACTTTGTCAGGAAAGGCGGCATCGTCTGGGCATCCGCCATGGATAACAATATCACGCCACCTGACGGCGTGCATACCACGGAACCCAGTTGGCGCGGCGATTGGCTGCCGGTGGACAGGCATCCCATCACCGTAGTCAACTCCTCCGACTGTAATCTCAAGATTATTGACGATGGCCAGAAGACCGGCTTGTTTACCTGGCCGCATAAAATTAACGTTGATACGCTCATTACCGATGATCATTGGGTAACAACCGACCCGAGTTACCGCAAATTAGCAGTACGAGAGGACAACGGCGATGCTGTCAGCGTGCAGCTGCAGTGGGGTGAAGGCTACTACGTCGCTTTCGCCGTGGATACGCGGGATGCCTACCGCACGGCGATAGCCAAACCGCTTATTGAAAATGCCCTCTGTTACTTAGCGAACCTTGCGTGGCAGACTTCGCCGCGCCAACCGCTCAAGGGCCGATACCGCACCCAACAAAGTAGCTTCGCCATGTTCCGTTAACCTTGAAGCGGGACACCGTAGTACGGGGGCCTGTCCCCCGCGAACTTCCAATAACCGTAAATCCGGACACCGTAGCGCGGGGGCCTGTCCCCCGCGAACTTTCAACAACAAACGTCATTAGAGGAACAAGAAAAAATGCGTTTCATAGCCGTTTTCGTTTTCTTAATTGCCGTCGCGCTGGCTGTCGGATGGTTTGTCTACCAGAACCTTGACAGTTTCGGGCAGGGCCAAGTCGTGCGCATCTTTGGTGCCTTCGCCGCTGTCCTCGTCGCCATCCTTGTCGCTTTCGCCGCAACCGTCATCCGCTATCGGATACCCAAAGCGGATGTCGCCCTCGTCAGAACCGGTGGCGCGCGCGAGAAAATCCGCATCACCGGCGGCCTTTGGGTA
>PYJE01000204.1:5360-5619 GCA_003635305.1 Candidatus Poribacteria bacterium | reverse complement strand
TTGGGTAAACACCATCATTCATGAAATCAAGGAAATCTCACTCAATACCATCCGGATTGAGGTAATCCGAGAAGGGCCAGAGGCCTTGATTACCTATGATTTCAACCGCGGCGATGTCGAGGTAGTCTTCTACCTCAAAGTTGAACCCGCAGAAAACGATATCCTCCGCGCCGCGCAGGCACTCGGCGATAAATCGATGACTCCCGAAACCGTGCGCGAACTCATTGAGCCCAAACTCGAAGGCGCGCTCCGAAGCGTC
>PYJE01000204.1:5181-5340 GCA_003635305.1 Candidatus Poribacteria bacterium | reverse complement strand
GTACGCTGGAGAAAGATAACGAACATGCTTAGACAGAACATCGTCGATACACTCCAGAACTTGGCAGACGCGCCACTGCGCGATGCCGCCACGCGGTTCCTCAACACACTCGGCTACCACAGCGAGAGAACCGGGTATCCGGCCTTGGACGCGGAGAGG
>PYJE01000204.1:0-5161 GCA_003635305.1 Candidatus Poribacteria bacterium | reverse complement strand
AGCTTCGCCATGTTCCGTTAACCTTGAAGCGGGACACCGTAGCACGGGGGCCTGTCCCCCGCGAACTTCCAATAACCGTAAATCCGGACACCGTAGCGCGGGGGCCTGTCCCCACGAACTTTCAATAACCGTAAATCCGGACACCGTAGCGCGGGGGCCTGTCCCCCGCGAACTTCCAACAACAAACGTCCTTAGAGGAACAAGAAAAAATGCGTTTCATAGCCGTTTTCGTTTTCTTAATTGCCGTCGCGCTGGCTGTCGGATGGTTTGTCTACCAGAACCTTGACAGTTTCGGGCAGGGCCAAGTCGTGCGCATCTTTGGTGCCTTCGCCGCTGTCCTCGTCGCCATTCTTGTCGCTTTCGCCGCAACCGTCATCCGCTATCGGATACCCAAAGCGGATGTCGCCCTCGTCCGAACCGGTGGCGCGAGAGAGAAAATCCGCATCACCGGCGGCCTTTGGGTAAACACCATCATTCATGAAATCAAGGAAATCTCACTCAATACCATCCGGATTGAGGTAATCCGAGAAGGGCCAGAGGCCTTGATTACCTATGATTTCAACCGCGGCGATGTCGAGGTAGTCTTCTACCTCAAAGTTGAACCCGCAGAAAACGATATCCTCCGCGCCGCGCAGGCACTCGGCGATAAATCGATGACTCCCGAAACCGTGCGCGAACTTATTGAGCCCAAACTCGAAGGCGCGCTCCGAAGCGTCGCCGCCGAAAGTGACATTCAAGACCTGCTTCAAAAACGCCAAGAATTCGCCGATAAAGTGCAATCCGCCTGCGGCGACGACTTGATAACTCAAAACGGATTAACGCTGGAGACTGTCTCCATCATCCGGGTCGATCAGACACCCGTCGAGACGTTGGACATGGAGAACCGCTTCGATGCTGTCGGTATCCGTGAAATTACGGAAATTACCGCCGAGCAAGAACGCGAAAAAGCACGCATCGTCTGGGAAAAAGAGGTCGCGATTATTCAGATTGAGGTGGATGCACGCATTCAGCAATTAGAGGCGGAACAAGAACAGGAATGGGCGCAGTCAGACCAGCAGCGGAATATCGCCCTCGTCGCCGCTGAACGACAAGCAGAAACCCTCAAGTTCCAATACGAAATGGACCAGGGTGTCCAAGAACGCGAATACGAGATGAAGCAGGAGGTTGAGAAGGCGCGCATCGCTCAGGAACAGGCTATCCAAGAACGCGAGATTGAGATGAATCGCGACGTGGAAGTCGCCCGCGTGCAACAGGAACAGATTGTCGCCGAACGCGAAATCGAGAAAAACCTCATCGTTGAGACGCAGCAGATTGAGCAATCCAAAGTTGTCCAACTCGCCGAGATTGAGCAGTATCTCGCCGTGCAGATGCAGAAAATCGAGCAGGAGCAGACTCTCGCCGTTCGCGAGATTGAGAAGGAACTCTTCGTCGAGAAGGCACGCATCGCCCAGGAAGAAGCAGTCTCCCTACGTGATATTGAACGCGACTTGCTTGTCCAAACCGAACGACTCGGACAGGAACAGCAAGTCCAGCAGCGCGAGATTGAAAAGCATCTCGTCGTTGAAACTGCCCAGATCGACCAGATCCGGCAAGTCGAACTCGCCGAAATTGCCAAGACACTTGCTGTGGAAGTCACCCGCATCGTCCAAGAGCAGCAGGTGGAAACGCGTGAGATTGAGAAGGAACTCTTCGTCGAGAAGGCGCGCATCGCCCAGGAAGAAGCAGTTTCCTTACGCGATATTGAACGAGACTTGCTCGTTCAAACCGAACGACTCGGACAGGAACAGCAGGTGCAACAACGTGAGATTGAAAAACATCTCGTCGTTGAAACCGCCCAGATCGATCAGCTCCGGCAAGTCGAACTCGCCGAAATTGCTAAGACGCTTGCCGTAGAGGTAACGCGGCTTGCACAGGAACAGCAAGTAGAAACGCGTGAGATTGAGAAGGAACTCTTCGTCGAGAAGGCGCGCATCGCTCAGGAAGAAGCCGTCTCCTTACGCGATATTGAACGCGACTTGCTCGTCCAAACCGAACGACTCGGACAGGAACAGCAAGTCCAGCAGCGCGAGATTGAGAAGCATCTCGTCGTTGAAACTGCCCAGATCGACCAGGTTCGTCAAGTTGAACTCGCCGAAATTGCCAGAACGCTTAGCGTGGAGCAGTCGCGCATTAATCAGGAATTGCGCGTGACGTTGAGCGACGAGGATAGGAATATCGATGTCGCCCAGAAACAGCAGGTGACGGCCCTTGCGGAGAAGGAGCAGTTGATTGCGGAGGCAGAACGCATGGGTGCCAAGGTGAACGTGACAGCAACCGAGCAGGTGAAAGAGGCGGAGTGGCAGCGTGAAGTCGCCATTATCGGTGCGGAGGCGCAGGCGCAGCCTATTGAACGTCTGGCCGATGCGGTGCTTGCCGAAGCGCGCGCAAAAGCGCAAGGCGAAATGGCGGAATACGAAGCGCGTAACGTCGCCGAACAACGCGTCCTCGTGCAGGAGGCCATCTTGGAGCTCATTGAGGAAGCCCCTGAGATTATCGAGCAGATGGTGAAACCCGTTGAGAAGATTGACAGTATCAAGATCTTGGATATGGGGAACACCGATGGGCAAGGCGGCATCAACCGGAACAACATGGGCAAACTGGCGAACGCGCTGCTTGACACCGGTGTGATTTCGCCGATGCTGAAAGAGTTGTTCAACTTCGCCGATGTCGATGCACAGCAGATTACCGACAAAATCGCTGAGTATCTGGCAGACCTGGTGAATCGCCCGAATCCTAGTTAGATTTTATCCATCCCTTGAGAGAGATGAAGAACATGCTGAAACAGGACATCGTCGATACACTCCAGAACTTGGCAGACGCGCCACTGCGCGATGCCGCCACGCGGCTCCTCAACACACTCGGCTACCACAGCGAGAGAACCGGATATCCCGCTTTGGACGCGGAGAGGTGGAACCGCCTTCGCGCCGTCGCACCCGATAAAATCCGCATGGACGACTGGCACGCCTTCCATCTCCTCTTCCAGATTACCGATACGGAAATCAACCGGCAGGAGATGCTGTTTGAACCGGCGCAACTTGAGAAGGACCTGATGCTCTCCTACATCTTCGTCGCCGTGAAACTCGCCGGCGAAAATTGGACGCGCACACAACTCGCCGACATCACCCGTTTTATCAACACGCAAATCGTGCAACCTATCATGGTGATGTTTCACCACGGCGACGCGCTGACGCTGGCGATTATCAACAGGCGATGGGATAGGCGTGAGCGAACCGCTGCGGCAGTAGGGGGGGGCAGAAGGCACATTCTGGAGAAAGTCACGCTCATCAAGGATATCAATCTGCGCGCACCGCATCGCGCGCATTTGGACATCCTCGCCGAACTCTCGCTGGATAGCCTCGTCCAAACCGAAGAGGTGCACAGTTTTGAGACGCTGCACAAAGCGTGGGAAAACATTCTGAACACCGAGGCACTCAACCGAAAATTTTACGGCGAGTTGTATGCGTGGTATCAATGGGCAATTGCCGAATGCCGCTTTCCCGACAATGCACCGCAATTGCAAGTTATCCGTCTCATCACGCGCCTGCTTTTCATCTGGTTCTTGAAAGAGAAGAAGTTGGTGCCTGAGGAGCTCTTTGAGGAAGAACCCGCGGCGGGGCACCTGAACCAGTTCTCGCCGGAAACGTCGGATTACTATCAGGCGATGCTGCAGAACCTCTTCTTCGCGACGCTCAACACGCCGATAAGCGAGCGCGTCTTTAGTCGGCGCGATGTCCAAACGCATCGCGATGCCAACAAGTATCGCTACGCCGATTTGCTCAACACGCCCGATGCGTTTCTAGCATACCTCAAGCAGGTGCCGTTCGTCAACGGGGGGCTGTTTGACTGCCTAGATACATTTGAGACGACGCGCGCTGGCGGTATTCGGGTGGATTGCTTTACCGACGACGCAAACGCCCAGCGGAAATTGCACGTCCCTGCAAAGTTGTTCTTTGACAAAAAAGCAGGGCTCTTCCCGCTATTTGCGCACTATAAGTTTACCGTTGAGGAAAACACACCGATAGAGCAGGAGGTAGCACTCGACCCGGAGCTGCTCGGGCAGGTGTTCGAGAACCTGCTCGGTGTCTATAACCCGGAAACGCAATCGACAGCGCGCAAAGCCACCGGTTCTTACTACACACCGCGCCAGATTGTGGATTACATGGTAGATGAAGCCCTCATCGCCTATTTTCTGCAGAAGGTGGAGCCTTTTGATGGGGACAAGCGGTTTTTGGAGGAGCGGCTCCGTGACGATTTGCTCGCTTATGAAGCGCAAGGCAACGCCGATGAACCGAACACGCATCTCATTCACGAGGAAGAGCTCAAACCGATGATTGCGGCGATAGACGCGCTCAAAATCATCGATCCAGCCGTCGGTTCCGGTGCCTTTCCGATGGGTATCCTGAATAAACTGGTGCTAATCCTACAGAAACTGGATCCGCGGAATGCGCATTGGAAGGAGCGGCAACTTCGCCAGGCGGCAACCATTCCCGATGCGCACAGCCGAGAGGCGGCACTTGCGGGCATCGAACACGTCTTCTCCGCGGCGAACCGCTATAACGATTACGGCAGGAAACTCTACCTCATCCAGAACTGCATTTACGGTGTAGATATCCAGCCGGTGGCGTGTCAGATTGCGAAACTCCGCTTTTTCATATCCCTCGCCATTGAGCAAGAACCAGATAGCGAGGCGGAGAACTTCGGCATCCGTCCCCTGCCGAATTTGGAGACGCGCTTCCTCGCCGCGAATACGCTACTCGGCTTGAAAGGCGAACCGACGCTCACGAGCCAGAAAACGCAAGAACTTGAGCGCGAACTGGTTCTGAACGGCGAACGTCATTTTCACGCCATCACGCGTCAACAAAAGCAGGCATGTAAAAATAGAGACGAAGCGTTGCGCAAGGCACTAGCGGCGGAATTACGCGAAGTCGGCATGCCCGCGGCGGATGCGGAGAAGATTGCATCGTGGGACCGCTATGATACGCACGCAGTTGCTGAGTGGTTCGCCCCGGAACGAATGTTTGGGATTTGGGAGGGGTTTGACATCGTTATCGGCAATCCGCCTTACATTCGGAATCATAACCTTTCTGTTCGCGAGCGCGCTGCCTTGAAAAACCAATTCGGC